>NZ_CP012669.1:1500000-1800000 GCF_001281485.1 Altererythrobacter epoxidivorans
GCGACGGCATGTAGTCGACGACTGCGTCGAGCAGGGGCTGGACGCCCTTGTTCTTGAATGCCGAACCACAGGTAACCGGAACGAAGTCACGCGCCATGGTGCCCTTGCGGATCAGGCGCTTCAGGGTTGCGACGTCGGGTTCGTTACCTTCGAGGTAAGCTTCCATGACATCGTCGTCCTGTTCGACGGCGGTCTCGATCAGCTTTTCGCGATATTCGGCAGCCTTGTCGGCAAGGTCGGCCGGGATGTCGACGAATTCGTACTTAGCGCCGAGGTCTTCGGCCTGCCATACGATGCCGCGGTTGTTGACGAGGTCGACAACGCCCTGGAGGTCGCTTTCCGCGCCGATCGGCAGGTAAAGCACCAGCGGGGTCGCGCCGAGACGGTCGATGATCGACTGGACGCAGTAGTAGAAGTCCGCACCGGTACGGTCGAGCTTGTTGATGAAGCACATGCGCGGAACGCCGTACTTGTCAGCCTGGCGCCACACGGTTTCGGACTGCGGTTCAACGCCGGCAACGCCGTCGAACACGGCAACCGCACCGTCGAGCACGCGCAGCGAACGTTCGACTTCGATGGTGAAGTCGACGTGGCCGGGGGTGTCGATGATGTTGATGCGGTACTTCGGCATGTCTGCACGCAGGTCTTCGGGAGCCGAACGCGGATCCATGGTCGGATCTTCGGGGGTCCAGAAGGTGGTCGTTGCAGCCGAGGTAATGGTGATACCGCGTTCCTGCTCCTGCTCCATCCAGTCCATGGTAGCGGCGCCGTCGTGGACTTCGCCGATCTTGTAGGACTTGCCGGTGTAGTAGAGGATACGCTCGGTCGTGGTGGTCTTGCCGGCATCGATGTGGGCCATGATGCCGATGTTGCGGTACCGCTCAAGCGGATATTCGCGTGCCATGTTAAGTCTCCATGAGGGGCAGCCCCCTCGATAAGTTTACCAGCGGTAGTGCGAGAAGGCGCGGTTGGCGTCCGCCATGCGGTGCGTGTCTTCGCGCTTCTTGACGGCATTGCCGCGGTTGTTCGCCGCATCCAGCAGCTCGCCCGAGAGACGGGCAGCCATGGTGGTTTCCGGACGACCGCGAGCGGCACTGATCAGCCAGCGGATGGCCAGCGCCTGGGCACGCTCGGGGCGAACCTCGACCGGCACCTGGTAGGTCGCACCACCGACGCGGCGGCTGCGGACTTCGACCTGCGGCTTCACGTTGTTCAGGGCATCGTGGAACAGCTGGACCGGATCGGCCTTCGCCTTGGTTTCGACGGTGTCGAGCGCGCCATAGACGATGCGCTCTGCAGTGGATTTCTTGCCGTCGAGCATGAGGTTGTTCATGAACTTCGACAGGACCTGATCACCAAACTTGGGATCGGGCAGGATGACCCGCTTTTCGGGACGACGACGACGTGACATTTCGTTTAACTCCTTCGGAGTGCGGCACCACCTCCGTGATGCCTTGCGGCTCCAGCCCGCTCCGCGTTCTCGACCTTTTGGCCGACCACCCAGAAGCCACCTGGTTCGGTGGCTGGGTGATGCGAATGAGCCTTCCCGCGCCTAAATTACTTCGGACGCTTCGCGCCGTACTTCGAACGGGACTGCTTGCGGTCCTTGACGCCCTGGGTGTCGAGTACGCCGCGCAGGACGTGGTAACGAACGCCCGGAAGGTCGCGCACACGGCCGCCGCGGATGAGCACAACGCTGTGCTCCTGCAGGTTGTGGCCTTCGCCCGGGATGTAGGAGATGACTTCGCGCTGGTTCGTCAGGCGCACCTTGGCGACCTTGCGAAGTGCGGAGTTCGGCTTCTTGGGCGTCGTGGTATAGACGCGGGTGCAAACGCCACGCTTCTGCGGGTTCTGCTCCATCGCAGGGACCTTGGACTTGGTCTTCTGCGGAGTGCGGCCCTTGCGGACCAGCTGGTTGATAGTCGGCATAAGTACTCTTCACCGTTTGATCTGGTGGAACGATGCTGGTGCCGGGTGGAATGTGCGGGATCGCGCCAGCGCCAAGCGATGCCGTGGCACCGGAAGGGGCATTTTCGCGCGAGCCTGAAACGCTCCACCCATCGGCCAGCACGGCCACCGGGTTACTTTGACGGCTGCCCCGAAAGCGTTCCTCGTTTTCAGAGGATCGCCCCAATAGAAAAGAGCCATGCCGCAACAGCGACTGGCCCCCGGGACATGACCGGCAATGTTCAGCTCTATTGAACACAAGGCGAGTCGAAACCCGCTTCGGTTGGCGCGCACTTAGTGCTGTTGGGGGGATTGGTCAAGGGAGGCCAAGGCGATCCCTAGCGAAACTCGGCTAGTATCTGGACAACTCGGCCATCAACTTCAACCGTCCGCACGCTAACCGAAACGTTGTTCATCTGATCCGAATGGCGGAGTTCGAGGCTCTCGGGGTCTGTTGGCGACCAACCAACTCGCGTCCCCGAGAGCACTCGAACCTGAGATTGAACATAAGCGGTCGCTGTCCGCTTCTGCTCATCTCTCTCTTTCGCTGTCGCATTTTGTGGAAGGGACCACATCACAAGCGAAAGAAGCACAAGGTACCACTTTCTGACCATGCGCCGATTGTCGCGGTAACTAACCCGAGGAGGCAGTATCAAACCGTCAATGTAACGTTACACGGGTGACACCTGCAGGAAACCTTAAGTTTCAATGCGTAAGTCACCCCCCTACCGTCGCGCAAAGTTAATCAACCGTAGTGAACCTTAACGGCGCGATAAGGAAAAATGGCAGGGGACCAGGGGCCAAACTTTCGGTTTGAGCACCAACTTCGCATCGAAGTTGGGCGCATTCTTGCCGATCCGACATTCAGGCGGGCACCTGCTCAATGCCAGTTGCTCCGCTTCTTGCTGGCACGGACCGTCAACGGCGGCCGGCCCCCAACACAATACGAAATCGCAGTCGATGGATTGTCGCGGCCAAGTGATTTCGACGCCGCCAGCGATAGCTATCCACGTGTCCAGATTTCTCGCCTTCGCAAAAACCTCGAAGCCTATTACTCCCGAAACAGATCGAAGTTCGGGATGATCGTCGGCCTTGAAGATAACGCCTATCTGCTGACGTTGAAACGGCGCGACAGCGATCAGGAAAGCAAGAGATCAAATCCAGATGGCTTCATCCGTTATCCGGAGGACGAAGAGGACGACCGAGGAGCAAAATTGTTCATCCTCACGGTCGGGACATTTCTCGCTGTTGTTTTCTATCTCGGTTACAAGGCGCTTGACGATATGGGAGCAACCGCGCCTGCATCGTTGGAGCCGCCACGGATCGAACTAGCAGTCAACGACGATCAAGGCAGCGGCGCCGACACCGATCATTTCGTCGAAATTTCGAAGAGATTATCCGATCGACTGCTTGCCAGTTCGATGGTTTCACGACCCTATACCGAGCAAATCGTTGGCAAAGATGCTGACTACCTTCTGTCAATCACCTTCGACACAGACGGCGACGGGGTTAGCAAGGCCTATCTCGCGCTTGAAGATAGCGAGAACGACGTTCTCTATAACGGGACGATCAACGTTGATCCTCAAAATGAATCCCAGTTTCGGAACGACTTGCAAGCAGCCTTGGTTTACCTGACTGCTCCGAACGGCATCATTGCCAATGAAGAGCGCAAGACGATCATCGGACAACCAAAGTCTGGGTATCAATGCTTTTTGGCGATTGAGGGTAGGCGAACGCAGGGAAGTGATGCGTCGACCATTGTGGATCGCTGCCTCGCAGATTTCCCGGATAGCGATTATCGGTCTTTCTGGTTGGCGAGACGGGCTTTCAACGGGTTCCAGCAGTTGGCCGATCAAGGCAAGCCTGTCAGCAAGTCGGCTGCTCCATGGCGATCATTGAAGCTGGCACTCGATGCAGATCCCCGAAATCCATATGCGAACTTCGTCGCTGCAAAAGTTGAATTGGCGGAAGGCAATTGCGACGAAGCCAAACTCTTCATCGAGCGTGCCGAGGAAAAGGGTATTTCTTACCCGACGCTAATCGCAGCAATGGAGGCAGATGCGTCAGCTTGTCCTAATATCGTCACCTCTTCGAATGCGCGACAGCTTGTGACCTCGATGATCGAGCAGAACCCGTCGCCGGATCCCCTGTTGCAACTCTATCTCGTCGTTTCTGCGCTCGCAGCAGAGGACATCGAAGCAGCGCGCATGATCGAGAAGCGTAGAAACAAAGATCTGCCGGAAGGTCGCATCGCAAGCACTGGTGATCTGCTTGGAAAGGCAATTCGCGATCCTGCGTTCGCGGAAAACAATGAAGACACCCTCGCCAAAAGCCTGAGCGTCTTCGTCTGGGACAAGCGGGCCGTCCGCAAGATGATCGAGACTGCAAAAAATCAGACCTGAAGCTGCCCCTCCATGGGCCATCTTCATTTTCCTACTTCGGTCGATTTTGCGATGTGAACGGGCATGTCCTGCCCGCTTCGCCTCTCCTGCAGCGCACCCTCGAAAACGGCTGAAGCCTGCGCTTTTTTCGCTTCATGGACTGTGTTCCATGTGTTCCATCCAGTAGGATTTCCGCCCTCAAGCAGCGAAGCGATAGGGCGGACAAAAATGCCCTCATGTATCGAAGCGTCAGGGCAGCAGGACACCCTCTCCCAACCCCCTCCATTCCCCGCGCGGCAAAGCGCCGCTATAGTCCCCCCGCACGTCGGGTCGCGACCGGCAGGGGCGAGGATGAGCAGCAAGTCGATCCACACAACGCTCGAAAACGGCACGCCCGTCTGCATCCGCACGATTACGGAGGACGATGGCGAGCTGATGCGCGCCGGGATCGCGCGCATGTCGCAGCGTTCGCGCTATCTCCGCTTCTTCTCCGGCGCGGCGGCCCCGCCCGACTGGGTGATAGAGCGGCTGGTCCATGCCGACAGCCACACGCACCTTGCCTGGGGTGCGATCGACATGTCTCTGCCCGACCGCCCCGCCATCGGCGCGGTCCACGCCTTTCGCCACGAAGAGGACGAGGATTGTGCGGAGTTCTCCGTCGCCATCGTCGACGACTATCACGGACTCGGTCTCGGCAAGCTGCTGACCGCCACCATCCTGCTCGATGCGCGGGACGAGGGGATTGCGGGCTTTGCCGTCAGCATCCTCGCCGACAATCCGAGCGCGCTCGAGTTCACCCGCTCGCTGGGCGGGCGGCACGTGGGGCACGATGCGGGCGTGTTCGAGCTGAGCCTCGACGTGGAAGAGGCGATCGCGCGGCTGCGGGCTAAATGCGATCCGCCGGGAATTGCGGAGGTCTTTGCCGCAATGGAGTGATGCGAATCGGGCCTTGGGGGCGCACAGGCGGTGCCTCCCTGCCCTTCTCGCTGGCAAGGAATTTAAGCATGCTTGCGGCTCTTGCGCGGAGATGCGGCAAGACCGCGTTAACCCTCGCATCGCCTGCTGGCAGGGGTCGCGCGGCGCACGGCAGGCAGGATTGGAGGGGCCCGCGTCAACCTCCCTTAGGGCGCTGGTAACCCTTCCTTCGAACCCGAACTTAGTCCCTCCCCGCGCAAACGGGGGGCATGTTCAAGAAGCCTCTCATCCGTGCTGCGACCGCGCTTGGCCTTTGCGCCATGCCTGCCGTGGCAGAGGCCGCCCCGCTGGTGGTGACCGTGCCGAGCGCAATGCCGCTCGCCGCGATCGGCGCTTCGCAGGTGAACTGTCCGGCGCGTCCGGCGATCCGTTCGCCCTTCGTCGCGCCGGTGCAGATCGCTTCGGGCATGAGCAAGAGCGCAGCGATCCTGGGCGGGCAGCCCAGCGCGCTCGAACGGATGCGGATGCAACAGAATGCGGGCGGCACTCCCGCTGTGCCCGCAGGGGCCGCATCGCTCGCGCCTGCCCTTCCCGCAGCGAGCGGTGCGGTCCCCCTAGCCGCCATGGGATTCTCCTGCATTTCGCGGGAAGATCGTGCGGCGACGGGCTCCGTTCCCGGCATCGCCATCCCGCGCCGCGAGACCGTGGCTCAGCCTTCGGGCGGCCGTTTCCTCGGTACGGAGCGGGTGAAGATCGGTCGCACGCGTTTCGACGCAGAGTGGAAGCGGGTGTCCTCGCGCACCCTTTCCCAACGAGATCTTACGTCCGCCATCGGCGCGATCCCGGCCGACCGCGACGAGTTGCTCGGCGAGGTGAACGCCTGGGTAAACCGTTCGATCAGGTACAAGAGCGATCGCCGCGACAGCTGGGCCGATGCCGCGAGCACGCTGGCCAGCCGGGCGGGCGATTGCGAGGACTATGCCATCCTCAAGATGCAGCTGCTCGGTGCCGCAGGCGTCTCTCCGGATGACATGATGCTGACACTGGCACGCGACACCATGCGCCGGCTCGACCACGCCGTGCTGCTCGTGCGTAACGGCGGTGAATGGGTCATGCTCGACATGCAGAGCGACCGCATTGCGCCCGCCTCGATGGACTATGGCTATCGTCCGGTGATGAGCTTCGCCGGTGGGGAAAGCTTCCTCCATGGCCGGAAATATGTCGCGCCAGAGGCCGCGCAGCCGCGCCGTCTCGCCCTCGCCAACTGAGGCAATTCAGGCAGTTCTAGCGTTCGGTCAGCGCCTGGTTCAGGCCGCGAGTGATCGGCTTCATCAGGTAGCTCAGGATCGTCTTTGATCCGGTGATGATTTCGACATCGCAAATCATGCCTGGGACGATCGGCAGCCTGCGCCCGCCCTTCGTCAGATACGAACGATCGGTTTCGACCAGCACGGTATAATAGGTTTCGCGTTCGACCTCGTCATAGATGCTGTCGGCGCTCACCTGCTGGACCTTGCCTGACAGTCCGCCATATGTGGCGAAGTCATAGGCGGTAACCTTGACGTTGGCCTTGTCGCCCACCTTGATGAAGGCGATGTCGCGCGGCGATACGCGCGCTTCGACCAGCAATTTGTCGCCCACCGGCACGACCTGCATGATCTTCTCGCCTGCGTTCACGAAACCGCCAATGGTGGTGATCTGCACGTCGTTGACGATGCCATCGGCCGGTGAACGCAGTTCGTTGCGATCCTGCCGTGCCTCGGCCCCGCGAATGGTCTGTTCGTTGACCGCGATGCGCGTATTGATTTCCGAACGTTCGTTGAGCGCCTGCTGGCGGAATTCGAGCCGCGCCGCACTGAGATCGGACTGGGCCTGCGAAATCCCGGCAGACGCACGAGCCGCCGCCTGGCGGGCTGCCGACAAGCGTCCCTGCGTGTCGACGAGATCGCGCTGCGCTGTGAGGAGTTCGGTCTTGGGCACGATGCCCTGTTTGGCGAGCGGTTCGAGCATGTTGACCTGGTCGCGCGCCAGCCGGACGCTGTTTTCAAGCGTGGAAACAGTCGCTTGCGCTTCGCTGAGGTCTCGGCGACGCTGCTCTACTGCGGCAGCGAGCGAGGCTTCGCGGCTGCGGGCCGCTGCCGTGCGCACCTGCTGCAAGCGGCGTTCCTCGGAGCACAATGTCCCCTCACCGCAATCGACGCTGCTGCCCGATGCTTCACCTTCCAGACGGTTAGCCCGTGCCTGCAGACGCTCGGTTTCCGTCCTGATCTGGCCGAGTTCGGATGCCGACTGCGCATCGTCGAGACGCACCAGGAGTTGTCCTTTTTTCACGCTCTGCCCGCCCCTCACCAGGATTTCCGCGACGGTCGAAGGTTCTGCAGGCTGGACGAGCTGCGCCTTGGACGAAGGGATCACCTTGCCCATGCCGCGCGTGACTTCTTCGGTCTGCGCCACGCTGGCCCATGCCAGCAGCACGAAAAGGGTCAGCGCACAGGCGGCGATAAGCTTGCGATTGGCATCCCAATCGGAAATCCGAGCCATCAGGTCCTTGATCACTTTTGCTCTCCGGCCCCCGCCGCTGTGCCAGCAGGCTGGGCAACAGCCTCACCCTGCTGTTCGAGCGCTGCCTTGTAGGACCCTTCTGCCGACACGGGATCCGGGATCGAAAGGCGCCAGGTCTTGGTGGTATCGATCCGGCCGCCGACGTCAGTTGGCGCATGGCGATCGGCGACATGGGCCGTCACCGTGGTGCCCGGCACGTATTCGGGTTCTACCGGTATATCCATGTTCGCCGCCATCATGGCGCGAAGGCGCGCCTCGCTGATGTCTGGAATGAATTCGCGGCCGCTCCAGTGCGCTGCGAACGCAGGGCTGCTGCCCGCGCGCCCCGGAAAACGGTAGAAGATATGCGCGCCGATCTTGTTGATCTTGGCCAGGGTAAATGCCCAGCGCGGAACCACGTAATCCGCATGATAGTGGGTCGCAGAGCCAACCGAAGGTTCAACCGTCCCTGCCAGTGCCGCCTTCGCGACTTCGCGGGCTTCTGCCCATTGCCGCGCCATCGGACCGCGCAAGAGCGAGCCGTCGCAGGTGAAGCTGAACTGGCACACTCGGCGGTTCACACCCTCGTACACGACGCCGCAAACCGAGTTGGGATAGGCCGGATGCTTCATCCGGTTGAGCACCACCTGCGCGACAGCGCGGCGGCCCTGGAGCGGTTCGTTGGCGGCCTCGTAATAAACCGCCTGCGTCAGGCACTTGAGCGCGGTATCGTACTGCGCGCTACCGAGTTTGATGCCGGAAAATCCGCCCATGCTGACACGGGCAAGCGACGACGTGGGGATCAACGCATTGCGTTCCTGCGCGCTTTCACCTTCGACAACGATTTCGGCACCCTCGCCCTGGTCGACCGATTGCAGGCGCGCAACCTCGCGGGCCTTCATCGTGATGCCCGTTTCGGCATAGCCCGGCTCTGGTGTTCCGAACGAGAAGGATACCGCCAGCGCAATTGCCGCTAGGAAACCGCCGCCAATCGCCATGCGGTGATGCGCGGCGCCGCTTTCTTCCATCCATGCTGGGCGTTTCGGCAGGGCGACTTCGCTCATTGCATGCCCCCTTTGGAATTGGCGCGAGCGAGGATGTCGGCTTTCGTCCCATCGGCCACCACCTTGCCCTTGTCGAGCACGATAATGCGATCAACGAGGTCGAACAGCGCGGGCCTGTGGGTCGAAACCACAAGCGTCTGGTCCTTCGACAACGAACCCTTCAGTCGCTCCACGAACAGTCTTTCCGTTTGCGAATCCATCGCGCCGGTCGGCTCGTCCAGGAACAGCAGTTCGCTGGGGCTGACGAAGGCACGGGCCAGTGCGAGAAAGCTGCGCTGGCCGCCAGAGAGGCGTCGTCCCTGTTCGCCCACGGCGCGATCGAAGCCGCTGTCATCACGGGCAAGGAACTCGTCCGCACCGCTGAGGCGCAGGGCCTCGAACAGCTGTTCTTCCGGCGTGCCGGGATGGCCGAGCGAAAGATTGTCCTTGATCGAACCTGTAAACAAAGTCGCGTCCTGACCTACGAAGCGGAAAGCACTGCGCAAATCCTGCGGTCGGAACTGGCGAGAGTCGATGCCATTAACCAGGAAAGCGCCGTCCGTAGGCTGATAAAGTCCGCAAATTAACCTCCCGAGCGTCGACTTTCCCGAAGCGACACGCCCGATGAGGGCAATCCTTTCACCCGGGTTGATCGTGAGGTTCAAACGGTCGAGCGCGACGACCGGTGCGTCGGGATAGGCGAAGGTGCAATCTTCCAGTTTAAGCGTCGCCTTGCGCACCGTGGCAGGTAGCGACGATCCACCGATTCGGCGTTCGTCGGGCACATCGAACAGCCGCTCGATCGAATCGAGAGTCTCGCGCGCCTGCCGGAATCTGGTGAGGAGGAAGGCGATCTGCCCGGCAGGAGCAAGCGATCGCGACGCCAGCATGACGATGGCGATGATCGCGCCCATTGTGATGATGCCTGCGTCGAACAGGTAATAACCGCCGATGATGAGCGAGATCGAGGATACCTGCTGGAAGCTCTGCGCAAGGCCGACGGCAACCGACTGGATCTTCTTCAAACGCCGCTGCGAATGGCTGCCGATATCGGCCAGATTGTACCAGCGGCCCATCATGGCGCGTTCGCCATTCATGGACTTGAGCGTTTCCATGCCCGCAACGGATTCGACCAGCAGCGTCTGTTGCAGGCCATGGTCGGACTGCGCATCGCGGGCAGCATCGGTGACCTGGCGCTGGAGATAGAAACCTGCCGCCGCCATCAGCACCATTGCCACAAGCGGGACCATTGCCAGCCACCCGGCGATGTAGGCGATCACGGCAACGAACAGGACAAGGAACGCGAGGTCCACGATCAGGACGATGGTCGTCGAAGCGAAGAAGTCGCGCACCACGGCATATTCGGAAACGCGGGCAGCCAGTGCGCCGGTGTTCCCCTGCCTTGCTGCGAGCGGCAGGCCGAGGACCCGGCCGAAGATTTTCTGGCTCAGCTTGATGTCGAGCCTGCGACCGATCTCGTCGATCACATTGGTACGCGCCGCCCTCAGGGCAAACTCCATTGCGAATGCCAGAAGCACGCCGATGCCCAGGACCCACAGCGTCGAAGTAGCGCGGTTGGGAATGACGCGATCGTACACGTTCATCGAGAACAACGGCAGCGAAAGCGCGAGCAAATTGATGATCAGAGAGGCGACGATGACCGAGCGGAAGGACTTTCGCTCCTTGCGTAGCTCGCTCCAGAACCAGTGGTGCCGGGCCTTCTTGTGCCACGGCGCTTCCTGTTCGCGCAGGGAGTCGGGATCGCCGAAAACGGAGATGAACCGCCCCGAATACATCGGTTGCAGGTCGTCGCGCGACATCCAGCGGCCTTCCGCCGGTGTCTCCTCAATGCTTGAGCCGCCAGGCATCCAGACGAGCAACTGCCCGTCCCGTGCCTCGTGGACGACAGCGGCGCGGCCTTCGTCGAGGCCGATCAGGGCCGGATAGTGGTCGCCGCGTGTCGGAAGTTTCGCATGGTCGCGAATATCGTAATCGAGGCCGGCATGCTCGAGTGCGGGCGCGACCTGGTGGAACGGCAGGCGCCCTTCCCCATCGCGAGCCAGCGAATCCAGCAAGGCCGGTGAAAAGGCGAGCCCGTAGCGTCTCGCCAGTTCACCGATAGCCTCGATCAGCGGGTCGTTCGCCTGCAGCTGAGCTTCAGACGTACTTTGTTGCAGCACGAATTACCCTCGCGGTTTGGATTAACGCCGACCCTTAGTTCGGATAGCGGCGATAATCGGTTTCTGCTTCCTTCGGCGGACCGTAGTTGAAGCGTTCACGCTCGTTCTTGCCGGCACCCGCACCCGGAGCGATATTCATCGCTTCGAGGAAACGATTGGTTGCGGCAAGGATCTGGTACTGCGCGAATAGCTGCGAGAACCGCGACGTTTCGAGCCGTACCTGCGTATTGAAGCGCGTGTTCTGCGCGTCCAGCACGTCGAGCAGCGAGCGGCGGCCGACGTTGAACTGGCTGCGATAGCTCAGCAACAGGTCATCGCTGACTTCCGACTGGCGCGACAGCGCAGTGCCGATGCTCTGCTGGGCGCGAAGTGCGGTCCAGGAATTGGACGCATCTTCTTCGGCTTCGCGCGTCACCTGGTGCAGGCGATAGCGGGCCTGTGAGGCACGGTGCACCATTTCCTGGTACTTGCCGCGCTTCAGGCCACCGTCGAAGATGTTCCAACGCAGGTAGACACGCGCCTGGACGTCGTTGGTTTCGCCCTGGAAACCATCGATATCCTCGCCGATCCGGCCGCGCACATCAACGCCCACCGTCGGGTAGAAATCACCCTTGGCAGCCATGACCTGCGCATGGGCGGCATCGACGTCGGCCTGAGCTTCCAGCACCAGCGGGTTGCGGGTGCGGGCCAGACCAAGCGTTTCGTCTTCCGTCGATGGCAGAGCCGACGACAGATCCGGCGGCAGCTGGACCTGGTTGACCGTCAGGCCGGTCAGGCGGCGCAGCGCGTGCTGGGCCGATTCATAGGACTCGATAGCCTCGCTTTCGCGAACGCGAGCCGACAGGAAGCGTTCTTCCGCCTGCTGCAGGTCGGCGACCGAAATCGATTCTTCCTGAACGCCGCGGGTCAGATCCTTCACCAGCGCATCGTGAAATGCGAGGTTGTCCTGCGCCGCAGCTACGATACGCTGCTGCAAAAGGACGTCGAGATACTGACGCGCGATCTGCAGGCCGATGAATTCCGAGCGTTCAACGACGCGCAGTGACGCACCATCTACCCGGGCTGCCTGACGCAGCTTTTCACCCTGGCGACGGCCGAAATCGAGCACGGTCCAGTCGAGGGTCGCCTGCGCTTCGAGCGGATAGAGCTCTTCATTGGCGATGCCCAGCGCCTTGCGCGTGCGGTTTTCAAGCCGACGGACGCCTGCAGAAGCCTCCACGTCGAGACGCGGCAGGAACAGAGACTGCGCCTGTTCGCGTTCCATCTGGATCGCTTCGGTGTTGTACTGCGCCTGGAGGATCTCCGGGTTGGCAGCCATGGCCGTTTCGATGGCTTCCTGCAGCGATACGACATTACCGGTGTTGGCCGGTGCCTGTGTCATGTCCTGCGCCATTGCGGCGGTGGATGTGGTCGCCATCAGGGCTACTGCGGCGATGCTCGTGAATGTCTTGGTCATCATGGCATCCCTCCCTTAGCGTGTGCCGCGAATTTCGACGCGGCGGTTGCCCGGTTCGCGAACGCCATCCTCTGTCGGGATGCGCGGTTCGCTTTCACCTCGTGACAGCGACGTGGCCGTTTTGCCCGGCACTGCAGTCTCGAGCAGGCCCGTGACGTAATCGGCACGCTCCTTGGCAAGCTTCACGTTGTAGGCAGGCGTGCCCGAAAGGTCGGCGTGGCCGATCACTTCGAACGAGTTCCACTGGCACGGACCGGCCTTCTGGGCGACGTAGGAAATGACTTCATTCGTCGCCTTGATCTGCTCTTCGCCTTCGGGCGCGGCCTTGTTCCAAGGGAAGAAGATGAGCTTCGGATCGTCGCAGCTCACGTCGACAACCTTGCCGGCGCTCCACGGAGTGATCGGGCTGCGGCGGGTGGTGTCCTGCATCAGGTCATAGGCGCGTGCGCACTTGCCGACCGATACCGGGTCCTTCGTCCCGCTCTTGAGATAGCCGAGTGCGATGCCGCACTGGGCCTTCGCCTCGTTCGCCCAGACATATCGCGTATCGTCCGCAGCAACCACGCCGGTCTCGTTCGAGGCCGCCAGCGCCGCGTCGAAACGCATCTGGATCTCGCTCCTGAGGCTTCCATTGTCGAGCGCCATCAAGGCGTCGCCATCCCCCGTTTGGGCCATTGCGCCCTGGTGGGCAGCAAGCGCCACCACCAGCGACGCCGTAGCCGCATATACTTTCGTGAAACGCATAATTTTCCCCCTGGTCAAAGGAACGTGTCAAACATTCGCGGCGACCAAGGCTGCTGCATCTTCGTGCATGTCAGCCATGGTGCCATTGTCAAAAGCAAAAGCGCCTCCGTCAATATTCAAATTCAATGCATCGTGCCCGAACAGGTAACCTGCCTTCGCAGCGAGAGCATCGTTGTGGACCGCGCCGGTGATCGCATCGAGCATCGCGTCGACCTGCTGGCCGGCGAGTGCATCGTCCACGATCGCTGCGACTTCGGGCATGTCCTGGGTGGTTTTTGCCACGCCAAGGTCCGCATCGTCGGCCGCTGCGTCGTTTTCTGCCGTCAGCGCGAGCAGCGCTTCCATCGTACCGTCGACATCGCTGCCGGTCATGAAGCCGGCATCGGCGACTTCACCGGTGCTGCCGTCTTCCATGGTGTAGCTTGCGGTGCCGAAGACAACCACGTCACCACCGGCAACCTCGTAGATGTTGCCATCGCTTGTGAGGTCGATCGATACGATGCCTGCATCGCTGAGCGACATGAATTCGCCAGCATCGGACACACCGTCGAGGTTGCTGTCGAGCCAGATGCCGAAGCCGCCGAAGCTGGCATCGTTTGCATCCAGAACGCCGTCGGCATTGCTGTCATAATCGACCGAGAGAGCTTCAAGGTCGGTCATGCCATCGCGGCCGAAGACGAATTCCGATGCGTTGGTTACCAGCCCATCGGCATTCATGTCGTAAGCAAGGATTGCGCTGCCCGCAGCGATCCAGGCCGTCTTCGTCTTGATGCCATCGCCATCATAATCATAGGCGATGTTGGCAGCGAGGCCGGAGAAGTCCGCACCGCCGCCGTCGAGGTCGAGGACCAATGGAACGACAGTGGTCGGAACAGCGGTCGGGAACGGCGAGAGACCGTCTGCGATGTGGACCGAGAAGTCCTGCGTTGCTGTCGGATCTCCGTCACCGTCGAGAACCTGGAGCGAGAAGTCGATCGTCTTGTCGATCGAGGAGTCCGCCACGCCGACGTTCGTCAGGTTCAGCTTCATCTCGCCGGTCGTCATGTAAGCATCGATCCAGTCGATGTAGGTTCCGGCCGGAGCATTGATGGTGAACGTTCCGGTATCCGTCTTCCCGTCGATCACGAACGTCTGGGTCGTGCCATTCGTATAGTGAGCGACGAAGGTGATGATTTCCGGAGGCGGGTTCTTGCCACCGCCGTTGGTATCGAAGTTGAAGAAGCTGAACGTCGCGTAGGAAACGTCCGCGATGTCCTGACCACCCGGGGGCGTGTAAACACCGCCGCCGTCGTAATCGTTCAGATCGCCAAAGTCGAAACGCAGGAATTCACCCTGGTCGAAGTTGTTGTTGCCAAGGCCCCAGCCCTGGGTCGAACCGTTGACATTCGACGTCTGGGTCATGTTGACCCAGGTAGTCGGATCAGCCGGATTGAAGCCTGCAGCCGGTGCCCAGCCTGTCACATAGACCAGGTCGACGCCGCTATCGTCGTCGGTCACGATGACCGAGGCACTCGGTCCGACACCAAACGAGCTACCTGCACCGATCGGAACGTCCGTGATCGTCGGGTCGAGTGCGTTGACGAGGTCGAAGGTGTACTGGCCCGAAGTGCCTGCGTCGGGATCCACGGTCAGCGTGAAGATGATGGTATCATCACCGCTGTCGTAGGAGCCGTTGCCCGGCGTGCCCGTGCCATCGTCGACATAGCCATAAAGGATATTGCCGTCCTGGTGGGTCAACACGGCCAGGCCACCCGAAGTGATCGTGCTGGTATCGGCAGTGATCACCATCGAACCCAGATCGTCGCCGCCAATCGAGAGATTGAAGCCGCCAACTGCCGGGGTCTGCGTCGGATCGTTGCTTGCCTGCTGATCCTGGACAGGGCCGAGGGTCGGGCTGTCATCTTCGAATGTGACTGTGATCGCATCGGTCTTGAGCACGGTCGTGGCACTATCGGCGACATTCACGTCGATCGTCAGTGTCCGCGTGTCCTCGCTGGCCGCGTCAGGATGGAAGATCGGGAGCGACTGCACGACGCTGAAATTGCCGTCGTTGTCGATCTCGATCGTCACGGCGAGCAGCTTGTCACCAGGATTGTCAGGATCGTCGATCTCGCCGATCAGCGTCTTGTCGCCATTGTCGAGACGCCAGCTGATCGCAGCACCGTTCACGCTGCCATCGGCAACGGCGAGCGGATCGGTCGGGATGACCAACGTGACGACATGGGTCGCGTCGTCGGTATCGGTGATGACGACTTGGCCGATTGCCGTGAGCGAGTTCGAATTGTCGCTCGGGTTACCGGTCGTATCCTTGTTGCCGTCGGCGAAACCTTCGTCGGAAACGGCAACCGCATCAGCCACGACAACAGGTGCATCGTTAGAACCGAAGATGCTGATGGTCAGCGAAGTCTCGTTGCTTTCCGCCGTGCCATCATATGCGTTGTAGTTGAACGTATCGGTCAGCGGAGTGTCACCGACATTGAGAGCCTGGACGGCGGCATATGCCGTGGCGTCCTCGGCCTCGGTGTAGAGACGATAGCTGTAGGTGCCGTCGGTGTTCAGCGTCAGTTCGCCGTAAGTGCCGGAAATCGTTCCGGTATCGGCAACTGCAACCGTCAGCGCTTCGATATCGACGTCGCTATCGGCCACGTCTGCACGGTCGACCGCGTCGGGCGCGCCGTTGTGGAGTTCGCCCGCGATGACGTTACCTGCAACCGGTCCTGCATCCTCCACGATCCAGTTGGTGTCCGCATTCGCAACCGGAGCATCGTTCACGCCGTTGATCGTGATCGTCAGGGTAGCGGTAACCGCGTCGCCATCGGCATCCTCGATCGTGTAGGTGAAAGTGTCGGTGTAGAATTCGGTGTCGTCGAGCACCTGCACCGAGGGATCGGTGATGGTGTAAACGTAGCTGCCGTCGTTATTGATGACGAGCGTGCCGTGGCTACCGATCGTATCGCCGCCAACCACGCCTGCGCCGCCCGAACCAGTGATCGCTGTGAGGACCGGATCGGCAAAGCCGTCCGCGCCACCTTCGTCGGTGCCTGCAGCGCCGCTATCGGTTCCGGTGCCGAGCACGACGTTGCCGCCGGTGCTTGCATCGTCTTCGGTCAGCGAGTCAGTGTCGTTATTCGCACGCGGCGTATCGTCGTCGATAACGATCACGAAACTGCCGCTGGAACCGACTGTGTCGCCATCGACGTCGGTCGCCTGGAACAGCGAACCGAAGTTGATTTCGATGTCGTTCACATTTTCGCTGTCGTCCGCATCCGCATGGTCGAGTGGAGCGTAGAGAGTGAACTGGTAGTCACCGTCTTCCTGCAGATCAAATATGAAGACCTGGTTGCCACCAGCCAATGCCAGGATACCGTCGCTGACGACATTGTAGGAAAGGGGCTGTCCGCCAGAGGTCAGGTTCAACGACAGCAGGTAGGCGCGCGCAGTATCCGCATCGATGAACGAAAACGTCAGCGGCGTGTCCGCTCCCGAATGAAACGAAGGAGCGATCGTTCCGCTCAGACCATATGAGTCACCCGGCGCGTCGTTTGTGCCATTGTCAGCAATACCATTAACGATGCCGTCTTCGTCGACAGTCGCCCGGAGACTGAAATCGACAGCTTCGGGTGTATCGTCATCGACTACGATGTCGAGCGAAACCGGCGCAGTGTCTCCGTCGCCATCGGTCAACGTACCGCTGAGCGTGAAGCTCTGCTCGTTTTCGTCGTTGTTGCCGTCGTTCTCGTGCCAGACATTGGCTTCCTGGCTGACCGCGTAGTTGCCGGTGGCCGGGTCGAGCGTGACGTGCACGACCGTGACCCAGTTGCCCGGTCCTTGTTCCTGCTGGATCAGGACACCGTTCGAACCATCGGTGATGTACTGGAAGCCTGCCGGGGCGCCCGTCAGCGCGAAGGCCGCCGTGCCGCCGTCATTGCCGAAACCTTCGACATCGTCGACCAGCGATCCGGTGAGGTTCGATTCATTGGGCGCCTGGTCGTCAGGTCCGCCGTCGATACCGTCGGTCTGCGTGTCATCATCGAGATAGGCTGTCAGCGTCGTTTCCGCAGTCGGCGTATCGTCGGTGAAGAACAGGTTCGAACCGATATCGAGCGAGATCGAGTCGAAGTCGCCGTCATTGTCGTAAACCGTACCGACGAGCTGGATCAGGCCATCGCTGGCGAGCGAGGCGGTGACGCCATCGCTGACCGTGCTCAACGTGTGGTCGATTGCGCGGCTCTGGTCGAGCTTCACATTGCCACTGCCATCCACGCTGACGCGGAAGACTTCCTGGCCGTTCGCCAGAGCGTCTGCACTGTCGGTACCGAAAAGGCCGATCACGTCGTCGCCGTCCATGAACAGGAAGACTTCGAGGTTGCTGGCGTTGTCGAACAGGCCCGAAGCCGTGCCGTCGGTCACTTCCAGCGTATAGGTCGTGCTGGCCGTGCCATCTGCGCCGCCATCGAAATCGAACGCGTCGGCGAAGTTCATCGTCGCATCGGTCGCGTAATCGGCGTCGCTCACGGTCAGGTCATGCTCGGTCGCGGTCAGGTCGACCGACGGACCATCGTCATAGAACTTGAGGTTCGCGCCAATATTGACCGGGTCGGAAGTGACATAGTCGCCTTCTTCGTCGGTGACAGTGACCGTTGCCGAAACCAGGCCGTCGAGGTCGAGCAGGTCGTTGTATTCGCCAAGGCTGTCGTCACCGTCCTCGAGATGTTCGAGGGCGACGTTCTGCGTCAGAGTGACCGTGCCATTGGCATTCATCACGACTTCGAAAGCGACAAGGCCGGCACCATACTGGCCTTCGACATGGGTCGCGTCGATCTGGACGATCGTGATCGGCTGATCGCCGACTGCCGTGGCAAGACCGCTCAGGCCTTCGGTTGCAACGAGGGCGAAGGTGACGGTTCCAGCGCCGTCGGCGCCGTAATCCTCGCTGTAGCTCAGCACCGGATCAGTCGATGTGTCGCTGATCGGGAAACCGGCCGGATTGACCGCATCGCTCTCATCGACATCGACAGCGCCATCGGCTGCGACATCGCTGACGCTCGGTCCATCGTCGGCGAACTTGATGTTACCGCCGAGGTCGAGCGAGTTGCTGTCGTCGGTGTAGCTATCGCCTTCCTCGTCATAGATGGTCGCATCGCCGTGCAGCAGCACAAGGCCGTTCGCCAGCGTAGCAACATCGACGTCGTAGGGCTCGCCCTCGTCGGTATCACCGTGGTCGATCTCTGCATACTGGGTCAGCGTGACGACGCCGGTTGCGGAAACCACCGAGAGGTCGAACACGGTGTTCGAGGCATCGACCAGGTTCACATCGGACTGGGTCGAACCGACAACCTTGCCGCCAATCAGGTGCAGGAAGATCGGGTCGCCGTCGCTCGACAGGTTGGAGGCCGCCGAGACAACTTCGAAGTGGAAGTTCCACTCGGTCGTGCCGGCGCCATCTGCGCCATAGTCGGACGATGCGATCGTGAACGCCGAACCGAAGTTGCCCGTCGACACGTCGGTATCCGATGCATCTCCTTCGGTCTGATCGTCATCGGTCATCAGCATGACCGTGTCGCCATCTGTTACGTCGATATCGATGAACGGACCATCGTCGGCAAAATTGACGTAGTCACCAAGGTCGATCTGGTCGGCATCGCTGTCGATATCGCCATCGGCGTCGGTGATCGTCGCGGTCGCTTCGATCTCTACCAGGCCGGTCGGCAGCGGAACCGAGTCGCTGTCATAGGCTGGAGAAGAAGCCGTGCCTGAATGGTCGAGCTCTGCGAACTGCGTCAGGGTGACGATCCCGGTGACGGTATCGACCGTCAGCGTGAATACGACCGTGGCGTCGTTCGTTGCAGGCACTTCGGAACCGTTGGTCGAACCGACAATCGTGCCGTCGGCACGTTCCCAGATGTAGATCGGCGCTTCATCGCTGAAGAGACCGGTGGCGGTACCCTGCGCAACAACCAGGTTGAGATCGTAATCGACGACCGTATTCGCCGCCTGGTCGGCACCCTGGACTACGCTGACAAGGTTGAAACCGCCCGAGAAATCGGCGCTATCGGTGCTGGTGCCGCCGACGGTGTCGGCGTCGAACGTCGTCAAATCTTCCGAGATGTCGCCGTTCGCTGCGATATCGACCGACGGAACATCGTCGACAATCGTGACGACGATGGTGCCGCTTCCGATCAGGTTGTTGGCGCCATCGCGAACTTCGTAATCGAAGCTTTCCTGATCGTTGATTTCGTTATTGCCGTTGTTCCCACCGTCACCGGTCAAGTCACCATCGATCGGAGCGGTAAGCTCGTAGCTGTAGCTACCGTCAGCGTTCAGCGTCAGCGTGCCGTAATTGCCGCTCGCAGGATCGAGCAGCGTATAGAAGAAAGGCCCGGTCGCATCAGTGACCGTAATCTGGCCCGTGGTGAAGAACTCGCTGTTCGCACCACCATCGCTGCCAATGCCGTCCAACCCAGCCTCGTAGACCTTGGCATCATTATCATCGACCTTGCCGGCGACGTTGTCGATGTCGATCACCAGATCGGCCGTCGACTGGTCACCGTCACCGTCTTCGATGGTGTAGGTGAAGGTCAGCGACGTGTCGGCGTTGACGGTGTTGGCGGTCGAAGTGAATTCGTAGCTGCCATCAGTGTTGATCACCAGCGTGCCGACCGAGGTCGTCAGGGTAATCGTGCCATCAGGGGCAACAGACTTGTTGTCGAGCGTCACCCCAGCAGGATTGCTGCTGGAGAAGCCGGCATCGACGACCGGGCCTGCATCGGCATATCCATCTGCGCCTGCCACATCGAGGCCATCGCCGTCGTTGTCGGTCAGTACATTGCCGTCGGTAGCTTCGCCCTCGCCAACGCTGTTCGAATTGTCGGTTGCTGTCGGGATATCGTCGTTGAACTCGATCGTCAGCGTGCCGGTAGCGTCGGTGTCGCCATCGTCATTGTCGGTGGCAAGATAGTTCAGCACCACTGCCGGGGCACTGGTTTCACCATTGCCATCGGCGTGAATGACGTTGTCGAGCAGGGTGACGGTGTAGGTGCCGTCGGGTGCCAGCGTCACGGTGAACAAATCACCGCGGGGGCCGGTCGCGGTCAGCGTGTTGCTACCGGCATCCCAGCTGTAATCGACGCTTTCCTCGCCAACACTGCCGCTGGTGCCGTGCAGGTTCGAGAAGCTGACCGTGCCGCCATCGGCTCCGAAATCGACGTCGATCGAGCCGTTGAATACGGTTTCCGTCGCACTGGCCGGATCCGAACCGGCCGTAGCGTCGATGTCGTTCGCATCGCCGGCCGGATTTGCGCCATCCAGGCCATCGTCGTCGACTGCAGCAGTGACGAAATCGACCACCGGCTCGCTGTCGGGCCGCAGAGTGATCGCAACACGCGCGGTCGAAGCATCGCCATCGCCATCGATGATCGTGTATTCGAAGAAGTCCGAAGTATTCTGGTCCGAACCCGCACCGGCATTCGGCGTGTAGGTGAACAGGCCGGTTACAGGGTCATAGGTGACCGTGCCCTGGCTTGCCTGCGTCGAAACGAAGACCTTCGTCGCATCGGTGGTGTCGACGCCGTCTGCGCCGAACACGTCGTTGTCGAGCGCATCGATCGTGAATGCGACGTTTTCGGTTTCCTGAGCGGCTTCATCGCCATTCGCGACAGCCATATCGTCGTCGATCGAAAGGAGACCGATGCCATTAAACACGACAGTGTCACCATCACCGTCGACAAAAGTGAAGTTCGCCGCGAGGTTGAGATTGTCCTCATATCCTTCGAAAGTGCTGCTTCCATTGTCCGTGGACGGATGATCGAGGGGCTTGAACAGCGTTGCCGTCCAGGTCGAAGTGCCGAAATCAAATACCAGCGTAAGCACCGGATCGGCAGGATCGGTCGTATAGGCGGTAAGCGTGTTGGTTGCCGCATCCCACGTGGTCAAAACGGCAACGCCGCCCGATGTCATGGCAACCGTGCCGCCATTGGGATCGGTTGCGGTCAGGCTGGCAAGTGCGACGGTCAGTTCGTCGGCACCCGGGCCATCTGCTCCGAAATTGATCGAGAATGTGCCGGTGAAAGAAGCGTTTCCAAGATTGTCACCAGGCTGGCTGTCGTTCGCGCCAATCCCCGCGAGCGCATCTTCATCCACGGTGCCCCCCTGGATGAGACCACCCAGACTGAAATCGTCTTCGAAGGCAAAGGAGCCACCGATGTTGACACTGGCGCTGTCCGTATCGCCATCGCCATCGGTTACCGTTGCGGTCAGGCTGATCAGATCGGCCGCCATCGTTTGAGCTTCACCCGAGGCCTGAGTTTCCTCGTAATCGGCCGGGTTATCGTGCTCGATCGCGCGGAACTGTTCCTGCGTGATCACGCCGGTCGCCGGATCCAGGGTCAACGTGAATGCGACATCGCCCGAGGTTTCGAGATAGCCTTCGATCACGTTCGGATCGCCTGCGCTGATGCGCAGCAGGATCGCTTCATCCGTGATTGAATCCTGCAGGCCCGAAGCAGTGCCATCACCGCCATTGATGCTGAGAGCATAGGCGATCGCATCGGTAGCGTGCGCCCCGTCGGCGCCGTAAAGCGTCGTGAACAGGCTGCTGAAATCGCCGTCATCGACACTGGATGCCGAGTTCAGCAGGTCCGTATCGTCGGTCGCGAGGATAGGAGCGCCGATATCGGCAACCGAAACATCGGGAATATCGTCGATGACTTCGACATCGAGCGAAGCGATGTCTTCCGAACCGTCCGAATCCTTGGCGATCACTTCGAAATTGTCGAACACCGAGTTTTCACCGGCGACAGGGCTGTGATCCAGCGTGTTGCCGGTCAGTTCGTATTCGTAGGTGAACGTGGCTGAAACGACATCGCCACCCGCATCGGTGGTAACCGAAACGCCGGTAATGCGAACTTCACCATAATCGCCCGTGACCGTAACCGGATAAACGGTTGCGGCCGAGCTGTCGAAGACGGTGACGCCGCCGACAGTGACCGTGGTCAGCCCGTCGACACTGTTGACCGTGAATTCGCCGCCCTGGGTCAGGGCAGGCACGTCGGGCGAGGAACCGTCGGGCGAGAGATCGTCCTCGTCGACGACTTCTTCGGCACCTTCGCCGTCGAGCCCGGTGATGACGACCGGATCATCCGTGCCATTGACCGTGATCGTGATCGTGGTCGTGCGGGTGTCGCCGTCGCCATCCGTGATGGTGTAGGTGAATACCTCGTCGCTGAGGCTTTCCGTACCATCGAGGCCCTGGACCACCGGATTGCTGTTATCCAGCGTGTAGGTGTAATTGCCGTCTGCACCGATGGTGATCGAACCGTAGAGGCCGCTCACGCTGGTGCCGACATTGCCCGATACATCCGTGCCTGCATTGCCTGCTGCGACGCCGGTTACGGTCGCGCCGTCCGCGCCTTCGGTATCGGCGCCGTTGTCGCCATTAGCCTCGGCATCGGTCATGACATTGCCGCTGGCCGAAGTGTCGGTGTCTTCGGTCACTTCATCCGTGTCGGGTGCGACTTCGGGTTCGTCATCGATGATGGTGATGACGAGGTTGTCCGGGCCATCGTCGGCGGTAGAATCGCCGTCGAGGTCGATGATCTCGATCGGGAACGATACCGAAGTATTATCGCCCGAAGTGTTGTCACCCAGAGTGTATTCATAGGTGATCGTGCCCACGCCCGTTACCGGGTCGTAGGTGTAATCGGTGATGACCAGCGTGCCGGTTTCATCGTCGACAACCGTCTGCGGCAGATTGCCCGGGTCGAGCGTAACGCCCGCCACGATGACGCTCTGGACGCCGTCGGGCGAAGTGAAGGTGATAGTGCCGCTCGTTGTTTCCGACTGGTCGCTATCGTTGTTCGGCAGGTCGTCGGCGCCTTCGCCGGTGCCAACGGGCTTGTCCCCGCG
Organism: Altererythrobacter epoxidivorans; assembly: GCF_001281485.1. Classification (NCBI taxonomy): domain Bacteria; kingdom Pseudomonadati; phylum Pseudomonadota; class Alphaproteobacteria; order Sphingomonadales; family Erythrobacteraceae; genus Altererythrobacter; species Altererythrobacter epoxidivorans. Next base: position 1,523,111 of record NZ_CP012669.1, read on the forward strand.
CGGCGGCAGACCGCCTTCGTCGACCACCGTGCCGTCCCCATCGTCGGGGATGAAGTCGATCGTATCGGGCGCATCCTCGATCCGGATGAGCAGCTCGGCTTCCGAAGTGCTACCGTCCTGGTCGACGATGGTGTAGCGGAAGGTGTCTTCCACGCCGCCCGGCGTGTTGTAGTCGCGGGTATAGGTGTAGCTACCGTCGGCATTCAGTGTCAGCGTGCCGTAATCGCCCTGGAGCGTTGCCCCGGGCGCTGCCGTTGCACTGCCATTGGTGAACCCGGTCACGGCCTCGAGACCGCCCTCCCCGCTCACGTAATCGTCGGCACCCGACTGGTCGTTCACCAGCACGTTGCCCGTGATCGGGGCGTGAGTACCGGCAGGAACGATGCCGATGTCGTCGGCAGCAAGCGGGCTGTCATCGACCACGATGATCGAAAGCGAGGCACTCGCCTCGTCCCCATCGAGATCGCGCACGGTGACGAAGAAATTGCCGTCGGCGGTTTCGCCAAGGAGATTGTCGAACAGGGTATAGGAGAAACCGATTTCACCTGCATCGAGATCGATGCTGGTAATCGTCATCGTGCCATAGGGGGTGACGAATTCCTGGCCAACGGTCGTGACTTCGACACCGTTGATGATGACGGCCGAAAGACCATCGGGCGAACTGAATACGATCGTGCCAGAGGTCGTTTCGCTGGTGTCGCTGTCGTTCGTGGCGATACCGTCTTCGTTTTCACCGATGCCGGGAGGTTCGTTGCGTTCACCCTCGCCGTCGCCGTTTCCGGGCAGACCGGTTTCATGAACCGTCGCGATGGCATTCTCGACGCCGACCGGATTGTCCGGCGTTTCGATGACGACTTCGGGTTCGTCATTATTGTACGGAATGACCTCGCGCTCTTCCTCGATCGAGCGGCTCAGCTCGGTGTAGGGCAGCAGGTCGCCGATATCGAACGCGTCCTGGATCGCGCCCTCGTCACCGGCGAAGTTGCCGCCCGAGCTCGGAGTCGCATTGCCCGGAGGCGCTTCGGGATCGATGCCGTTGAGGTAGTCGGAAACTGTCTGCGGCGCGATCGCCACGCCATCAACGACGAATTGCGGGACGACGACAGCACCGCCGGGAATGACCAGCTCGGTGCCGTCCGCTAGGACGATGACGAGATCGAGCCCGCGAACCGAGATGTCCTCGAGCGCCACGCCTTCGGGAAGGACCACCACGCCATTGGCATCGGGGGCGAGAATTCTCGTTCCGGGGGAATAGCTTGCACCGGCATCCTGAAGCAGGTTCGAACCTGTTTCGATGCTTTCGTCAGCGCTGTTTTCCAGATCGAAATCGCTGCGCTTGCCGCCGTCAAAATCTACCATCTCACCGTCCTTGTTGCGTGGGACCGATCCGGTCCCGACCACAAGATCCAAAGCGCGAGTTAGGCAGAGTTAGCCGCTCCCCGAGGTCTCTATGACCTGGCTTTGGAAATTGCGGCCCATCCATTTACCGGCTGATTTGCGACTCGGATTCGAATCGCACGTGTCGGTTTGTTAGCCGAGAGAAAAACAGTGAATCGCAATGGTTGCAAGGCTGGTAACCATATTTAATCCGTTTTTCAGGCCCTTCGCAGGTGCGGCGATGGGAGAACGAAATACCCTCGGCAAACTCCGTCCCACGGCGGCACAATGCCGCGGACGTTGATTACGCGAAGCGCTGCTGGACGGCTGGTATAGGGTTAATGGCTGGGGCGGTTGAGATGCGAATGCCAGCGCTGGGTTGAGCCAAGACCAGCCCCAAGGACGATTGCAATCATGCCGGCCAGACCCGACACCACTCTAGCTTACGTATATATAAGTATGACAATCGAGCAGGCCTGGCCGTGAACCACGCAGTTAGCGTTGCGGCTAATAATGGACCGGATTCGAGGCTCGGGCGATCCGCGACCGAGCTCCGGCGTTAACCTGGTGCGGTAATGGGTTTGTCCGGCCGCCAGCCCGCACCACCAGCGAGCTCTACCACCTGCGAATCACGCGATTCGCATAGGGAATCCAGCCACCTAATGATTCGGGGAAAGAATCGTCAGATTGCTTTGGATCAACTTGTAACTATGCGACAGTTTAGCCACGCGTTAACCGTCAAATTTTACGGAATGTTGCGCTAAAGGGCTGTTTTTCGGACTTAACTTTTTATTATTGTTTTCACTTTGACGTTTATGGTCTAAAACCCAAACATATATGCAGTTCCGATGAGGAATCAGTGCGATGGTCCCGGCGCGAGCCGGAGAATAGAAAACGGGTCGCGCCGGTTCCAACATTTACCCCTCATCGGAGCATGGCAAACCGGAAATAGAAGCCGGAAGCCAGCACTTGGACTTGCATGGAAATCCGCACCGCGGGCCATGCGAATTTAATTGGGGTAATGACTATGACTTTCATCAAGAACTTTGCACGTGACGAATCGGGCGCTTCGGCTGCCGAATACGCTCTGATCCTCGCCATCGTCGGCGCTGCCATCGGTGGTGCAGCCCTGGCTCTCGGCACCGAAGTCGACCGGGCAATTGACGCCGCTACAGCCGACGTAAAGGCTTGTAACGACGGCGACACCACGGCTTGCGTAGCAACCTAATACTTAGAATAGATTATGCCCGCGGCTCTCGAAGTCGCGGGCATTTTCCCGTTTTGCGGCCCGTACGTGAACAGCCGCGACAAAGAACAGAAATTCCGAATGTAGCCGAGGGGGGTACACATGCGGGGACGAAATCTGCTGATAGTTGGGCTGGCGATTTTTATCGGCCTGATCGCCGTTTACCTAGCCAACAGCTATTTCAGCGGTATGGAGCGCAGGTCAGAACGCGAAGCGGAAGCAAACCGCATGGCGCGGATCGTCGTTGCGACGCAGGACTTCCAGTTCGGTTCGCCCATCACCTCTACCAACATTCGCCTGGCCAACTGGCCGGCAAACTCGGTGCCGCAGGGCGCCTTCGTCTCGATCGAAGAGGCTATCCGCGGCGGACGCGTTGCATTGCGCCCGATCGCGATCGGCGAGCCTATCCTCGCCACCAAGGTTTCCGGTGAAGGTGGCAGGGCCACCCTCGCCTCTATCCTTCCCGAAGAACTTCGTGCGGTCTCGATCCCGGTCAATCCGGTATCTGGCGTCGGCGGTTTCGTCCGTGCGGGCGATGTCGTTGACGTCATGCTGACCCGCCAGATCCCTGGCGATGGCGCGAGCACTCAAGACCAGATGACGACGGTCGTGCTCGAAAACGTGCTCGTCCTCGCCATCGACCAGGTTGCGGATGAGAAACAGACCGAACCAGCCGTCGGGCAAACCGCGACGCTGCAGACCGATGCTTTCGGCGCTCAGAAGCTGACGCTGGCCCGCAGGATCGGCGAACTTAGCCTGATGCTGCGCAATGTCGAAAACCAGGAAGTGGGCGGGACCGATACGGTCACGTCGAGCGATCTTGGCGGTGCTGGCTATTATATCGCGGCGCGTACCGCCGCCCCTGCCGCGGCGCCCGCCCCGGCAACTGCGCCCGTCCGCACCAGCGTTTCGATCGGCAGCAGCACTCCGGCCCGTCCACGCGGCCCGACCATGTCGGTTGTCCGCGGTACGGAACCGACAACTTATGAAGTTCAGCGCAAGGGGGGATGGTAACATCATGATGCGCATCGGTCTCAAGACATTCAGCGCGGCCATCGCGCTCGGGCTGGCCGGGGGCGTTCTTCCCCTAGCCGCGACGCCGGCATTCGCCCAGGGCGAACAGTCGATCCATGCCGGAACCATAGAGGTTCCGGTTAACAAGAGCCAGGTGATCACGGCAGACCGGGCAATCGCTCGCGCCATGATCGGCAACGATCAGATCGCGGATATCTTTCCGATCTCCGACCGATCCGTCTATGTGCTGGGCAAGGCACTCGGCACCACCAGCCTCACGCTCTATGACCGCGGCAATAATGTGTTGGCGGTGATGGATGTGGCTGTCGGTCCGGACGTAACCGGTTTGCGCGAACAGATGGGCACACTGATGCCCGGCGAGAACATCGACGCCTATATCTCGAACGAATCCATCGTCCTCAGCGGCACGGTTTCGAGCGCTGGTGCCGCCGACCGCGCGGTCCAGCTTGCCCGCGCCTATGCCGGGGACAAGGTCGTGAACCTGATGTCGATGGGCGGCAGCCAGCAGGTAATGCTGGAAGTGCGCTTTGCCGAGGTCAGTCGATCCGTTGGCAAGGACTTGGGCGTTCGCACATTTTTTAATTCGCGTGGCGGACGGTTCAGCGGTGCAACTGGCGCAGGGACAGCCCTGCGCCCGGGAGATGGAAACAGCAATTTCGGCAATGGCGACCTTTCGGTTGAGGAAGTGACCGGAGCGTTCGGTGTCGTCACCCGCGCATTCACCGATATTCTCGGGCTCGACGTCGATGTCGCGCTCGACACGCTCGAGGACAAAGGCCTGTCGAAAACGCTGGCCGAACCGACATTGGTCGCTCTTTCGGGTGAACGCGCCAGCTTCCTTGCTGGCGGCGAATTCCCGGTTCCGGTCGCGCAGGCGATCGGCGGCCAGGGCGATGCCGGTGGCGGCGGCGGTGCAGCCATTACAGTCCAATTTAAGCCGTTCGGTGTGAGCCTCGGCTTCACACCGACTGTGCTGTCAGACAACACGATCAACCTGCTGGTTGAACCAGAAGTGAGCGCGATCGACCCGACTGCCTCCATCACGGTCGGTGGATTGGCAATCCCGGGCCTTCAGACCCGCAGGGCCAGCACCGTGCTCGAACTGCGTGACGGCGAAAGCTTTGCCATCGCTGGCCTGATCCAGCGCGATTTCAAGACGACGGTCCAGCAGGTGCCGCTGCTCGGCTCGATCCCGATCATCGGTTCACTGTTCCGCTCTTCCAGTTTCGAGAAGGGTGAAACCGAGCTGCTGATCGTCGTCACGCCGCGACTGGTTCAGCCGATCCGCCCGGAACAGGTTCGCCTGCCGACCGACCGGGTTGACGATCCTGTACAAGCGGACCTGCTGCTCAATGGTGTAGCATACCGGCCAAAACCGGTCGCTCCCAATGGTTCGACCCCGCTGCCGGGGTCGGAAGACGCTGCCCAGGCAGAGGAGAACGACTATGACTATTAAGGCCCCTCGCCTCCCGGTCCTCGCGATCGCCCTCGCCTGCAGCGCCTGTTCCGTCGCGGACAAGGAACTGGCCGGATATTCTGATCCCGGTTTCGGTGAAGCCAATCGCGCGACCTTCGCTGCGATGGTGGTCAATCCCGACCCGCAATATGACGATCCGAACCCGAACACGAGCGCCGATCACGCCGTCAAGGCGATCGAGCGCTATCGCAATGATGCCGTGAAGAAGCCCGAACGTATCAGCACCACCACCAAAATCGGCGGTGGCGGGAACTGAGCCAAGCCAAGAGTATGACCCATGACCAGCAAGGAAGCGCATAGGAATTTCGTCAAGGACGAACGCGGTGCAGTCGCCGCGACCTATGCGCTTGTGCTGATTCCCCTGATCGCGGTCGTTGGCCTCGGCTTCGATTACGCCCGCGTCATGGGCATGGATACAGAGTTGCAGAACGCCGCCGATCAGGCCGCGCTTGCAGGTGCAAGCCAACTCGACGGAACCAGCGGATCGATGGAGCGGGCGATCAATGCCGCCACCGGTAACCTGGTCACCAATTCGACCATCCTGTCGAATGATGGAACCGGCGGAACGATTTCAATCACCGACACCAGCACGCAAATCGTCTTCTACGAAACGAAGGCAGACGCAGAGGCTGGTACGGGCGGATTTACCGACACCTCCAAGTTTTCCGACGCACGCTTCATCCAGGTGACAGTCGACACGCGCGATGCGAATTTCGCCTTCACCCCGCTGGTTGGCGCGGTTACCGGAAGCCTGAACGCCGCTGCGGTCGCAGGCATGGGATCGGCGCTTTGCCGCGTTCCCCCGCTGATGATCTGCAATCCGGAAGAAACGTCGACAAACAAGACGATGGATGTGGCTGCGCATGTCGGTCAGGGTCTTCTGGCCAAACCGGGTGGCGGTAGCGGCGGTTGGGCTCCGGGCAACTACGGCTATCTTGACGTCGGACTGGCAAACGGTGCGGTGGGTGTGCGCCAGGCACTCGGCTGGGGCGCAATCGGCAACTGCATCTCGCAAAACGGTGCAGAGGCCTACCAGACCGATACACAGACAGGTAACATCGCCAACGCGCCCGAGGCGATGAACACTCGCTTCGACGTTTACGACGTCAACGCCTGCCAGGCAGGTAATCCCTGCCCATCCGCCATCAACGTCACGAAGGATTTCGTCCGCCCGCTGGATTCGGCTCCGGGCAGCGGCAAAACCTGCGAAGTGAACACGTCTCAAGGTGGCTGGAGGCTGCCAGCGACAGCTCAAAGCTATTTCCCGGCAGACGGCACTTCGAATTTCACGGGTACCGTGCTCGCAATGGGCCACCCCCGCGATAAATGCCACGCGACCTATGACGGCGCACCGGGGAACTGCAAAAACAGCTTTTTTGGTAACGGCATCTGGGATCGCGACGCCTATTTCCGGACGCACTACAAGAAGGCCGACGGCTCAGGCTGGACCAATGCCGACTGGACTGCTGCCCTTGCCACCGCCACGCTCAATTCCTCCACCAGTGTGGCAAACATCACTCGTTACGATGTTTACAAGTGGGAAGAAGAGAAGCGCGGCACCCTCCAGCAGGGTGCTACAGTGCTTGATACCGTTCCACCGACCGCGACCGGGTCGCAACTGGTCTCGAAGGGACAAGCGGTTTGCAGCGCCCAACACGGTTATGGCGCCATTTCCAATCCCGACCGTCGCAAGATGACCATCGCTGTCGTCAACTGCAACCAGCAGGAATCAAAGCTGCGCGGCAAGAAGCCGGTTACTATCGCTCAGTGGATCGACGTATTCCTGGTCCAGGCGGCAGCGGACCGCAAGGATGGTGGTAAGCATTACACCGGCAAGGACGAGATCTACGTCGAGATCATCAAGGAAGTGATCCTCAAAAGCTCGGGCGAAACAGATGGCGTAACCTTGCGCCGTGATGTTCCGTATCTGGTGCGGTGATGGCGACAATCCGCTCTTTCATCCGATGCACCAGGGGTGCGGCCGCTGCGGAGATGGCACTTATCATGCCTATCGCTGTGCTCCTGCTGTTCGCAGGCTTCGAAGCTGCGCATTATTTCTATACCGAGCACCAGATCGTGAAAGGTCTACGCGACGGCGCGCGCTATGCGGCGCGCCAGAGTTTCGAGGACATCAATTGCCGGTCCGGCGCATCCATCGATTCCGGCGTGGCTACCGAAATCCAGAACGTCGCCCGCACGGGCAAGACCACCGGTGGGAGCGCACGCGTCTCCGGTTGGGATAATACCGACATCACTGTCTCGGTAACCTGCCCTACCGCGGCGGAGGCACAGACCGGCATCTACAACAGCAGCGAACCTGCCCCGCAGGTCAACCTGACAACGTCGATCAACTACGATTCGTTGTTCAACGGTCTGGGCGTCATCACCGACAGCGCGGTGATCGGCGGAAAACAGCAAGCGACTGTGATGGGGATCTGACATGAGATTGCCCGCAACAATTCAAGCGTTTGTAAAGGACGAAGGAGGCTTTGCAGCCGAATTCGCGCTCGTATTGCCGCTGCTTCTGCTGTTCGTGCTCGGCACGATCGACATCGGGCTTTATTCCTGGCGCCTGAACCAGGCCGAAAAAGCCACACAGATCGGTGCGCGGTGGGCGATTGTCACCAACCCTGTCGTGCCAGAGCTTGCAACCATCTCGATGGTGAATTCGACTGTCGCAGGTAGCACCGTCGCCCAAGGCGATCGCATACCTAAGATGAATTTCGACATCACCTGTGATGACTCAGGATGCACCTGCGCTGGCAGCGACTGCGGCACGCTCGGGACCATTTCTCGCGACGGCACTGCCTTTGACAGCGTGGCAGGCCGCATCCAGGACATCGCACCGTTTGCCGAAGATGGCGATATCGAGATCGTTTATTCGGGATCCGGGCTAGGTTTTGCCGGCGATCCCAATGGTCCCGACATCGTCCCATTCGTAACCGTCCGTATCAACGACGTAGAATATTCACCGCTCACCCTGTTCGTCTTTGGGGGGACAGTCGATCTGGGTGATTTTTCCTACACAATGACCTTGGAAGACGCGAGCGGGACAAGCTCGAACTGAGATGGGCCATGGGAAGGATTGAGAACATTTACGAGCCGCCGATGAAGCAAGCTACCGACCTCCCCAAGGGCGTGTACCTGATTGCGCAACCTTCTGTCATGTCCGGCGCCGAGCCGATTAGTGGTGACGTCACGACCATCGAATGTTCGGTCGACGAACAGTTGCCGATGTCGGAACTGGGTTCCGCCTCGATAGTGGTGATCGAGGTCGATCCTGCCTCGCGCAATTCGCTCGACCGGGTCGATCGCCTGCGCAAACATTCGCCGCATGTTCCAATCATTGCCGGCCTCGCCAATGTCGACATCGCCACGACCCGGCAGCTTCTGCGCAAGGGCGTGAATGATATCGTCGCCCTTCCCTTCGCCATCGACGAGCTTGTCGCTGCAATCGTAGATGCGGCAGAGCACATCAAGCCCGACCAGCTTGCCGATGCCGAGCCAGCCCCATTCGTTGCACTGGTAAAGAGTATCGGTGGTTCGGGCTCAACAACCCTGATCACCCACTTGGCCCCGCATCTGGCGGAGAGCATGGGAGACGATGCCCGTGCCTGCATCATCGATCTCGATCTGCAGTCGGGCGACGTTGCTGCCTATATGGGCTGTTCGCCGCGCCGCAATCTCGCCGATCTTCTCGAGGCGGACGAACGGCTGGACGAAGACCTGATCGCGTCTGTCGTTTGCGAAGGCCATCCTCGCGTCGATGTCATCGCGGCACCGACCGACATCGTCCCGATCGAATCCGTCGATTTCGAACAATTGATGCAGGTCGTCACGCTCGCCCGTCGGATGTACGACGTGGTTCTCATCGACCTTCCGACCAGTTTCACAAACTGGTCGCTCAACACAGTTTTCGCCGCAGACGAAACCATCATGGTCGGCCTGGAAACCATCCAGAGCCTGCGCCATGCGAAGCGGCAACTCGATTTTCTCGTTTCAATGGGCATCGCCCGCGACAAGATCCAGGTCGTCCTCAATCGCACCGAGAAGCGGTTGTTCAAGACGATTGATGCATCCGACGCGGCGAAAGCGCTCAAACACCCGATCCTCGCGACGATTGGCGATGAGGCCAATCTGCTGCGCACCGCCCAAGATCAGGGCGAACTGGTCGATGCCGTCCAGAAGCGCAGTAAATTCACCAAGGATATAATGCAGCTGGCAGATCTCGTCGCGGGTCGTCTGGCGGAGTCCTGATATCATGTGGAAGATCAAGCGCCCAGAAAACGAAGTCGAGGAGATTGAACTCTCCGAGACACTCGAGGCGGACGATCAGTCGGCAGAAGTCGTTTCCTTGCACCCGCGCATATCCGAGCGCGAAGAAGCCTTGCTACAAATCCGGATGGGCATCCACCAGGGCCTGCTCGACCGGATTAACCTGTCGATGCTCGACAAGCTTTCGGAAGAGCAGATCAAGTCCGAAGTGACGCAGATCGTACCTGAACTGCTTGTCACATACGATCAGCCGCTCAATCGCGAAGAGCGTGCGAACCTGATCGACGAGGTAATGGACGAGCTTCTCGGACTCGGGCCGCTCGAGCCTTTGCTCAAAGACGAGAGCATTACTGATATCCTCGTGAATGGCTGTGAAACCGTGTTCGTCGAACGCGGCGGTACGCTTCAACGCGTCCCGACCCGCTTCCAGGACGAAAAGCACCTGATGCGGATCATCCAGAAGATCGTCAGCGCCGTCGGCCGCCGCATCGACGAAAGTTCGCCTTTCGTGGACGCCCGCCTCAAAGACGGTAGCCGTGTCAACGCGATCGTCGCCCCGCTGGCGCTCGACGGCTCGCTGCTGTCCATTCGTAAATTCGCCAAGGTACCGATCAGCATGAAAAAGCTGGTCGACCTGGGCTCGGTCCCGGAAGCCATGGCCGAAGTGCTCCAGGCGATCGTGTCCTCGCGCCGCAACGTCCTGATTTCAGGCGGCACCGGCTCGGGTAAGACGACGATGCTGAACGCCCTGTCCAGCTTCATCGATCCGCGCGAACGCATCGTCACGATCGAGGACTCGGCCGAACTCCAGCTCCAGCAGGAACACGTCGCCCGCCTCGAAACCCGCCCGCCCAACATCGAAGGGCGCGGCGAAGTCAGCCAGCGCGATCTCGTCAAGAACGCCCTGCGCATGCGACCTGACCGTATCATCGTCGGCGAAGTTCGCGCCGGCGAAGCATTCGACATGCTTCAGGCGATGAACACGGGCCACGATGGCTCGATGACCACGGTTCACGCGAATACGGCTCGAGACTCCCTCAGCCGTGTCGAACAGATGATCGGCATGAGCGGGATCGACATGCCGCAGCGTGCAGCCCGCGCCCAGATTGCTTCGGCATTGCACGTCGTTTTGCAGGTTTCGCGACTCAGCGATGGCCGGCGCAAGGTGACCAGCCTTTCCGAGCTGACCGGCATGGAAGGCGAGACCATCACGATGCAGGAAATCTTCCGCTTCAAGAAACAGGGCGTCGATGAGAACAACATGGTCATCGGCCATTTCGAAGCGACCGGTATCAGGCCCAAGTTCCTGCAGGAAGCGGAAGCGCATGGCATCAAGCTGCCATCCGAGTTGTTCCGTCCGGAAATGAAGATCGGCTGATCATGACGGGAGAGATCATCCGCGTTTTCCTCCTGCTCGGCGTTTTTGCCGCGGTGTTCCTTGTCATTCAGGTCCTCGCGACGTCCTATGCGAAGAGCCGTAATTACAAGGGAGCAGTCAACAAACGCCTTCAATTGATCAGTTCTGGCCAGGATCGCGAAGTCGTGATCGGCCAGCTGATCAAGAACCGGCCGAGCGCGACCCCTGATCTGCCCGTCATACTTTCGGGCATGGCAGAGAAACTGCAGCGCACCATTTTCATCTCCGGCATTTCGGTGACCTTCAGCCAGCTCGTCATTTTCATGGGCGTGGGCTTTGCCGGGGTATTCCTGCTCGGGATGCTCAGCGCGGCCTCCTTTGGCTATTCGCTCGGATTTGGGACTGTCCTGATGGTCGGCATGTTGAGTGCCGGACTAGCGATCGCGTTACCCCTGCTCATCGTCAGCAGGATGGCGATGGCACGCCGTAAGAAAATCGAGCACCAATTTCCCATCGCGCTAGACATTTTCGTTCGTGCATTGCGTTCGGGGCACCCGATCGCTTCGGCCATCGATCTTCTAACGCACGAGATGGAAGATCCAATCGGCACGGAGTTCGGCCTGATCAGCGACGAGGTCGCCTACGGCGCGGATCTCATTACGGCGCTCGAACAGATGGCAGAACGCTGGGACCTCGATGACATGAAGATGTTCGTTGTTTCTCTTTCGGTGCAAAGCCAGACCGGCGGTAATCTCGCCGAGATCCTGGATAACATCTCGAAAGTGATCCGTGACCGGCACCAGATGTTCCTGAAGGTGAAGTCATTGAGTTCGGAAGGCCGCATGACCGCCTGGATGTTGACTGCACTGCCAATATTCACATTCGTATCGATCTTCTTGACCACTCCAAGCTACTACCTCGACAGTTCGGAAGATCCGATCTTCATCTACAGCGCCATTGGCCTGACCATCATGTACATTCTTGGCGTTCTGATCATTCGCCGCCTTGTGGATCTGAAGGTCTGACATGCTTGAGTTTGCAGCCAGCAACTGGGTCGTACGCGCGCTCATCCTTGCCGGGGTTTTCGGACTTGTCGCATTACTCGTCTTCATTCTGAGCAATGCCACATCGCGCAAGATGCGGGTCAACAAGGAACTCGCGGCGATTTCGGGCGAAGGCGGCCGGAGTTCAAACGAGTCCCTTCGCCGTCAACGAAACGAGGGCATGTGGACAAAACTGGTCCGTAGGATCGAAGGCGCAGGCCTAAACCTTGGAGATACAGACGAGAGCGAAATTGCAAAACTGTTGCGCTCGGCAGGTTATCTCTCTCCGTCTGCTCCTCGCATCTACACGCTGGTTCGCCTGCTGCTGGTTTTCATCGTACCCGGCATCTACATCTTGCTCGCCTTGATGCAGGCAGAGCCGCCAACGATCATGCGGCTTTATTTCACTTCTGCAATACTTGCTCTGCTTGGCCTCTACATCCCGAACCTGTTCGTCCGGGCGAAGGCCGATCGCCGTCGAACCGAAATCATCAACGGGTTTCCGGACTGTCTGGACCTGATGCTGGTCTGCGTAGAAGCCGGTCTAGGTCTTGAATCCACCCTTGATCGTGTCGGTAGGGAAATGGCCACGAGTCATCCTCGAATTGCCGGCATGATTTTGGAAACGACATTACTCATGCGCGCAGGCGCAAGCCGCGAAGACGCACTCCGTAAATTTGGCGAAACGAGTGGGGTCGATGAGATTCGATCATTCTCGACGCTCCTCATCCAGTCTGACAAGTTGGGGACCAGCTTGGCGACTACTCTGCGAGTCTATGCTACTGAGATGCGCGAAGCGCGCCGTCTTCGGGCCGAAGAGAAGGCGCACCGCCTTCCCGTCCTGCTCTCCATTCCACTAGTCGTTTTCATGCTGCCGGCAATGATCGGTGTGCTCACGCTACCTGCTATCGTCCTGACAATTCGGGAAGTTCTGCCAACCATGGCTGGAGAAAACTGACATGAACACCTCTATCCGCATCGCGACAATTGCACTGACGGCGCTCAGCCTGTCCGGCTGCCAGAGCTTCACCAGCGCCCTGGGCTTTGGTCCGAAAGACGGTGGCGCACGCGCGGAAGCGAGCCAATCGGTCTTCGGATCCGAAGAACTCGAACGCGGCCGTCAGGCGCTCAAAGCAGGTTATCCGGCGAACGCGATCCAGCAGTTCCGGCTGGCTGCTCTCGATGAAAAATCGGCACCCGACGCCTTCAACGGACTCGGCGTTGCTTATGCGAAACTCGGGCGAGCCGACCTTGCCGAACGCTATTTCCAGATGGCAGTTTCACTCGACGGCACCAATCCGAAATATGCGGCGAACCTGCAGCGTTTCTATGATTCTCCACTCGGCAATTCCGCTCGGGCACTCGCCATGCGCGAAAAGGAAACCGAGGCAAAGCTTGCCGACCTGGCGGCTTCGGCAGAACAACAGGGACTTCTTGACGATGCGAGCGAGGTCGCGCCGCGTAGCGCAGCAGCCATCGCCAAGCCCGCAGCCCTCCTGACACGCACCTCCAAGCGCGAGATTATCTTGCGAACTGCACCTGCCAGCGGCCCTATCGGCAGCCTCGCGACGGTTATCACCCGCATGTCTTCCACGGATAGCAAGACACCGGCCAAGGTCGCCGAAGCGAATCAGGCGGGTACAGACGAACAGGCACAGGATGCTGAACGCAAAACGAGTTCGAAGCAGATCACCATGTCGAAAGGTGCCTCGGACAAAAATTATCCGGTCCGTATCAGCCTGATCAGCCCGGCATCGCAGAAGAAACAGCGCCCAGCACGCGCTGCCTATCCGCTGCGCGTCGCTCTTAATTCTTCGCAAATCGAGGAATAAGCCTTGGAACCTTACTGGCCGGCGGGCCTGACGCTCCTTCTCGTGATTGGGGCGATCATGGATATCAAGGAGCGGCGCCTGCCGAACTGGCTTGCGTTGGTGCTCTTCGTTTACGGTCTAGCGTTTGCATTTATCGATGCCGGTCTGGCCAATCTCGGCTCGCATGCAGCCCATGCGGTAATTGCCCTACTGGTCGGAATGGGTTTGTTTGCGATCGGAGCTTTCGGTGGCGGCGATGCCAAATTCTATGCCGGAACGGCTGCGTTTTTTCCGCTCGGAATGGGAATCAAGCTGTTCGTGAGCGTCGCGATCATCGGTGGCATTCTCGTCATCATCTGGATGATCGGACGCCGATTGCCCGGGATTGCCAAGCCCAAGGAAGAGCGGACCAAGGGACAGTTTCCCTATGGGGTCGCAATAGCTTCAGGCGCAATTGCGCTCGTCTGGTCGACCTACCTGACGCAGCCGCCTCTGCCTGGCCTTCAATAGGGCGGGAAGTGTCATGCCAGGCGAGATCGTGAATTGAGCTATTCCGATCGCCAATCTCGGCCGTCCATCTGGGCCGAAAACGCTGCCGAACACTGGCAAAGGATTCTGTTGGCGATCGGGATTGCCTTTGCCGCAAGCCTGCAATTCGCTTGGCCTCCCATGCCATCCGGTACTTTCACGAAGACCGAAAATTCGGACCCTGTGCTTCCAGGCTACCCCTTGCGCGTAGCCCTGCCCGATGCAGAACCGCTGCCTACCGAAGAGCTCGCAGGGCTGATCGCCGACCATACCGCCCCTGCTGGCAACGCAAGCGAGACGGAACGCGCGAGCCCAAGCGCAAGCAATCGCGATTTGGCGCGGATTGCCGACAAGGAACAAAGCTTGGCATTTGCCTCGCCAGTCCAACTGAGACCGGGCGAGTTCATATCGGTCGATTACGACATCGGAACGCTTGAACCGGTGTCGGAAAAACTCGATCGGAAAGACGGGAGCCTGACCGTCAGCAAACCGCTGCTCGTCGATGGTGTCGCTGCGGGTAGCGCCACCATCCGTATCGAAGAGGGTGCGCAGATCCTGATTTCAGCATCCGCTGTGGCCAAGGCCTTGGGTCCCAAAGCGGACAAGCTGCCGAAGAGGATCAGCACAGCGCTTGCGAAAGGGAGCGGATTCATCCCGTTCTATGAACTGCGCGGCGCAGGTATTTCCGTTGTCTATGATCCGGTGCGTGACCGGGTCGCCATGTCGACGCCTTCGTAACCCGCGCAATTACTCGGAAAGGTGCGCGACCAGCGTCTTCACCTTCTTCTGGCGCCATTGCGGCAAAGGAGCGACCAACCAATATGCGCGGCGCCCCGGATCCGGCCCTTCAAGAATGTCGAGCTTCCCCGCATCAACCGATTCCTTGACCAACAGGTAGGGAAGGATTGCACGGCCCATTCCGGCCACGGCCGAACTCAAAGCCTGACCGGGATTGCCGGCCTTGATCGTCGCCCGCTCACCTTCCGGCAAGCCGACGCCGGGCCATTCGATCCAGACGTCCGGCGCACCCTTGGCAGCGACAACCACTTTCTGAGCGGGTGCGAGTTCGATCCCTTCGAGTTCACCCGGACCGTCGACGAGCCGGATGGCAACGTCGAGGTTCGCTTCGGTGAAGTCCGCATTTTCATCGGCGACCAGGTGGAATTGCGCCGTTGGATTCGCAGACTGAAAGCTTGCAAGCCGCGGAGCCAGCCACTGCGCATAGAATTCGCGCGGCACGGCAATCGTGTATCGGTCGGATGCCTGGCCTGCCTGCATCGACTGGACGCTTTCCTCGAATTTGAGGAAACCTTCGCGCAGGGCGTCGAGACCGGCGCATCCTTCCGGCGTAAGCTCCAGCCCCTTGCTCGTGCGGCGGAACAGCACCACGCCAAGGTGATCCTCAAGCGCCCTTATCTGCTGTCCGACAGCAGCGGGCGTGACCGCCAGTTCATCGGCAGCCCGCGTGAACGAGAGGTGCCGGGCAGCGGCATCGTAGACGCGTAGCGCGTTGAGAGGCAGGTGGGTCCGTTTCATGGTCTGCGCGATTTAGGCCGGGAAACGCCAAGGCTCAAGCCCGCAAACCATAGTGTCCTGAATCAACAGGTTCAGTCGGCCGTGGCAGGCGCAGCAAGCGGGAAGAACGGAATGCGCACTTCCAAGCTGGAGCCGTCTTCGCGCTGGAAGGTATAAAATCCTTCCATCGATCCATGCGGTGTCGCCAATGGGCAGCCTGAAACATAATCGTGGCTTTGTCCGGGCTTCAGCAGGGGCTGTTCGCCCACCACACCCTCGCCATCGACATGGTTCACCATCCCGCGTGCGTCGGTGATCCGCCAATGACGGGTCTTGAGCTGGATTTCTTCGTGTCCGCCATTTTCTATCCGCACGTGATAGACCCAGAACCACTTGCCCGCTTCGGGGTGGGACTGTTCCGGAAGGAAGTTCACTGCGACCCGCACAGTGACACCTTCGGTGATGGCAGCGTGTTGAAACAGCTCTTTCATGACCACATCAAGGTAACAATTTCAGGTCCAGCTACAAGAGCAGGAGGGGAGTTAATCCACGCTGTATCCACCCCTCAAAGCCCAAAAACGCGGGCTTTTGCGATCAGCCGACCCGGTCGAGCTCGGCTTCAATCTGTTCGAGCCGTTCCTTGCCGAAGAACATTTCGTCACCGATAAACACGGTGGGAATGCCGAAAGCGCCACGCTCCACCGCATTTTCGGTGTTGGCGAACAATCCCTCCTTCACCTCGTCGGTCTGCGCACGCCTGAACAGGTCTTCGACGTCGAAACCTCCCGCCGCAACTGCAGCACCGACCGCTTCGGGATCGGTAACGTCGAGACCCTGTTCCCAAATCTTGGGCAGAAGCGTCTCTACGAACTGGACGCCGCGCCCATCCTGATCGGCAGCAAAAAGCATTCGCTGCAACAGTATGGAATTGAATGGAAAATTCGGATTCATCTTGAAATCGGACAGCTCGTGCTTGCGTACGAAGCGCTCCAGCTCGAGCATCGCATATTCGTTCTTCCCCTTCACCTCCCGGTCCCGGATCATCGGCGGGGCATTGCCGGTCAGCTTGTGCATTCCGCCAAGGAAGACCGGAAGCACGTCCAGCTCCGCCCCCGTACGGCGAATGATGTCGCGCATCGGCCACCAGATCAGGTAGGCATTGGGACTGACGAAATCGAAAAGTAGCTGGGCGCGCGCGGTCATTTTGGCTCTCCACTGGTGGTTTTTGTCGAGTGGCACGCTGCCAGCGCCGCTGCAAGACACTGTTTCGAAGCGGTCGGCGTGGTTAAATTCGCGTGAACCGCAAATGCTTCGAATTCCTTAGCTTGCCCTAATGCAATCTCCGCATGTTGATAAAGGTCTCAGGGGATTCACAGGCATGCGCAAGCTCGTGTCCAGTTTCATCAGGAAGTTGCGCGAAGACGTACGCGGCAACGTCCTGATCATCTCGGCAATCGGCGCAGCATCGATGGTCGGCGCGGCAGGCGTCGGCGTGGATACCGTGCAGTGGTACCTTTCCAAGCGCCAGCTCCAGCAGGCGGCCGACTCCGGTGCACTTGCCGGCGCTCTCAACCATTACAAGGGTTTCGCAATCACCGATGCTGCGACCCATGAGGTCGATCGCAACTACGTCGATCCCTTCACCATCGTGCGCATCGTAAACCCGCCGCAGGAGGGCGATTACAACGGTGACACCAGCGCCATCGAGGTGGTCGTCACCGCGAGCCGCGCCCTGCCCTTCTCCGGTATTTTCCTGACCCAGCCGCCCACGATCCGCGTCCGCTCCGTTGCAAAGACCGTCGCAGTCGGCAAACCTTGCGTCCTCGCAACCGCGACCGACGGTATCGGGGTCGATGTCTTCGGTAATGCCCTGGTCGATCTCGATTGCCCGGTCGCATCCAACTCGCCCGAGGGCGTTTCGGTGGATGTTGGCGGTACAAGCTACCTCGACACCAACCTGATCATGAGCGTCGGCGGGATCGATTACGGCAACGGCAATATTAATCCGAACGCGGGCATCGTCCCCTATGGCCTCGAGGTCGAGGATCCGCTTGCCAGCCGCGGGTTGACCCCTCCGTCGACGCCCAGCGGTTGCACGCAGAATAATTTCGGCGTGAGGCCAAGTCAGAACCTGACCATCGGACCCGGCCGCTACTGCAACGGCTTCGATGTAAAGGGAACGCTGCGGATGAACCCGGGCATCTACATAATCGACCGCGGCACGTTCAAGATCAACGCAGGCGCCAAGATCGTCGGAGAAGGCGTGACCATCGTGCTCACCGGCAGCACCTCCAGCAATGTGGCGACAATCCAGATCAACGGTAGCGCCGAGCTCGATCTGCGCGCACCGACAGAGGCTGAAGCGACCGCTGCTGGCGACGCCGATTGGGCAGGTATCCTGTTCTATCAGGACGAGATGGGGGACGGGACGCAGCACACCTTCAACGGCGGCGCGGATATCGACCTCAATGGCGTGATCTACATGCCGACAGCTGACATCACCTACAACGGCGGTGCCACGCAGGATGCCCAGTGCCTCCTGCTGATCGGCGAGCGGGTCAGGTTCGGAGGCAGCAACAAGATAGAGAACAATTGTAGCGACGAGATCGAGGCTATCGATACCTCTGCCAAGGTCGTGAGGGTCGTCGAATGACAATGCACCTGCGTACACTGGCGATACTGAAGGACAGTCGTGGCTTCGGCGCGATGGAACTCGGCCTGTCGCTGCCATTCCTGATGCTGCTGTGCCTCGGAATGATGGATGCCTCGACCCTCATCGGGACGAAGATCGATTACGAGCAGGCAGCCCAGCGCACGACCGACTTTGCCTTTGCCAACAGGCCGAACGGCACCAATACGGCGAAATATGTGACCGAGGCCAAGAACGCAGCCGATGTCAGCGCGCAGGATGTCGACGTCGATATCTTCCTCGAGTGCGACGGCGTTCGCCAAGACAATTTTGGCGACACATGCGCTGCCGGCGAGATCACCGCCCGCTTCGTCAGCGTCGAGATTTCCAAGCAGGTCGAAACCCACTTCGATTGGGCCGGCCTTGCCCACATGATCGGCTTCACCGCCTTCCCCAGCCGGATCACCGTGACCGGCGACAGCCTGGTGCGTTTCCAATGATGTTTCGCAAACTCGGCCGCGACCAGCGCGGCAACGCAACCATCGATTTCGCATTCGCGTTTCCGGTCCTGCTGACGATCATGCTCGGTACGCTTCAGATGGGACAGTACCTCCACACCTCGGGAGCGCTGCGTCATGCCCTTGGCGAAGGCGTCAGGCTCGCCAAGGTAGATCCGACTGCTTCTACGACGCAGATCGAACGTGAAGTGCGCGACGAACTGGTCGCGATCGACAAAGACAATATCCTGAGCCTGAAGGCAACGCGCGGCACGTCGAACGGCGCGAAATACAGCCGCATCGCGATCCGCTACAAACTCGAGCCCATGATCCCGCTGATCCCGGTCCCGCCGATCACGGTCAGCGAGGAAAAAACCGTCTGGTTGCCGGTCTGACCGGCCCTTCGGAACGTCGCTAGAACCCGGCCTTTTCCAAGGCCTGGCCCATATCATCGACAAGGTCTTCGATATCCTCGAGGCCGACGTTGATACGCAGCAGTCCTTCGGTGACGCCCATTTCTTCGCGCGCATCGGCCGTCATGCCGGCATGCGTCGTGCTCGCCGGATGACACATCAGGCTGCGGGCATCACCGATATTGTTCGAGATATCGATCAGTTCGAGAGCGTCGAGCAAGGCAAAGGCCTTCTCCCGGGTGCCCACATCGAATGCGAAGATCGGCCCGGTCGCGACCATCTGGGTCACCGCCATCTGGTGACGCGGGTGGCTCGCGAGGCCGGGATGCAGCATGCGCGGCACGCGGTCTTCGATAGCCTTGCCGAGCGCGACGGCGTTTTCACTCTGACGCAATGCACGCAGAGAAAGCGTCTCCAGGCCCTTCAGGACGACCCAGGCGTTGAACGGCGAGATATTCGGCCCCGTGTTGCGCTGGAACGGCAAAAGCAGCTCGTCGATGAATTGCTGGCTACCGCATACGGCGCCTGCCAGGACCCTTCCCTGACCGTCCATCAGCTTGGTCGCGGAATAGGCGACGACGTCCGCACCGAAATCGAGCGGACGCTGCAGGGCACTGGTCGCAAAGGCGTTGTCGACAACGGTCGTAATGCCTTTCGAGCGCGCCAGCCCGCAGACGCATTCGAGATCGACGACGTCGAGGGTCGGGTTGGCCGGAGTTTCGAAGAAGAATACCTTGGTATTGGGCCTGATCGCCGCTTCCCACGCGGCATTGTCGGTACTGTCTATCACGCTTGTTTCAATACCGAAGCGCGGCAAAAGATGATCGAGTAGCCAGCGGCAGGAACCGAATGCAGCGCGCGCACCGACGACATGATCACCGGCAGAAAGCTGGCACAGCAGCGCTGCCGTCATCGCGGCCATACCGCTTGCTTGCGCGCGGCATGCCTCTGCACCTTCCATCAGCGCAATACGTTCTTCCAGCATGGCGACTGTCGGGTTCTGCAGGCGCGAATAGGTCATGCCGTCCGCCTCGCCCGCAAAGCGATCCGCAACGGTCTGCGCATCGTCGTAAGTGTAGCCCGAACTGAGGAACAGCGCCTCGCTCGTCTCGCCGTGTTCGCTGCGCCAGGTCCCTCCGCGAACTGCCTGTGTCGCAGGCCTCCAGCGCTTGGTGATGGCGCGGTCCATGCCGGTTGTCTTCTTCATAGCGCCTGCCGTTTAGGCGGGCACCGGCAGGGCGGCAAGCGTAATGCCATTGGGATCGGAAAAGCTGGCCTTGCCGATGAACGACCTGACCACTAAGCGTCTGTTTCGATGAGTCAGGCCCCTGCCCAGCCCCGCGATCCGCTTGGTGCCAGCCTCGCGCTGTCTTTCGCTTTCGTTTTCCTGGCGGCAATTCGCCTGACGACGCCGTCCACACCCTATTTTGATGAAGTTCATTACCTGCCAGCAGCGCGCGAGCTGCTGGTCAGCGGATTGTACATCAACCGCGAGCACCCGTTGCTCGGCAAGGAAATCATCGCACTCGGCATTGCGATCTTCGGCGACGAACCACTTGGTTGGCGCATCTTCCCGCTGATCGCCGGTGGCATCACCTTGTTTGCCAGCATGCGCGCGATGTGGTTCGCCAGCCTTTCCCGCTTTTCGACGCTGTCCTTCGGCGTGCTGATGGCCACCGGCTTCATGCTGTTCGTGCAAAGCCGCATCGCCATGCTCGATATCTTCATGGCGGCATTCATTGCGATCGCAGCCTGGCAATTCGCCGGAGCAATCCGCGAGCCCGAAACAGGGCGGCGGAGACTGATCGCGACCGGCATCGCGCTGGGCTGTGCGATGGCGTCGAAATGGAACGCCATCCCCCTCGCCGTAATGCCCGGCATCGCTTTTTTCATCGCAAGGCTTTCCGCCGGGCGTCGTCGGCTCCTGACGAGCAAGCGCGGCATCCCTGTCCCGGGCATATCACTACTGGAAGCTTTCGCGTGGCTCGGAGTCGTCCCGCTGGCAGTCTATGCCGCGACGTTCATCCCTGCGGAATCCTTCCGCGATACCCCCTTCGCCACCCACGGGCTGGTGGCATTTCACCGCGAGATGCTCGCGCTCCAGACGCAAGTCCTCCAACCCCACCCGTACCAGTCGACATGGCCGGAGTGGGTGCTCGACTTGCGGGCAATCTGGTATCTGTACGAGCCGGTCGATGGGGCGCAGCGCGGCATCTTGCTGCTGGGCAATCCGTTGACAATGCTGCTTGGGCTGCCGGCGCTGGGCTGGTGCGCCTGGACAGGCTGGCTACGCCGCGACTGGGCGCGGCTCGGCGTGGTTATCGGTTATCTCGCCAGCCTCGGCCTATGGCTCGTGGCGGACAAGTCGGTGCAGTTCTACTACCACTATTTCCTGCCGAGCTTCTTCCTGCTCGGCGCGCTGGCTCTGGCCCTGGATGCCTTGGCGGAAGCCGGAAGGCGCAAGCTTTCGCTGGGGGTTCTGGCCGCCAGCATCGCAATATTTGTCTATTTCTATCCGATCCTGTCGGCAGCGCCGCTAGAGAACGCGCAAAGCTTCCTCAACTGGGCATGGCTCGAAGGTTGGCGATAATCGCCGGATGGCTCAATAGCGGCCCCAGACAAACCGGCTCGACAAGGCGTAGTTCCAGACCGACCCGACAATGATCCCGGCAAGTGCGGCGATGAACCAATACAGGCCGCGGGATTCCAGCAGGGTTGCCACAGCCACATTGGCAAAGCCGCCGACGGCGCAGGTAAGGCAGAAGCCTGCCCATCCCTTCAGCACGGCGCTCGTGCCTTTCAGGCGCTGGTCGCGATAGGTGAGCCAGTTGTTGAGCCAGAAGTTGAAGCTCATCGCGCTGAGGACCGCAATCGCCTGCGCAACGGTGAAGGCTTCGCCCACCCAGAACAGGATCAGCGACAGCACAGCCATGTGAACCACGACGCCCATTGCACCGACCGTGCCGAACAGCGCAAAACGTGTCGGGATCACCTTGCCGAAGGTTTTGTCATAAAGACCGGCGAGGAAATCGAATGCGATGGCCCGATCGAGCTTGCTCTCGCCTTCGCGGCGTGCGGAAAAGTTCAACGGAAATTCCTTTACCTTCATCGGCTTGTCCGATGTGGCCAACAGGTCGAGAAGGATCTTGAAGCCAATGCCCGACAATCCCGGTACCAGCTTTCGTGCGGTGTCGGACGACAACATGAAGTAGCCGCTCATGGGGTCGGAAAGTTCGACGCCGGTCAGCTTGCGGGCTAGCGCATTGGCAGCGCCCGACAGCTTTTCGCGATCGGGTCGGCCCCATTCCTCCATGCTCGCACCTTCAGCGAAACGCGACGCCACCGCGACCTCGCCTTCGCCCGATTTGAGCGCATCGAGCATCAGCGGCAGCAGCGCCGGATCGTGTTGGTGGTCCGCGTCCATCACAGCGCAATAGGGCGCGGCGGTTGCACAGAACCCTTCGATAGCAGCGCTGGCAAGGCCACGGCGGCCGATGCGCTGGATCACGCGGACACGCGGGTCGATAAGAGCGATCCGGCGTGCCTCGTCAGCAGTTCCATCAGCGGAATTGTCGTCAACGATCAGCACTTCCCAGCCGCCCTGGCCAAGTGCGGCTTCGATCCGCTCTACCAGCGGAGCAAGATTGCCGCGCTCGTTGAGCGTGGGAAGAATGATAGCCAATTCGAGCACTTGCGCGGTGCTAGCGCCCGATTTTGCAGCTTCGGGATGGGTCATGTCCATGACAGACCCGATTAGAGCGCAAACCTCAAGATATGCTTACCATTTTGGTAACCACGGCATCGCCGATTTCAGTCGTGGTAGCGGACCCGCCGAGGTCGCCGCCGCGAACGCCGTCTGCCAGTACTTCGGCGACGGCGCGCTCGATCCGCTCTGCATCAGCCTCGCGCCCCAATGAATGACGCAGGAGCATGGCGAGCGAGAGCATGGTCGCCATCGGGTTCGCAAGGTTCTTCCCTGCAATGTCCGGCGCGCTGCCATGGATCGGTTCGTAAAGTCCGAAAGTGCCGTAATCGGTCTGACGCTCGCCAAGCGCCGCACTGGGCAGCAGGCCGATCGATCCGACGCACATGCTGGCCTGGTCGGACAGGATGTCGCCGAACAGGTTGCCGGTGACGATGGTATCGAAATTGGCCGGCGCCTTGACCAGCTGCATGGCCGCATTGTCGACATACATATGGTCGAGCTCGACATCGGGATATTCGGCCGACACCTCTATCATCACGTCTCGCCAGAGCTGGCTGGTTTCGAGCACGTTGGCCTTGTCGACACTGGTCAGGCGGTTCTTGCGCGTTTGCGCTGCACGGAAAGCGGTGTGAGCGATGCGGCGCACCTCGCTTTCGGCATAGGACATCATGTCCCAGCCTTCGCGCTGTCCGTCTTCTCGCACCCGGGTGCCCTTGTCGCCGAAGTAAACGTCGCCATTGAGCTCTCGAACGATCAGTACGTCGATCTCGCGAGCGATCTCGGGCTTGAGCCCGCTCATGTGTTCGAGGCCGGGGAAAGCCGTCGCCGGGCGCAGGTTTGCAAACAGGCCGAGAGCGGCACGCAGGCCGAGTATCGCCTGTTCCGGACGCAGGTGCCGTTCGAGATTGTCGCAGGACGGGTCGCCGACCGCACCGAACAGTATGGCATCGCTGCTGCGCGCCAGTTCGAGTGTGGCCTCCGGCAGGGGATGGCCCTGGTTGCGATAAGCCGTCGCACCGACTTCGCCATGTTCGACCTCGAGACCCGGCAATTCCAGCAACTCGAGCAGGCGCAGAGCCTCGCGGGTTACTTCCTGGCCGATGCCGTCTCCTGGCAGAACTGCAATTTTCACGAGGCTTTTCCTAGCTAAGCATGCGGGCCAATCTTTCCCGCAGCAGGTGCCTCGCCGCAATAACATCGCCTCGCTTGTCGGCAAGGAGGTAGCGGGCAAGAGGTCCTTCAAGCCGGTCAAACTTTGCTAACATCGCTTGCAGGTCATCATCGTGCTCGGGGCGTTCCCCGCCGTAGCCGAGTTCACGCAGAAGCAGGACTTCGAAGCTGACCAGTGCAGGCAACCACCCCCTTGCCGAAGGTGCTTCGCAAACCGCGCCGAGAACGGCCGACAACGCCTGATAGAGCGCGGGATAGGGGTTCCGTTCGGGCAATGCGGTCGCGGTGACTGCACAAAGCCACGATATCGCGGAAGCAGGCAGCGGCTCTGTCAGCCAGGGGCCACGGCTTTCCACCAGCTCCAGCTTGGCAAAGGGCAACTGGCTTTCGGATTTCGAGCGCAGTTCGACTTCGACCAGATTGCCCGGGATCATCACCGGGCGAAGCTGCCGCCCGCGTCCACCCGCGACATAACCGGCGACGAGGCCATGCTCTTCGGTCAGCATGCGCGCGATAGAGGCCGTCTCCCCATGGGGACGTGCAGCAACGAGGATGGCAGGTGCGCGCAGGTTCATTGCGCGCGGATCTTACTTTCCGGCGAGCCTGGCTTCCAGCGCCTCGATCCGGGCCAGCAAGGCTTCGTTTTCCTCACGAGCCTTCTGCGCCATCAGCTTGACGGTGTCGAATTCCTCGCGGCTGACGAAGTCCATGCCGCCCATCGCTTCCTTCATCCGTTCGCGAGCGCTTTCGCGGGCTTCGCGGGTCATACCGGCAAAGGTGCCAGCCGCGCTGTTGGCGAGCTTGGCGAAATCGGCGAGCAATGTGTTCTGGCTTTGCATGGTCTCTATCTGGTTGCGGCGCCCCAAAAGGGCAAGTGGGATTCAGATCGCGATCCGCTGTGAGGCAGACGTGGCCGTGCCATGGCCGCCGTCGGGATTGGCTTGCAGGAACTGGTAGTTCAGCAACGTCGCGAACAGCACCCACGCAAGATAAGGCAGCAGCAGCAGCCCGGCAATGCGCCGAACCCGCCAGAACGCCCAGATCACGACGAGCAGCGTCAGGTCGATCGCCACCAGCAGGTAGAGCGCGCCCTCGATGTTCTGACTGCCGAAAAACACCGGCGACCACGCCAGGTTGAGCGCGAAGTGGACGAGGAAGATGGTCACTGCGATACCGCGACCGCGAGCGCCCCACGCACTGCAAACGAAGGCGAAGGCTAAGCCGATCAT
Source organism: Altererythrobacter epoxidivorans (assembly GCF_001281485.1). NCBI lineage: Bacteria > Pseudomonadati > Pseudomonadota > Alphaproteobacteria > Sphingomonadales > Erythrobacteraceae > Altererythrobacter > Altererythrobacter epoxidivorans. The sequence continues at coordinate 1,548,419 of NZ_CP012669.1, forward strand.
GATGTAAAGAACGGTCCAGACGATCCCGAACCATTTAGGCTCTGGATAGATATCCGGCTTAACGAGACCCTGGAACCACGCGGTGTTGGGGCTGCCCAGCTGACCGGCAAGGAAGCCGAGGAGCACGACGAGAGGCACGGTAAAGAGAGCCCAGCGCAAGAAACTGGCGCGCAACTGACCACGTGACGCAATAACGTTCATCAAATCTCCCCGCGGTTATCGTTAGTCGATTCGCGTATGATTTTCCGTTGGCTTGGCGATACACGGCTCGCAAGCCCTCGCCAAATACCGTGTCAAACAGGGTCACCGCGTTTTGCGGAAATCAGGAATTCGATATTGCCTTCCGGGCCTGTGATCGGGCTTTCGACGATGCCCTCGACCGTCCAGCCGATGCCGGTCAGCCAAGCGCGGACTTCGTCGCAGACGCGGGCGTGCAAGGCAGGGTCGCTGACGACGCCCTTCTTGCCGACTTCCTCGCGCCCGACCTCGAATTGCGGCTTGATCAGCGCGAGCAGCCGGCAATCCGGCGCAGCCAGATTCAGCGGCGTTTCCAGCACCTTGGAAAGGGAAATGAAGGAAGCGTCGCAAACGACCCAGCTGCAAGGCCGGTCGATCATGTCCGGCGTCAGGATGCGTGCGCTGGTCTGTTCGAGCACAGTCACACGCTCGTCCTGGCGCAGCTTCCAGGCGAGCTGGTTGGTGCCGCTGTCGACCGCGAAAACATGCTTCGCGCCTTTTTGCAGCAGCACGTCGGTAAAGCCGCCGGTCGAACTGCCGATGTCCATTGCGGTAACGCCCGATGGGTCGAGCCCGAAATGCTCGATCGCATGAGCCAGCTTTATCCCGCCGCGGCTAACCCAGGGATGGTCGCGCCCACGCACTTCCAGCGGGATATCCTCGGCCAGCTGCTGTCCGGGTTTTGCCACCTTCGCCTCGCCCGCAAATACGACCCCTGCCATGATCAGGGCCTGCGCGCGGCTGCGGCTTTCAACCAGCCCGCGATCGACCAGCATCTGGTCGACACGGCGTTTCTTCGCTTTTTTCAATGCATCGGACATGGACCCGAAAGGCGTTAGCGCGCATTAAAGCGGTATGAAACAGATCTATGCGCATTTTGCCGGTGCCCTCGCCCTGACTTTCACGATAGCGGCTTGCGCCCCTGCGCCGGTCCCGACGCCTGCGCCCGCGCCTACGCCGACACCAACGCCGGTGATGACATCGGCTCCGGTCGTGCAGCGAACCTACGAGAATTTCCTCGATGCGCCGCAGACGGCAGGCGACTGGTCCTATCGCAGCGACAGTACCGGCAGCATGGCATCCTTTGGTCAGGGCAGTTCCGGCGCGCGGTTCGCCTTGCGCTGCATTCCCACATCGCGGCAAATCATCCTGATGCGCGCAGGGCAGGCGAGCGGACCGGTAGTTTTGCGTATCCTGACAGAAACAGGACCGCGCAGCCTGACCGGGACACAGGACAAGGATGCGCTCCCGATCATCGCGGTTACCCTGCCCGCCAGCGACCCTTTGCTCGATGCAATGGCGATCACCAAGGGACGCTTTGCGGTCGAGACCGAAGGGATGGAAACGCTCTACATCCCCAGCTGGGCTGAAATTACCCGGGTGATCGAGGATTGCAGGCCATAAAAAAGCGCCCTCGGGGGCGCTCGGCAACAGCGCTCAATTCTGACGTGGGAAAACTTTTTTTCAAGCCTTGTTTTCGCGACTCGACTGACTCAAATTGACACCTGAGGCCAGCGGCGAAACGCGGTTCTCGGCCCCCGGTGAAACGGTGTGGGTCTTGGCTCAAAAGCGCGAAAGGAGGTGATCCGATGTCTCATGGTTCAGTAGAGAGGTCGGCAAGTTTCCGCGCGGAGCACTATCGGTAACATCTTTTACCCTTAGAGGCTTCGTGAGCGGCGCTTACCGCCGCTGACCATGAAAGGGCGTTTCCACCTACGGGCGTGGAAGCGCCCTTTTCATTTTGGTCGCTACAAAATCTTGCCCTGCCAGCCGTGCCGCGATACGCGCGGTCACATGGAATTCGAGCACATCCCCCATCCCGCCCCGACCGCGGACGACGCGCGCGAACAGGCCATAGCCAACCCCGGCTTCGGTACGGTGTTCACCGATCACATGGCTGTGGTCGATTACGACGCGGCAAAAGGCGGCTGGTACAGCGCAACCCTGGGTCCGCGCCAGCCGATCGCGCTCGATCCGGCGGCAAGCGTGCTGCACTATGCGCAGGAAATTTTCGAAGGGATGAAGGCATACCGTCTTGCCGATGGCTCGATGGGTCTGTTCCGCCCGCTGGAGAACGCACGGCGCTACAACGCATCGGCGCGGCGCATGGCGATGCCCGAACTGCCCGAAGAGCTGTTCCTCGAATCCGTGCGCCAGGTCGTCGATGCCGACAAGGACTGGTTCCCCACGGTCGAAGGCGGCTCGCTCTATATCCGTCCATTCATGTTTGCCTCGGAAGCGTTTCTGGGCGTGCGCCCGGCGACGCAATACAAGCACATCGTGATTCTCAGCCCCGCCGGAAACTACTTCAAGTCCGGCTCGCCGGCGGTCAGCATCTGGGTATCCGAATATAGCCGCGCTGCACCCGGCGGAACCGGCGCTGCCAAGACCGGCGGTAACTATGCCGCCAGCCTCGTTCCCACCGGCGAAGCCTTTGCCAAGGGGCACGACCAGGTGCTGTTCCTCGATGCTGTCGAGAAGAAGTGGATCGAGGAACTGGGCGGCATGAACCTGTTCTTCGTCATGGATGACGGCCGCGTCATCACTCCCCCGCTTACCGGCACGATCCTGCCTGGCATTACCCGTGACAGCCTAATCACGCTGCTGCGCGAGGAAGGGCTCGAAGTTTCGGAAGAAATGTACTCGCTCGACCAGTGGCGCGATGATGCGCAGTCGGGCAAGTTGGTCGAGACGATGGCGTGCGGCACCGCAGCCGTGGTCACGCCAGTCGGCACGGTCGAGGGGACGAACGGCAAGTTCAACATCGGCAATGGCGGCCCGGGTGAACTGACCAGCAAGATCCGCGCAAAGCTCGTCGGCATCCAGCGCGGCACGGTCGAAGACACCCACGGCTGGGTGACGAAGCTGGATTGATAGGATGACGGAAACTCCGCCGATCACCGTCGCGGCCCTGTATCACTTCACGCCGTTTGCAGACCCGGCCGCGATCCGTGGCCCGCTGCTCTCCTTGTGCGAAGAAGTCGGTACGCGCGGCACCCTGCTGCTCGCCCGTGAAGGCATCAACGGCACCATCGCAGGCAGCGAGAATGCCATTGCCCAGGTGCTCGGCCATATCCGCGCGCTTCCGGGATGCGCTGATCTCGAGGTCAAATTCTCTTACGCCGACCAGATGCCCTTCAACCGCATGAAGGTGCGGCTGAAGAAGGAAATCGTGACCATGGGCGAACCGGACATCGATCCGACGCTTTCGGTCGGTCACTACGTCGATGTGCAGGACTGGAATGCGTTGATCTCCGATCCGGACACGATCGTGATCGACACACGCAACGATTACGAGGTTGCGATCGGTACCTTTCAGGGCGCGGTCGATCCGGAAACCGCCAGCTTCCGTGATTTTCCCGAATGGTTTCGTGAACACCGGGACGAATTGCTCGAGGGCAAGAAGAAAGTCGCGATGTTCTGCACCGGCGGAATTCGCTGCGAGAAATCGACCAGCTTCCTGCGCAAGGAAGGGATAGACGACGTCTATCACCTGAAGGGCGGCATCCTGAAATATCTGGAGGAAGTGCCAGCCGATCAGAGCCTGTGGGATGGCGAGTGCTTCGTTTTCGATGAGCGCGTTTCGGTCGGCCACGGGCTGGAACAGGGCGACTACACGCTCTGCCGCGCCTGCCGGAGGCCGCTGACAGCAGGGCAGCGCGCGTCCGACGACTACGTCGAAGGCATCAGTTGCCCGCTTTGCGTGGACGAGCGGACAGAGGAACAGCGCGCCCGCTATGCCGAACGACAGAAACAGGCCGAGCTCGCGAAAAAGCGCGGCGAACGTCACGTCGGCGCCGACAGCGCCAGCAGGAAGTGACCGCGCTTACGATCCTCTATTCCTTTCGCCGATGCCCTTATGCGATGCGCGCACGCATGGCGCTATGGATCAGTGGAACACGCTGCGAGCTGCGCGAGGTGAAGCTGGCAGACAAGCCTGATGCCATGCTCGAAGCATCGCCGAAGGGGACCGTGCCCGTCGTGATGTTGCCGGACGGCCAAATTATCGACGAAAGCATCGACGTGATGCGCTGGGCGCTTGGCCGAAACGATCCCGAGGGGTGGCTGGCGGGTGATGACCGCGAACTGCTCGCGCAAGTCGATGGTCCGTTCAAGCACCACCTCGACCGCTACAAATACTTCACGCGGTATGACACCGACCCGCAAGAGCATCGCTCGGCTGCGCTGGACATCCTGAGATCGCTGGACAAGCGGTTGGCGAAGAACGGGCAGCTATGCGGCCCCCAGCGTACCCTCGCCGACATGGCGACATTCCCTTTTATCCGCCAGTTCGCGAACCATGACCGCGCATGGTTCGAGGCGCAGGCATTGCCGCATCTTCATCCCTGGCTAGCCGGGCACCTTGCCTCCGAAATCTTCGCCACGATCATGGCCAAGCATGTTCCGTGGAAATCCGGAGACGAACCGGTGCTGTTCGCTTCCTAGAGCGGCGGCAGGCCTTCGGACAGTTCTGCCAGCCACACATCCGCCACCGCATCGCTTGGTGCGCGCCAGTCGCCTCGCGGGCTCAGCGCGCCGCCTGCGGAAACCTTTGGCCCATTGGGAATCGCGCTGCGCTTGAACTGGCTGAAAGCGAAAAAGCGGCGCAGGAATTTCTCCAGCCACTGCGCAATCGTCGCCAGCGTGTAGGCGTTCTTCTCGTCATCGGGGAACCCCGCAGGCCATAAGCCCGCCTCGGCATCTTTCCAGGCGTGCCAGGCGAGGAACGCGATCTTGCTGGGCCGCTGCCCCCAACGAATCGTGTGATGAAGGAAAAAGTCGTTGAGCTCGTAAGGGCCGATGATGCTTTCCGTGCTCTGGATTTCGCCTTTCGCGTCGGCAGGAACGAGCTCTGGCGAAATCTCTGTATCTAGGATCGACATCAGCACCTTGTCGGTCGCCTTGTCGAACTGCTCGGTGCCGACCGCCCAACGGATGAGGTACTGGATCAGGGTCTTGGGCACGCCCGAATTGACCGCATAGTGACTCATCTGGTCGCCCACCCCGTAGGTACACCAGCCGAGCGCCAGCTCGCTCAGATCGCCGGTGCCGATAACGAACCCCGAATAGTGTCCGGCAAGGCGGAACAGATAATCTGTCCTAAGGCCTGCCTGCACATTCTCGAATGTGACGTCATAGACCGGCTCTCCGTCGGCGAAGGGGTGGTCCATATCCTCGAGCATGCGGGTCGCCGCCGGCCTGATGTCGATCTCCTCGGCCGTGATGCCAAGCGCCTCCATCAGCTTCCACGCGTTCGACTTGGTGTGATCCGACGTACCGAAACCGGGCATGGTGTAGCCACGGATCGTGCTGCGCGGCAGGCCCAGCCGGTCGCAGCATTTCGCCGCGACGATCAGGGCATGGGTGGAATCGAGCCCACCCGACACGCCGATGACCATGCATTTCGCATGGGTTGCCTCGAGCCTGCGCATCAACCCGTCGACCTGGATGTTGAATGCTTCGTAGCAATCTTCATCCAGCTTGTTCTGGCGATTGGGCACAAAGGGGAAGCGGCGGATGGGCCGGATCAGGCCGCGATCTTTTGCATGAGAGGCAAGCGAGAATGTCACTGTGCGGAAGCTGTCTTCCGGCCGGCCCGCTGCTTCGGCCGCGTCGTTGAAGGTCTGCATACGCTGGCGCTCCGCGACGAGCCTTTCACAATCGACGTCCGCAATCGACAGTTCGGCATCAAGGCTGAAACGCTCGCTTTCTGCCAGCAGATCTCCAAGTTCATAGGTCATGCCCTGACCGTCCCACGCGAGATCGGTGGTGCTTTCGCCGTGGCCGCTGGCGGAATAGACATAAGCGCAGACCGCGCGCGAGCTCTGCGCACGGGCCAGCAAATGTCGTTCGTCCGACTTGCCGATGGTGATGTTGGAAGCGGAGAGGTTGGCGATGACGGTCGCACCCGCCAATGCGCCGGTGGTCGAAGGCGGCGTCGGCGACCAGTAATCCTCGCAGATCTCGACGAAGATCTTGCAACCCGGCAGGTTGTCGGCAGAAAAAATCAGGTCGGTTCCGAACGGGACTTCGCTTCCGGCCACGGTGATCGTCTTGCCCTGGATCGACCGTCCATGCGCGAACCACCGCTTCTCGTAGTACTCGCGATAATTGGGTAAGTAGCTTTTCGGGATAACGCCGAGCAGTTCACCGCCTGCAATCGCAAGCGCGCAATTGTAGATGCGATCATTGTGGCGCAGGGGGGCGCCCACCAGCAGGCAAGGTGCAAGTTCAGCGCTCGCGGCAACGATCTTCGCCACGCCCTTTTCCGCGGCATCGAGCATGGCGTTCTGAAGATGCAGGTCGTCAATCGCGTAGGAAGAAATGCAGAGTTCGGGATAAACCACCAGGTCCACGCCTGCATCATGAGCCCGCCGCGCCTCTGATATTATGCCCTCTACATTGTAATCGACGTCGGCAGTGCGCGTGCGCGGAGTGGACGTCGCAACCCTCAGGAAACCGTGCTTTCTCAGATCGTAAAAGGCGTGATTGCGATTGTCGGCCGACATTGAGCGCTTCGATCTTGATGCAGAGCCGTCACTGCCGACAGGCTCGAGCCAGTCGCTCGGCTCGCAGATGCCGAGCTCGGCAAGTTTCTTCTGGACCTGCGCGCGGGCAATACGTCCCTTCGCCTCCCAGCCATAAACCGTCCTGCTAGGCCACGGGTCGCCATATTGCGCGCCGAATTCCTCGGCTGAGAGCGGTGGATTGTGCGCTTCGCGCCACTTGCGAATCTTGAGACCTGCCAGATGCATAGGTGAATGAGTATCCCTAAAGGATACATGAAGCAAGAATTATGCGGCGAGTAGCTCTGCCGAACTCGGGCATTTTTCCAACAAGGCGATCAGACCGCGCTCCGCCCGCGTCAGCCATCGGGTCGCGCGCGGCAAGTCAGTCTCACCACGCCAATCTTCCTGCCGATCGACGAGTTCGATCACGGCGGGATGGATATAGCTCTTGCGGGCGATTGCAGGCGTATTACCCAGCTTGTCCGAAACGCAGTCCAGCAGCGCGCCGATCGTGATCGGATCGCTCGCATCGTAAAGGCATTCGAACCCCGTCACGCTGGCGTGCCAGGTCCGGAAATTCTTGGCGGTGAAATCGTCGCCCATCGTTTCGCGCAAATACTCGTTCACATCGCACGAAGCGACTGCCTGGTGCTCGCCCTCGTCATCGACATATTTGAACAGGTTTTGTCCGGGCAGATCCTGCATCCGCCGGATGACCTTGGCGAGGCTACCGTCGGTCAAAACGACTTCGCGCTGCTTGCCGCCCTTCCCCTTGTACCGCAGTCTCAGAGTCTTGCCGGTCAGCTCGGCGTGCCGCTGCCTCAGGGTCGTGGCGCCAAAGCTCTTGTTGCGCTGCGCGTAACCCTCGTTCCCGATCCGCACGGCACCCAGATCTAGAAGGCGTACGACGCTCGCAATCGCGCGCTCACGCGTCAGCTTCCGGCCAGCAAGGTCGTCTTCAACACGCTTGCGCACCAGCGGCAACAGATTCCCGAAGGCGAGGCAGCGGTCGAATTTCTCGCTTTCGCGCTGGAGACGGAAATCGGGATGATAACGGTACTGCTTGCGGCCGCGCGCATCATATCCTGTCGCAAGGATGTGCCCGTTCGGGGCGGGGCAATACCATTCGTCGGTATAGGCAGGCGGCAGCGCGATGGCGTTCAGCCGCTTGCGCTCTGCATCGTCCGTAATCAGCCTTCCTTGCGGATCGTAATAGGCAAATCCCTTGCCCGCACCGCGCCGCGAAATGCCCGGCAGACTGTCGTCCACAAAGATAAGTTTTTCCATAGCTTGTTGGAAATGCGCTGGCGTCATTTCGGTTTCCGACAAGCGATCGTTTCAGATTTGACACTGCTTCTTGGCTTGCAGCCAGTCCTGCCGGCGCCCAGATTGGCTGCCATAAAGAACATGATCCAAGCGGAGCCAGCGATGTCCGACAATACCTATACCCCGCCCCCGGTCTGGAAATACGACAACCAGGACGGCGGTCGCTTCACCGGCATCAACCGGCCGACAGCTGGCCCCCGCGAAGAACGCGACCTGCCTGTGGGAGAACATCCCTTCCAGCTCTATTCGCTCGCGACGCCAAACGGCGTGAAGGCGACCGTCATGTTCGAGGAATTGCTCGAAGCCGGGCACAGCGGGGCGGAATACGACGCCTGGATCGTCAACATCATGGAAGGCGACCAGTTCACGAGCGGCTTTGTCGATATCAACCCCAATTCGAAGATTCCGGCGCTGCTCGACCGGAGCGGTGACAAGCCTTTCCGCATCTTCGAATCCGGCGCGATCCTGGTTCACCTGGCGGAGAAATTCGGCGCTTTCCTCCCGACCGATCCTGCCGCCCGTGCAGAGGTGTTGAGCTGGGTATTCTGGCAGGTCGGCACGGGGCCATTCATCGGCGGCGGGTTCGGTCATTTCTACGCCTATGCGCCGGAAAAATGGGAATACCCCATCAACCGCTATGCGATGGAGGCTAAGCGTATCTTCGACGTCGCCGACCGCCAGCTGGGTGAAACCCGCTTCCTCGCAGGCGACGAATACACCATTGCCGACATTGCGAATTGGCCGTGGCTATCGCCCTTTGTTTACAACGCGATCTACAACGACGCGGGCACGTTCCTCTCGATCGCAGAATACGAAAATCTCGTCAGGTGGGCGAAAGAGATTGCAGCACGTCCCGCCGTCCGTCGTGGCCGGATCGTCAACAGAAGCTGGGGCGAAGACGACGAAAAGCTGCTCAATCGCCACGGCGCGAGCGATTTCGAGGGCAAGAAATACTGAGCCTGGCTAGCTGGCCCGACTTGGGGCTTCACATTGCGGGACAGGGCGCTATAGGGAGCGCCCCGCCTGCATGGCGGCCTGCTGGGGTGTAGCCAAGCGGTAAGGCACCGGTTTTTGGTACCGGCATGCGCAGGTTCGAATCCTGCCACCCCAGCCACCTTCACAAGATGCTCTGGAATTCGCGGCGGATCGCGTCAGCGCACTTCGAGCGCGGGTTGCGGGTTATTCGGCACGAGTATCATCGTGTTGCCTTCGACCCGCCAGGAATGAAGCCGCGAAAGAAGGTTCATCCCGATCACGTTGGTATCGCCAAAGGCTGGCGAGGTGACGACGTCCAGTCCCCGCGCAGCCACATTGCCGAACCTGATCTCGCCCGCCGTTGCTACCTGTGCTGCGACCGCGCCATTGGCAGTACCGATGGAAACCGGGATCCCGCCACGGCGCGGTTCCAGCCCGGCTTTTTGCGCAACGTCGTTCGAAACAGCAGTTACCGTCGCGCCGGTATCGACCAGGAAATCTGCCGGAATGCCATTGATTTCTGCGCGCAGCCAGAAATGGCCATCGGGCGCGAGCGCAATCCGCGTTTCGCCGCCTTCCACGGTCTGCTCGGGCAAGCCTAGTTGGGGCACCGCGATGTCGAGACGTGGATCGAAGCGGGAAAGCTGCAGCACCACGGTTACGAGGATGCCGGCCAGTACCACCGTGCTGCCGCCCCTGATAAGGCGGCCCATCGGTATCTTGCGCTTGATCAGCGCGGTGCCGATCCAGCCTGCGACCATCGCGACGATTGCGAGCATCAGAAGCTCGCTGCGCGGGATTGCCCCGATCGACACGACGATATTGTCCCAGAGGTTCTGCAAAGACATGATGGCAATATAGGAAGCGCGCCCTTCAGCGTCCATGAACGCCGCGAAAAATCAGGGAGCGCTTCTAGGGATGGTCGCTTCTGCCAGGATCAGCGAAAAACGCTCTTCTGTATCCAGCCATCGGCGGATCGGGGTCCACCCGCCCGCAAGCAGCAGCGTGGTTGATGTGCGCCGTTCGAACTTGTGGCTGTTTTCGGTATGGATGCTTTCACCCCGCTTCATGGCAAAGCGGCGGCCGGACACTTCAAAGGACATGTCCTCCTGCGCGACGAGATGCATTTCGATCCTCGCGAATTCATCGACCCAGCGCGCTTCATGCGCAAGCAGGTCCTCGGGAATATCGCCATCAAGCTCGCGGTTGATCCGCGTCACGAGATTGCGGTTGAATTTCGCAGTTACGCCCGCTGCATCGTCATAGGCGGCTTCGAGAATTTGGGGATCCTTGATCAGATCCATCCCGATCAGCAGCTTTGCCCCCTCACCCAATGTCTCGCGCATCGAACGCAAGAGATCGACCGAAGTACGTGCGACCATGTTTCCGATGGTCGATCCGGGGAAGAAGCCGACTTTCGGCAGCCCCGAAACTTCGTCGGGCAAGGCGACCTGTCGCATGAAGTCCGCCTCTACCGGATAGACCGGCAGCCCGGGAAACTTGGCCGACAGTTGCTTCGCCGATGCGCGCAGGAAATCGCCCGAAATATCGAGCGGGACATAAGCGCCCGGCGCGATGCAATCGAGCAGGATCGGGGTCTTCACCGAACTTCCCGAACCGAATTCGACCACTGCCGAGCCCGGTGCGATAAGCGCGACAAATTCGGCACAGCGTGCGCGGAGAATCTCTGTTTCCGCGCGTGTCGGATAATATTCGGGAAGCTGCGTGATCTCTTCGAACAATTGCGATCCGGTCTCGTCATAGAACCAGCGTGCCGGTATCGCCTTTTGCTCTTGCGTCAGCCCTTCCAGCACATCGGCGCGAAAGGCGTGATCGACGCCGTCATCGTCCAGGTCGACGAGGGCAATACCCTTGCTGGATGTCATGAATTCAGATGTCCTTTGCCAGCCGCAGTCCGGTGAACTGCCACTGCTGGTGGGGGTAGAAGAAGTTGCGATACGAAGCGCGGGAATGACCGCGCACGGTTGCGCAGCTCGCGCCCTTCAGCACGAACTGTCCGCTCATGAACTTGCCATTGTATTCGCCCACCGCGCCTTCTGGCGGTTGGTAACGCGGATAGGGCAGATAGGCAGAGCGGGTGAATTGCCAGCAATCGCCGAACAGGTGCGCGCTGCCGACGGGAAGCACCGGTCCGGCATCGTCGAGCTGGTTTCCGCCCGCCGCATCATGCGCCGGTTCATTTTCGGCGTGCTGCCCGCGGGCGATCGCTTCCCACTCGAATTCAGTCGGGAGCCGCGCCCCGGCCCAAGTGGCGAAGGCGTCCGCCTCGAAATAGGATATATGCGTGACCGGTGCGTGGGGATCGCGTGCCTGCCAGCCTGAATGGGTGAAGCACCTTCCGTCCTCACCCCAATAGAGGGGCCGGTCATGGCGCCCGTCATTTACCCAGGCCCAACCGTCAGAAAGCCACAGCCGTGCATCGCGGTAGCCGCCGTCGTCGATAAATGCCTTCCAGTCGGCATTGCTAACGAGCCGGCGGCTGAGCGCGAAAGGTTCGAGCAGGACACGGTGTCGCGGCCCTTCGTTGTCGAAAGCGAAACCTTCGCCATTGTGGCCGATCAGGGCGATCCCGCCGGGATGTTCGAACCATCCGTCCGGCTGTTCATCAGACGCCGCAGCGTCGGCTTTCCAGATTTCGGGTCCGAGCGGGTTCTGGAACATGGCATGCTTGATATCGGTCAGTAGCAGTTCCTGGTGCTGCTGTTCGTGCGCGATGCCGAGCAAAATCAGGTCAGCGCATTCGGGACGGTCGAGCAATGCCTGCATCGCCTCATCCACGTGTGCCCGCCATCCGATTACTTCATCCAGCGAAGGACGCGACAAAAGCCCGCGGGAGAAGCGGGAGATCCTGTCGCCTTCGGCCTCGTAATAGGAGTTGAAGAGATACGGCCAGTCGCTGTCGTAAAGCGTGTAGCCCTCTGCGTTATCGCGCAGCAGAAAGGTTTCCCAGAACCAGGTTGTGTGCGCGAGGTGCCATTTGGCGGGTGATGCATCTTCCATTGACTGGATCGTCGCATCGGCATCGCTCAAGGGCTCGACCAATGCTTCGGTCAAGGAACGCGTGTCGCGGTATTGATCTGCCAGCGCAGTGACGTTTTCGGCGTCGATGCGGGCGTGTCGTTCGGCCACGGAATACTCCCTTGCTTCCGGTCCGGAATGCCAAGCATGCCTGAAAAGGATTACAAATGAAAGGCATGGGCGGTTCCCCGCCCATCAGGCAGCCAGCCGCGCACGGTTCCTGCCGCCCTCTTTCGCCTGGTAGAGCGCGCGGTCGGCACGGGCGAACAGCGACAGCGCCGTGTCGCCATTTTCACATGACGCGATGCCCAGGCTGACCGTTACCGGGGGCACGGCACCAGCCGCACTCTCCATCGCGATCGCCAGCCGCAATCGTTCTGCGATCAGGCCGGCGAGGTGCTGATCGGCACCTGGTGCCACGCAGATGAACTCTTCGCCGCCGATCCGCCCCAAGAGATCGCCTGCGCGCGCATGCTGGGCCGCGATCCGGGCGATCTTCTGCAACACCTCGTCGCCGGCAGGATGGCCGAAGGTATCGTTCACGCGCTTGAAGTGATCGATATCGAATATGATGAGCGACAGCATCTCTCCACCGTCCCTGCTGCGCATGACCAGCCGGTCCAGTTCGGTCATCACCCTGCGCCTGTTCGCAAGACCGGTCAGAGGGTCGGTTTCCGCCAGACGCCGCGCCTTCTTTGCCTCGCGCACCGCGATTTCCTGCGACTGGCGCAGGCGTTTTTCCCGGCGCGCAATGTCGGTGACATCGAACAGCACCCCTACCACATGCGGCCTAGCCCTGACGCCTTGCCGGACATGGCAGGCGCGCATCCGGAACTCCCGTTCGAGACCATCGAGCCCATTGAAGGAGAAACTGACGTTGAACGTCCCCTTGCGCCCCCTCCGGCTCATCACCTGTCCAACAAGTTCCACGCCATTGGTGGCAAGGATAGTCTCGGCATCGCCCGGGAGCATTTCGGTTTGAGGGTCGAGCCCGAACAACCCCTTCATCCCGGCAGACCATTCCTGTCGCCCGTCGTCGGGCCAATATTGCCAGACGCCAAGATTGGCGATTTCTTCGGCCATATCGAAGAGACGGAGGATCTCTGCCAGTTTGCGCCCACGCCGGCGCAGCAGACGGGTCAGCGTGCCGTTGTGCCCCTTGTCGCGCGAAGCAGCGCGCCCCAGCAGGCATAGGGCCATGGCGAGCGCCACGACCAAGGCGGCGAGCGAAACGCTCACCGGACCGGTCATCGCACCGGCAAGGTCGAATGCGCGGATCACCATTCTCGCTCCATGCCGGAACGATTAGAAGTGAATGGTGAGGATCGCGCTCGCTGACCCTAGGTGAATCTGCCTAGGGTCGCTTGCAAACCGGGATCAGCAAACGATCAGGCAGCGTCCGCCTGACGCACGTTCACTTCCTGGTTCAGCATTTCGGCCAGCAGGAAAGCGAGTTCGAGCGACTGGGCCGCGTTGAGGCGCGGATCGCAATGCGTGTGATACCGGTCGCCAAGCGCATCGTCCGTAATTGCAACGGCGCCGCCAACACATTCGGTCACGTCCTGCCCGGTCATTTCCACGTGGATGCCGCCCGGATGGGTGCCTTCGGCGCGGTGGACTGCGAAGAAGCCCTTCACCTCGGTCAGGATGCGATCGAATGGCCGCGTCTTATAGCCGCTATCCGACTTGACGACGTTACCGTGCATCGGGTCGCAGCTCCACACCACCGGATGCCCTTCGCGTTCGACAGCGCGGACGAGCGGCGGAAGGCCTTCTTCGACCTTGTCATGGCCGAACCGGCTTATCAGCGTCATGCGGCCCGGCTCGCGCTTTGGGTTTAGAAGGTCGAGCATGCGCAGCAACGCATCGGGTTCGAGCGAAGGCCCGCATTTCATGCCGAGCGGGTTACCGATGCCGCGTGCGAATTCGACATGTGCGCTGCCATCGAAGCGGGTGCGGTCGCCGATCCAGACCATGTGTGCGCTGGTATCGTACCAGTCGCCGGTCAGGCTGTCGCGGCGCGTCATTGCCTGTTCGTACTGCAGCAGCAGGGCTTCGTGGCTGGTGTAGAAACTGGTGCCCTGCAGTTGCGGGACGGTTGCCGGGTCGATGCCGCACGCTTCCATGAAATCGAGCGCCTCGCCGATCCGGTCGGCTACGTCCGAAAACTTGTCGGACCACGGGCTGCGGCCCATGAAATCGAGCGTCCACTGATGGACCTGCCGAAGGTTGGCATAACCGCCGCCAGCGAAGGCGCGCAGCAGGTTGAGCGTGGCTGCAGCCTGCGAATAGGCGCGGACCATGCGCATCGGATCGTTGCGGCGCTGTTCGGGATCGAAATCGATGCCGTTGATATTGTCGCCGAAATAGCTGGGCAGCGTGACATCGCCCTGCGTTTCGGTGGCAGAGCTGCGCGGCTTGGCAAACTGGCCCGCCATGCGGCCGACCTTCACCACCGGCTTCTTGCTGGCAAAGGTCATGACGACCGCCATCTGAAGCAACACGCGGAAGGTATCGCGGATATTGTTCGGATGGAATTCGGCGAAGCTTTCGGCGCAATCGCCGCCCTGCAGCAGGAAGGCATTGCCCTTCGCCACTTCGCCAAGGTCAGCCTTCAACGCGCGGGCTTCACCGGCGAATACAAGCGGCGGATAGGACGACAGGGTCTGTTCGGCCTCGCGCAGCACTTCGGCGTCCTGATAATCAGGAAGGTGACGTGCTTCGAATTGCTTCCAGCTGTCGGGGGTCCAGGTATCTGCCACTTTACTTCTCAATTCACTCAAACGGAGCGCGCGGGTACACGCCCCTCATTAGAATTGCAAAGATGGAGGGGCGCAAGCGCTAATAATATTTCTTGGCGCAGTGATAGAGCCAGGCGATCACCGGCCGCTGACCGTCGTCTCCCGCGTCGCTGTCCCCAGCTTGGCTGCAGCAACCGACTGGTCGGTCGAGGTAGCAAGGCTTTGGCCTTCGGGGATGATTGCCAGCTGCCACGGCTTGTGGGCCGCGAAATACCGCTTTGCCAGCGCCTGCATCGCCTCTGGCGTGGTGCGCGAATAATCGCCCAGCAGCGTGCGTAGAAGCGCGATCCGGCGCGGGTCGTAGGTGGCGCCTTCCAACTGGTAGAGCCAGAAGACATTGCCTGTCGACGCGCGGCTGATGAGCTGGCGCAATGGTTCGGTTACGCGGGCGAGTTCATCGCTGTCCGCCGGCGTGTTCGCCAGATCGACCGCGATCCGCTCTGCCTCGGCAAAGAACACCGGCACATCTTCCGGCTTAAGCTGGGCGAATGCCAGGATGCGTCCGCCGCCAGCCAGGTCCTTCGGCCATTCGGAAACCACCTGCGGGGCGTAGCTTGCGCCCGCTTTTTCTCGCATCGCTTCCATCAGCCGGTTGTTGAACAATTGCGTCAGGATTTCGAGCTGGCGCGACTCCCGCAGTTCCTCGATACCGCCTCCGCTTGGCCATGCGATCACAGCAGCGGCCTGGTTCGGATCGCCGCGATGGTTGAGCACTTCGGGCGCGTCCGTATCGGGAAAATCCGGAACCCATCCGGCGACCGAGGCCGGAATGGGCGTCCGCTCGGGCAAGGCACCAAAGGTTCGGCGAAGCGTCTCGACCACCTCGTTGCGGTCGAATTCGCCGAACACGCTGACCTCGACCGGTCCCTGTTTCAGCAGCGGTTCCCACACGCGGCGGAAGCCCGCCACGGTCGTCGCATTCATTTCTGCCGGAGTGGGCGTCGCAAAACGCGGATCATTGTCGTTGAGGAGGAAATCGAGGTCGCGATTGAGCACGGCACCCGGGCTCGACGCCATGGCGTCATAGGCCAGGTTTGCCGCAGCCTTTGCCCGCGTAATCGGGTTTTCGTCCCAGCGCGGCATGCCCAGCTTCGCTGCAAACAGGTAGAGCTGGTCGGACACGTCAGCCGATCGGGTCTGCGCGTTGAAAGTAAAGGCGGCATCCTCGATTGCAAAATCGAAGCCCATCTTGCGGCCCGTCGTAATACGGTCGAGCTCTTCCTGTCCCAGTTCGCCAAGACCCGCGCCCACGAGTGCCATTTCGCCCAATGCGACATAGGGCGCATCCTTAGGGTCGAACGCGCGGTAGCCGGCGCCAAAACGCACGCGCACGGTCACGCGGCCGGGCTCTGCATCGTTCGGCCAGAGGATGGCCTTGATCCCGTTGCCAAGCTCGATCCGCTCGATCTCTTCCAGGCCGGTCAGCCCGAGCGATCCTTCAGACACGATGGTGCCTGGTTCACCCACTGGCGGCAGGTCGTCGAAGCTGATGGTCTGTGCTGCCAGGCGTGCACTGCCATCGGCGCCGACATCCTGGTCGAGCGCGAGGCGCAGCGTGTCGGCAGTCGCCTCGTTTGCGTCGGGCGTTACGTAAACCGAGCGGATGACCGCCCCGTCGAACAGCATTTTCGTCCGCTCGTGAATTTCGCTCGGGTTCAGGCGACCCTTCATGCCGCGGAATACCTGCAGCACCGTTTCGGGCGCTGCGACAGCTTCGCGGATATCGACCGCCTGGACGATCTGGTCTGCCAGCTTCGATCCGGCGAGGACCGACTTCTGCTCCAGCTCGCTAACGAAGGCGATGTCGAATTCGGCGACCTCTCGGTCGATCTCTTCCTGTGTCGGCGGCTGCGCGATGGCATCGGCGATGATCGCGCGCACGTCCGACAGCGGGGTCTGCCAGTCTTCCGAGAGCGGGTAGAATGTTACGAAGGTCGCATCGGTAGAGCGCGAGACGTCGTCCTGGTAAACCTGCGCCTCGAGATAGGAACCGCCGGCGCGGGCACGCGAACGCAGGCGGCGATTGACGATCGCCTGGCTAACCGCATCAAGCAGCAGGCCCTCGTTGTAAACGATGGTGTCGTTGACCGGGCGCCAGGGGCGCATCACTGCGTAGGTGAAGGCCCGCGGCATGTCCGGTTCGACCACGACGCCCATTTCACCGAGCGGATTTTCAGGATCGGCACCGGCAGGCGCGACCGGATCGCCGAAGTCGGGCGCCTCGACACGCTTGCCCTTCCCCTTCCAGTCTCCGAAATACTTCTCGACCAGCCGCGCCAATTCCATCGGATCGGTATCGCCAGCAACGACGATCACGGTGTTCTCCGGCCGGTACCAGCGATCATGAAACGCCTGCAAAGCCTTGCCCGTGGCAGCGTTGAGCGTTTCCTCGGTGCCGATCGGCAGGCGATTGGCGAGCCGCTGACCGGCAAATAGTGTCTGCCGCGTCTTCAGTTCGACACGTTCCCCGGCACCGCCACGCTCACGCTTTTCCGCAAGCACGATCGGCACTTCGGTATCGACGTTTGCCTGGCTCAGCACCGGTTCGCGCATCATGCCGGACAAAAGCTTGAAACTCTCTTCGAGACTGGCCGGAGTGATGCCGGGTAGGTCGAGCTTGTACACGGTGTGCGTCGGGCTGGTTTCGGCATTGGTATCGCTGCCGAAAGTCGCGCCGAGGCGCTGCCAGGTCGGGATTGCCTGCGCTGGTCCGAGGTATTTGCTCTCGCGGAACGAGAGATGTTCCATCAGGTGGGCAAAGCCCTGTTCGCTGTCCATTTCATGCAGCGATCCGGCATCGATACGGATGCGGATCGACACCTGCCCCGGCGGCACGCCATTGTGGCGCACGGCATAGCGAAGGCCGTTGTCGAGTTCTCCGAATAGCCAGTCCTTGTCACGCGGGACGTCGCTGCCGCGATAAATCCAGGGCGTTTCATCGCCGGTCTGCAGTCCGCTCGGCAGCGCCTCCTGCCTGTCCTGTGCCAGCATCGGAGCAGGCAGCAGGGCGGTGGATGCGAGGAGGGTTACAGCGCATGCGGCGCGAAAAATCGACTTCATGGCGAACAGTATAGGGACCCGAGGCATGAAGGGATAGTGAATAGCCCGCCAAGCGCAGACTTGCGACATGCCGCGCGCAGACCTACATCGCGGCCATGTTCATCGAAACCGCCGCTACGCCCAATCCCGCCAGCCTCAAATTCCTGCCCGGTCGGCAGGTGATGCAAAGCGGATCTCGAGAATTCACTTCGCCCGAAACCGCCGAGGCGAGCCCGCTGGCGCAGGCGATCTTCGACACGGGCGAAGTGGTGAACGTATTCTTCGGAACCGATTTCGTGACGGTTACGGCAGCGCCAGGGGTCAGCTGGGCCGATCTCAAGCCGCAGGTCGTGGCTATCCTGCTCGATCATTTCGTATCGGAAGCACCCCTGTTCGCAGGCGGCACGGCAGACGGTATCTCCGTCCCTGCAGAAGATGAGCTGGTCGTCGATGAAGACGAGGCCGACGCAGACGTCGTCGCGCAGATCAACGAACTGCTCGAAACCCGCGTCCGCCCTGCTGTTGCCGGCGACGGCGGTGACATTGCCTATCGCGGATTCAAGGACGGGGTCGTCTATCTGACCCTGCAAGGTGCCTGTGCCGGTTGCCCGTCGTCCACGGCGACGCTCAAGCAGGGTATCGAAGGCCTGCTGAAACATTATGTGCCCGAAGTGGTTGAGGTACGCGCAGCCTGATTTCGCCCAAGTCGAGCAAGGATTTTCATGACCACCCAGTTCCACGACCATCACCTGTCGGCCGACGCGCTCGACCAGATCTTCCGCGAAGCGCGCAGCTATAACGGCTGGCTCGACAAGGAAGTGAGCGACGAACAGCTGCACGCGATCTGGGAACTGATGAAGATGGGCCCGACCTCGGCGAACATGCAGCCGAGCCGGATCGTTTGGGTCAAATCGCCGGAGGCAAAGGCGAAGCTGGTCGACTGCGTTTCCGACGGCAACAAGGAAAAGGTCAAGGCCGCTCCGGTCACTGCGATCATCGCTTACGACATCGATTTCCACGAGGAACTGCCGTGGCTGTTCCCGCATACGGACGCCAAGAGTTGGTTCGAAGGGGACGAGGAAGGCCGCAAGGAAGGCGCGTTTCGCAACTCGTCCCTGCAAGGCGCCTACCTGATGATCGCGGCGCGCGCGCTGGGGCTCGATTGCGGTCCGATGTCCGGTTTCGACAAGGGCGCGCTGGAAAAAGCTTTCCTCGCGGATGAACCGCGCCATCGCGCGAACTTCATCTGCTCGATCGGTTATGGCGACAAGACGACGATTTTCGATCGCAGTCCCCGCCCCGAATTCGACACCTTCAACGACATCGTCTGACTTGCAGGCCCGCGCAGGCTGAGGCATCGCAATAGCCATGCGTACGCTCGCCATAGAGACCGCCAGCGAGGCTTGCTCCGTCGCCCTGTTCGACGGGACCAGGCTGCTTGCCAGCGACCATCGCGTGCTCGGGCGCGGACATGCCGAACGCCTGATCCCGATGATCGAAGGACTGCCTGAAAAAGGCCGTGCCGAACGCATCGTCGTTTCCCTCGGCCCCGGCAGCTTCACGGGCGTGCGTATCGGCATCGCCGCTGCCCGCGCGCTTGGCATCGCATGGGATGCAGAGGTGCTGGGCTATCCGACTCTTGCACTTGTGGCTGCCCGCACCTGGCAGCCCGATCCGCGTCCCGTGACCGTGTGCATGAACGGCGGACATGGCGAATGGTTCGTGCAGAACTTTGCCGACAGCAGCCAGGCGGAGGACGAGGTTCGCTCCCTTGCCCCGCGAGATGCAGCAGCGGCTTGCCTCCACAATGTCATTGCCGGCAACCGAGCCAGGGAACTGGCCGAGCTTATTGGCGACGGCGCGATGGCGCTCGACCTGCTGCCCGACGCCAGCAAGACCTACCTGCTGCACGAGACCAGGCTGACCAGTAACCTCGCCCCGATTTACGGTCGCGGCCCAGACGCGAAACTGCCCGGACAATGATGCAGGCCGACCTGATCGACCGGATCATGGAGGTCATGGAATGCGCCTTCGACGCCCGTTGGGGAGAGGCCTGGAACAGGCGCCAGGTTTCAGACGCGTTGACGCTGCCGTTCACGCATGCGCTGCTGATCGATGCCGAAGGCGAAGAAGTGACCGACCGTTGCGAAAAAGCTGTGGGTTTTACCTTGAGCAGGCACGTGCTTGACGAAGAGGAATTGCTGCTGATTGCGGTCGCGCCGTCAGCGCGCGGCAAAGGCTTGGGCCGAAAGCTGCTCGATTTACTTGCCGAGCGGTCAAAAGGTCGAGGAGTCTCGCGTATCTTCCTCGAAATGCGGTCGAATAACCCTGCAGAACACCTTTATCGCTCGTTCGGGTTCGAACCAATTGGCAAGCGGCCAGACTATTATCTCACTGCCGAAGGAAGTCGTCTCGATGCGATAACTTTTGGTTATAGTGTTTGAATTCATGCAGTAAAAAAGGCAAAATTGCGTAATTCAAAAACTTGCAACATTTGATGTCTTCGTCCAGAGTTTGACCAGACCGGAGGACAATCCGGCGCTATAAAAAAATACGAGGAACTCATGGAAGATATTCAGCTAGACATGAAAGAAACGCTGATAACGCTGACGTCGGATATCGTCGCAGCGCATGTCAGCAACAATGACGTCGCGGTGGGTGACGTCCCCAATCTCATCACGAATGTTTACCAGGCGCTTTCGGGTCTTGGCAGCAACGCGGCACCGGCCGCAGAGCGCCCCGATCCGGCTGTGTCTGTCCGTTCGTCGGTCAAGAAAGATCACATCGTCTGCCTCGACTGCGGCAAGAAGATGAAGATGCTCAAGCGGCACCTTTCGACCGAACACGACATGACCCCGGACGACTATCGTGCCCGTTGGGACCTAGCGCCCGACTATCCGATGGTCGCACCGGCCTATGCCGAAACCCGCCGTGACCTGGCCAAGAAGATCGGCCTCGGCCGGAAACCTGGCCAACGTCGCGGTCGTCGCAAGAAAACCGACTAAGATTTCTCAGCCAACTTGAGAAGGACGCCCCGTCATCCTAAGGATGCGGGGCGTTCGTATTTTAGGAGCCCGGATTGCATCAGAAAATCGATCTCGAACAATTGTGCGCCGACAAGGGTTTGCGGATCACCGAGCAGCGCCGTGTGATTGCCCAGGTGCTGTCGGACAGCGACGATCATCCCGACGTCGAGCTGCTGCACCAGCGCGCCTCTGCCATCGATCCGAAGATTTCGATCGCGACGGTGTACCGTACCGTCCGCCTGTTTGAAGAAGCGGGCATCCTGGACCGTCACGATTTCGGCGACGGGCGCGCCCGTTATGAAGCTGCGCCCGAGGCACATCACGACCACCTGATCGATGTCGAAACCGGCAAGGTCGTCGAATTCGTCGATCCCGAGCTGGAATCGCTCCAGCGGCAGATCGCAGAGAAGCTCGGCTATCGCCTGGTGGACCACCGGATGGAGCTTTATGGCGTCCGCCTCGACCGCCCCGATAAGTGAGCGCGCCCGCCGCCGGGCGGAAAATTATGGCCGCAAGCGCATGGCCGCCATGCGGGGGGAAAAAGTCCCGCTCACCGTTCCAGGGCGGATCCGATTTGCTCTCCGCCTGAGCGCAATCGTGGTCCTGCTGCTGGTTTTGGTGCCGCTGCACTACCTCTACCGCGTCTTCGCCTACGGCTCCCCCTTCCCCATGCTGTTCCTGCGCTACACGGCGCGGATCGTCGGGGCACGGGTAAAGACGGCAGGCACGCCGCTGCGGCGCGACGTTTTCTTCATCTCGAACCATATCTCATGGATCGACATTCTCGCGCTTGCCGGTGCGAGCGGCACCGCCTTCGTCGCAAAGTACGAATTGTCGCAAGTGCCGGTAATCGGCTGGCTTTGCCGCCTGAACCGCACGGTATTCGTGAAGCGCGAGAACCGCATGGGCGTCGCCGAACAGATCAATGCGCTGAAAGAGGCGCTGCAGGACAACTGGTCGGTCACCGTCTTTCCCGAAGGCACTGTCACAGACGGGCACTCGCTCCTGCCATTCAAGAGCTCGATGCTTTCGGTGCTGGAACCGCCCCCGCCCGGCGTCATGGTCCAGCCGGTGATGATCGACTATGGCGACGTTGCAGAGGACGTTGCCTGGGTCGGAGAGGAATCTGGCGGCCACAACGCCATGCGCGTGATGGCTCGCAAGGGCACATTCGAACTGCGGATAAACTTCCTCGAACCGTTCAGCCCGGTCGAATATCGCGGGCGCAAGGCGATTGCGATGAAAGCGCGCGAGGAAATCGAAGCGGCGCTGGTCGAGACGCTCGGCAAACCCTTGCGCGATTTCCAGCACACGGTCGAGGCGATCCGTTACACCCCGCCGCCAGAGGAAAGCTTCCCTGTCGAGTAAAGCGCTGGGCTTACAGCCCCGCGCTTACCAGCCAGTCGTGAAACAGGCGGACGGGCCGTTCTTCGAGCGCTGTCGGCTTGCAGACGAACCAGTAGCTGTAGGGGCTTTCGACCTCGACCCCGAAAAGGTCGGTCAAACGATTGTCGTCAGCGCGTCGCATATGGTCGTCATGCATGATCGCGATGCCTAGGCCCTGACCCGCCGCAGCGAGCATCAACTGCCCTGAATCGTAATGGTCGATCGCAGCCGGCTCCAGATCCTCGATATTGAGCGCGCGTTTCCACGCCTCGAAACTTTCCGGAAATTCGTTGTGGATCAGGAAAGTCTGCTTAGCGAGGATTTCCTTGTCCACCTCGCTCCCGATCATCTGCGCCATGTCGAGGTTGCAGATCGCGTGAACCATGTTGTGATCGAGCCGGACCGCATGCAATCCGCGCCCCGGTCCGCGCGACAGGATTATCGCGGCGTCGAGCGTGTCCCCCACCCGGTCTTCGAGGTGTGGGCCTGTATCGATATCGATGTGCAGCAACGGATGACGTTTCCGCAGTTCGCCAAGGCGCGGAAACAGGCGCTGGCTGCCGAACAGGGGCAGGACGCCCAGATGCAGGCGCAGCAGAGAGATGTTTTCCGACTGGCTTTCGACCGCGCGTGCGAGCGCTTCGAAATGCGGGTTCACCGTTTCGTAGAACGCCTGCCCTTCATCGGTAAGCTGCATCGACTGCCGCGCACGCGTGAACAGCTTCTTGCCCACGAATTCTTCGAGATTGCTGATCCGGCGAGACAAAGCCGAAGGGCTGAGCCCGATTTCCTCGGCAGCCGCACGGGCAGATCCGAGCCTGACGGTGCGCATGAAGGCTTCGAGCGCGCGGAGCGGGGGAAGTCGTCTGGTCGCCATGAGGCAATTCCTTGCGGCGTCATGCCCGCAATGTCGAGCCTATTTGTTGCAGAAATCGAAACCAACCGAAGCGAAAGTCAGCCCTCGATTGCTTCTTCTTCAATCTCCGGCGAGTGCAATCGCAGCCTGGTAACATGCGTTTCGTCACCAGCCGTCACCTCGATCCGCCATCCGCTGGGATGTTCGACGATGGTACCGACAGGGGGTACCTGCTCTGCCAGCACGAAGGTGAGGCCGCCCAGCGTGTCGACCGATTCCTCTACATCGGCAAGGCGCGGGTCGACCATGTCGGCCACGTCATCGAGTTCGGCCCGCGCGTCGCAATCCCACATGCCGTCGCCGATCGCGACGATAAGTTCTTCCGGCGCATCGTCATGCTCGTCCTCGATCTCGCCGACGATTTCCTCGACCAGGTCTTCAATCGTGATGATCCCGTCGGTGCCCGAAAATTCGTCGAGCACGATGGCAAGGTGGGTCCGGCGCGAACGCATGTCCGCCAGCACGTCGAGCGCCCCTCGTACCTGCGGAACGTAGAGCGGCTGGCGCATCAGCGTGGTCCAGTCCTTTGGCGGCGGCTTGCGCTCTGCCAGGAACGGAAAAACGTCCTTGATGTGGATCATGCCGATCACTTCGTCGAGTGTGCCGCGATAGACCGGCAGGCGCGAGTGTCCGTGTTCGCTGAAGGTTGCAACCAGTTCGTCCCAACTGATCGAGGCATCGACGGCGATGATTTCACCGCGCGGCACGGCAACATCGTCAGCATCGTGTTCGCTGAAGTGTAGCAGGTTGCGCAGCATCTGCCGCTCTACCGGCGACAGGTCGCCATCATCGGTGCTGGTTGTTTCCGTTTCGCCGTTTTCGTCCTCGTGCTCGTCGATAGCCTCTTCGAGCTGGGCACGCAGCGAACGATCGCCGTCACCGGCTTTCAGGAATTTGCGGATGGCGGGCCACAGCCCGCTGCTACTTTCCGCCTCTCCGGCGGGGGATTGGGAATCGGGCATGGCCCTGCGTGGCTACTCCTTTAAGTCACGGTCACCATATGGGTCCGCGATACCCAGTTTGGCAAGCGCTGCGATTTCCAGCGCCTCCATTGCTTCTGCCTCTGCGTCATTGTCGACATGGTCGTGGCCGGCAAGGTGCAGCATGCCATGCACGATCAGGTGGGTGGCATGGGCATCGAGAGCGATACCCTTTTCTGCTGCCTCGCGCGCGCAGGTTTCATGGGCGAGCGCGATATCGCCGAGCATTTCCGGCGGCCCTTCGTCGGGGTCGAGATGCACCAGGTCCACGCGTTCGAGCATCGGGAAACTCAGGACATTGGTCGGCTTGTCCCTCTCGCGCCATTCGCGATTGAGCACATGCACCTCGGCGTCACTGGTAAACAGGAGGCTGGCGACAAGGCGCGGATTCGCCAGCGCTGGCTCGACGGAAGCGGCCGCTTCTACAGCGCGCGCTGCGAGCGCTTCCCAATCGCCTTCGGGCCAATCTTCGATGTCGACGTCCAGTTGCATGCCTAGTCCGTTTGAATGTTCTGCAGCGCGACGCCAACGCATGTAGGGTCGGCGCCGCGATTGATCATCGGTCCCCATCGCGCGGTCAACTCGATCCGGTCATAGCAGATCCTGGTGTCGCCCGGTTCCGCATAGACCAGCAGCGCTGCGTAACTCCAGCTTGAGAGCATCAGTACAGCAAGGGCAATCCGCCAGATCGCTCGAACGTTCTTGTTCACGGCTCGCCAGGCGAAGAATGCGACCGAACAGAACCAGTAGAGCGAAAGCCCGAGAAACCAGATTTCCAGTTCATGGAATGCAAGGACGAGGAAGATCAGCGGCGCACCGAAGATCAGCGCATATTTGCCGAACCAGATCGGCCCCCACCGCGTCGTAAAACTGTCGGGATGACGCATTTTGATCTTACGAGATCGGACCCTCATATGCCTCGACGATGCGGCCCACGATCGGGTGGCGGACGACATCGGCAGCGGTGAAGCGCGTCACTGCTATCCCTTCAACGCCTTCGAGCTTTTCGACAGCATCGGCCAGCCCGCTCATCCGGTCGCCACCTGGAATATCGACCTGGCGCGGGTCTCCGCACACCACCATGCGGCTGTTCTGACCAAAGCGGGTGAGGAACATCTTCATCTGTTCACGCGTGGTGTTCTGAGCCTCGTCGAGGATGATGAAGCTGTCGGCCAGCGTGCGCCCGCGCATGAAGGCAATAGGGGCGATCTCGATCTCGCCCGATGCTAGGCGCCGCTCGACCTGTTCGGGCGGCATACAATCATACAGCGCATCGTAGAGCGGCCGAAGGTAGGGGTCGACCTTCTCCTTCATGTCGCCGGGCAGGAAGCCGAGCTTTTCGCCCGCCTCCACCGCCGGACGCGACAGGATCAGGCGCTGGACGCTGCCCGTGATCAGCTGGCTGACCGCCTGCGCCACCGCGAGATAGGTCTTGCCGGTACCCGCCGGTCCGAGCGCAAAGATCACGTCGTCGCGTGCCAACTGGCGCATGTAGGGAATCTGGTTCGCGCTGCGCGGCACGATCGTCTTGCGCCGCGTGCGGATCATGATCGGCGGCGCTTCCTTCTCGCCGCTGATGATCCCTTCCAGTGTCGGTTCGTTCGACATCGCGATAAGCGATTCTATCGCGCCTGCATCGAGGTCCTGCCCCTGGGCGAGCCGGTCGTACATGGTCTGGATCGTTTCGCGGGCACGGGCGACGCTGTCCTCCGGCCCTTCGATCATCACCTTGTCGCCGCGAGCGGAAATGAACACGCCCAGCCGGTTTTCGACCTGAACGAGGTTGGCATCGAATTGTCCGAATAGCGGGCCCAGCAGCGACTGGTTCTCGAAGCTCATTTCCGCCTGTGCGCGGCGAATTTCGCGGTTGGGTACAGGATCGGGCGAAAGCCTCGGCTCTCCCTGATGATCGGCTGCTCTGGTCGGTCTACGGCCCATATTCTCCTTGGCCCTGCGGCCTTTCGAGTCGTCTTCCATCAAACTTAGGAGGGAATGCGCCGGAAGCAAGAAAGCCACTGCAACGTGGCGGTGGAAAGTCACCAAGTTGCAAGAATCAGATTTTCGCACCACACTTTCAAAACAGTTCTTGCGAAGGGGAAGTCGAATGCTCCGTTACCTCGCCGTTCCTGCAATGATTTCAGCCCTTGTCGGCTGCTCTCCTGCAGAAGATCCTGCCGCTGCCGATGCTCCCGATGCCGCAGCGACCGAAGAAGCAGCGGCGGCGCCTTCGCCCACTCGCGACGAAGACATCGAACACTTCCTGTTGCAGGAATACCCGGATGCCGGGACCATCCGCTATGCGACCGCATGGATCGACCTCAATGGCGACGGCGCGGACGAAGCGATCGTATACGTCGCCGCTCCCTATTTCTGCGGCACCGGTGGCTGTCCTACCCTGGTCCTGACGCAAGCGGGCCCGATGTGGAGCAAGGTCGGCGATATCAGCGTCTCGCGCACCCCCATCGGCCTGCCGGGAACGACGACCAATGGATGGAGCGACCTGGCCGTTTCTGTCGGCGGTGGCGGCGGCCAGTCCGGGACCGCGCTGCTCAAATTCGAAGGCGAAAGCTATCCGTCGAACCCGACCGTCCCTCCGGCAGAGATGACCGAAAAGTTCGGGACGATCCTGCTGGCAGAGGAACCGGAATTCAAGACAGCGGAGCCTGTCGCTCCGGCCGAGTAACGCTCAGGCGATCACCGGCTCGATGATCCGGCCCGCAAGCGAATTGGGGCCGGCTTCGAGCAGTTCGACCTCGACCAGGTCGCCGATGGTATAATCGCCGTCGAACCAGACGCTTTGCAGCCAAGGCGATTTGCCGAGCCACTGGTTGGCGTGCTTGCCCTTGCGTTCGATCAGGACCTGGCAAGTTTTGCCAACGCTCCCCTCGTTGAAGGCGTGCTGGTCACGGTTCAAGAGCGCCTGCAGCCGTTGCAGACGGTCGTCCATCACGTCCTTTGGAACCTGCCCGTCCATCGTCGCAGCGGGGGTGCCGGGACGCGGCGAATATTTGAAGCTGTATGCCTGCGCGTAACCGACCGCATCGACCAGCGCGAGGGTGTCGGCGAACTCGGCTTCGGTCTCGCCCGGGAAACCGACGATGAAGTCGCCTGACAGGGCAAGATCAGGTCGCGCCGCACGAAATCGCTCGAGCAGCCTGAGATAGCTTTCCGCCGTGTGGCTGCGGTTCATTGCCTTGAGCACGCGATCGTTGCCCGACTGCACCGGCAGGTGGAGATAGGGCATCAGCTTGTCGATCTCGCCATGGGCGGCAATCAGCGCGTCATCCATGTCGGCAGGGTGGCTGGTCGTATAGCGGATGCGCTTCAGCCCATCGATCCTAGCCAGGTCACGGATCAGTCCCGCCAGGCCCACCTTGTGTCCCTTTGTGTCCTCACCGGACCATGCGCTTACGTTTTGCCCGAGCAGCGTGATTTCACGCGCGCCCGCTTCGACCAGTTTGTGCGCTTCGGCCACGAGGTCGCTGTAAGGGCGCGAGATTTCCGCGCCGCGGGTATAGGGCACCACGCAATAGGTGCAGAACTTGTCGCACCCTTCCTGCACCGTCAGGAAAGCGGTTGGACCGATCTTGCGCCGTTCTGGCAGGGCATCGAATTTCGCGATCGGCGGCATGTCGGTGTCGGTCGCACGCTCGCCCTTAACCGCTTTGTCGAGCATTTCCGGGAGCCGGTGATATGCCTGCGGGCCGACCACCATGCTGACCGCTGGCGCGCGCGCCATGATCTCTTCACCCTCGGCCTGCGCAACACAGCCGGCAACCGCGATCATCGGTTCACGGCCCGCGGCCTTGCCCGCCTTCACCAGCCGCCCGATGTCCGAATAAACCTTCTCCGCCGCCTTCTCGCGAATGTGGCAGGTGTTGAGCACGACGAGATCGGCGTCCTCGCCCTCCGGCGCGGGCGTAATCCCGCGTGTCGCAAGCAGTTCCGCCATGCGTTCGCCGTCATAGACGTTCATCTGGCAGCCGAAGCTCTTGACCCTGTAGGTCCGTGGAGGTGTTTTCGCGGTCATGGGAGGCGCGCCTTTAGGGCAATCGCTGGCGCGGTTCAATTCTTTCGCAGCGACGCCGCGCGGTCGAGATCCTTCTCGCGCCCGAAAATCTCGAGGATCGTGACAAGTTCGTCGAGCTCCGGTGCGAAGACTTCGCATCCACAGTGCGAGACCCGCGTCCTGGTCACGGGTTCGATACGGTACCATTCGTCGCCGACGCGAACGTCGAGGCCGGTCATGAACTCGACAGCAATCGCCGGTTCGCTCCAAATGCCGAAAAGCTCGGAACGGAACATCGGCTTGCTCTCGTCAGGCGAATTGCTGAGCGGCAGTCGGGCATAAAGCGCGTCGAGATCGCGCCGCGACACGATCACGTCGATATCGGCGATTGAACCGGGTTCGCCGCCATGGAGGGCGACGGCAGCGCTACCGATCACCCACCAGTCGTCACGGGCACCCGACATTGCTTGCGCAAGCCGGCCGAGCGATTTGGCGAAAGTCTCGTCGGTCAAGCGTGGGCTCCGGCTTCAGCGGATTGCCGCCGCAAGAGTATCGTCGCGCTGACAAAACCGACGATCCATGGAAGGATCACCGGCGAAAGCATCATCAGCCCGACCATGAACCACGCGAAATCCTCGCGCAGGGTGCCGGTCGGCGTGCTCGTAGCCATGACAGCCACGTAGGCCCAGAATGGCAGGAGGCCGAAGCCGATCCATCTCGCCACACGGCCGAGCCGCCTGATTCGCGGGGTGAACCAGCCTGCACCATAACCGATGGCGAGGCTGGCAAAGACCAGGAGCCAGAACTGTGCAGTCACAAGACTGGCTCCCGTGTCGGATCAGGCTACCGTCGCCTTGACGATCTTGCCCGGATTTGCCGGCGGCTCGCCCTTGGGCAGCGCGTCGACATGTTCCATGCCGCTCGTTACCTCGCCCCAGACGGTGTACTGGCCGTCGAGGAAGTGCGCGTCTTCGAAGCAGATGAAGAACTGCGAATTGGCGCTGTCGGGGAAGCTCGAACGCGCCATCGAGCAGGTGCCGCGCACGTGCGGTTCGGCATTGAATTCCGCCTTGAGGTCAGGACGGTCGCTGCCGCCCATGCCGGTGCCCGTCGGGTCACCGCCCTGGGCCATGAAGCCCGGGATCACGCGGTGGAAAACGACGCCGTCATAGAAACCTTCTTTGGCGAGCTCGGAAATGCGTTCGACGTGGCCCGGCGCAAGGTCGGGACGCAGCTTGATGACGACATCCTTGCCCTCGCCGTCTCCGGTATCGAGCGTGAAGGTCAGCGTCTGGTCGGCCATAAATGAATCTCCTTGGTTTGGCCGGGGGATATAGAGACTTGTGGGGACGAGTCACCCCCAAGGCTGATCGCGTCTTGCAATTCCGACCCTCCTGCCTAGACCACACCCCATGACCGAGCCGATCCACGACGAAGACCTGCTGGAAGTGCAGGCTGCCGATATTCCGGCAGAGGACGGCCCGCACCCCGACGACCGCATCGACGACGAGCGGCACGACGAGGAAAACCGCCTGAAGCCCGAATATCTGCGCGCCGTTCGCGATGCGCTGGAAGAGGGTGAAAAGGGCGAGGTTTATGACCTTGTCGAGCCGTTGCATCCGGCCGACATCGCCGACCTTCTCGAACTTCTCGACCGCGAAGACCGCGCCTTGCTGGCCGCAGCCATCACCGATCTGATGAGCAGCGAGGTCATCGCAGAGCTCAACGATCACGTCCGCGAGGACATGATGGAAGCGCTCGCCCCTGAAGCGGTCGCGACCATCGTCGAGCAGCTGGAAACCGACGACGCCGTCCAGCTGATCGAGGATCTGGACGAGGACGACCAGCAGGCCGTTCTTGCCGAGATGGAGGCAGAAGATCGCATCGCGATCGAAAGCGCCCTCGCCTATCCCGAGGAAACCGCCGGCCGCCTGATGAACCGCGATTTCGTCGCGGTACCCGAACACATGACCGTGGGCGGCCTGATCGATTATCTGCGCGAGGAAGGTGACCTGACGCACGATTTCTTCGAAGTCTTCGTGGTCGACCATATGCATCACCCGGTCGGGACCTGCGCGTTGTCGTGGATTTTGACTGCGCCCCGCAACGTTGCGCTGACCGACGTCATGAAACGCGACCAGACGCTGATCCCGGTTACGATGGATCAGGAAGAGGTCGCCCTGATGTTCCAGAAATACGGCCTGATCTCTGCCGCCGTGACCGATGACGATGGCAGGCTGGTCGGCCAGATGACGGTCGACGACGTCGTCCACATCATCTCCGAAGAGGCGGGCGAAGACGTCCTGCTGCTGTCGGGTGCTGGCGACGGCGACATCAACGAACCGATCCGCGAAGCCTATGTCAGCCGCGTACGCTGGCTGATCGCAAACCTCGGCACGGCGTTGGTCGCATCACTGATCATTGCCATGTTCGGTGCTGCGATCGAAAAGCTGGTGGCGCTCGCCGTCCTGATGCCGATCGTCGCAAGCATCGGCGGCAATGCCGGTACGCAGACCATGGCCGTTTCGGTTCGCGCCATTGCCACCAACCAGCTGACGCGCGCCAATACCTGGCGGATCGTCTGGCGCGAAATGCGCGTCGCATTGCTCAACGGGGCAACCGTCGCGGTGCTGATCGGGATCGCAACTAGCCTGATCTTCAATCCCATGCTGGGCGGAGTGATCGCTACCGCCATGATCATCAACATCGCGGTCGCGGGCTTGGCCGGCGTGCTGGTCCCGGTCATCTTCGAGCGGCTCGATCAGGACCCTGCCGTGGCGTCGAGCGTGTTCGTGACGATGATCACGGATTCGATGGGCTTTTTCGCCTTTCTGGGGCTGGCAGTTGCCAGCGGCTTGGTCTCCGCCGCCTGACACCCTATCTGGCAGAACATGCCGCTTCACATGACCAAGATCGCCTACCGTTCGGGCAGCATCGACAACCTGCGACGCTGGGTCGAATCAGGCAGCCGTGCGGAAATGACGACGCGATACCTGCCCAAGCGTCATGAAGAGATGATCGGCGGATCGCTCTACTGGATCCTCGATCACACGATCAAGGCACGCAGCCCGATCCGCGAATTCGAGCAGCGCAAGGATGGCCGCTGGACGATCTGGCTCGACCCGCAACTGATCCTCGTCCACCCAGCACCAAAGCGCGCGCACCAGGGCTGGCGTTATCTTGCCGAAGAGAACGCCCCGCGGGACCTGAAGGACGGCGAGGATGTGGGTGACGTGCTGCCCGGAAGGCTGGCTGGCAAGCTGGAGCGGCTGGGCCTGATCTAGGCCGCTGTCTTTTCGGCTACCCTGCGCAGGGCGGTGACATAGGTTTCCGGCCCCTGCGCGCCCGGTATCATGAATTTGCCATTCACGACCATCGCCGGAACCCCGGTGATGTTCATGTCCCATGCGGCGCGTTCCTCGGCCAGCACGCGCGCATCGAGCTCTTCGCTGGCGAGCGCAGCCTTCGCCGCTTCGCGGTGCAATCCGGCAGATGAGGCAACGTCGAGCAAGACTTCATGGTCGGAGACATCGCGCCGTTCGTTGAAGTGCGCCCTGAACAATGCGAGCTTGAGCGTGGTCTGCGCCTGCGGTCCGGCTTCTTCCAGCGCCCACGTCAGCAGTTTGTGCGCATCGCGCGTGTTCCACATCATCGCAGGCGGGGCTTCATCGCCATGACGGTCGCCCTCGTAATCGAGCGAGACTTTCGCAACCTCGGCAGCTTCGCGCATCCGGCCCTGCACAGCCTTGGAATCGTCGATACTGCGCCCGTACTTGCGGGCAATATGGGCCGTCCGCTCTTCGCCTTCAGGCGGCATGTCGGGGTTCAGTTCGAACGCATGCCAGCGGATCTGGGCCTCGATCTCGCCGTCCAGAACCTCGAGTGCCTGCGTCAGATTGCCCCAGCCGACGTAGCACCACGGGCACATGACATCGGACCAGATGTCGATCGTCATCCGCTGCGGCGCTGTCATCGCGACACCCACCAGTGCAGCAAATGGTGCGCGATCGCATGCGGTGGCGGCGCGACAAACGGACCGGAGCCCGCAAGTGCGGAAGTCACTTCGTCGCGTGTGTACCAGTTGATCTCGGCCATTTCGGTTTCGTCGATCACCAGCGCATCGTCATCCGCATAGCTGTGACAGCCGATCATCAACTGGCTGGGGAAAGGCCACGGCTGGCTGGCAATATAGCTGACGTCCCGCACGCGGACGCCCGATTCCTCGAACACCTCGCGCTGAACGCCCTCTTCGATCGTCTCGCCCGGTTCGACAAAGCCGGCAAGCGCACTGAAGCGACCCTCTGGCCACCCCTTGCCCCGCCCGAGCATGACGCGCCCTTCATGTTCGACCAGCATGATCGTGACCGGATCGGTTCGGGGGAAATGCTGCGCTCCGCAGCTGCCGCAATTGCGCTGCCAACCGCCCTTAGCGAGGGAGGTTTCAGCCCCGCATTGGGCGCAGAAGCGGTGCCGTGCATGCCAGTCGGCAATGCTGCGAGCGCCGCCGTATAGCGCGAGGTCGCCCGGCTCCATGCTGGCCATCAATGACCACAGCTGCGGGTTCGCCATCCGAGGTGCCGCATCGCCGCGACCCGGCACCGCAACGAAGCACGCCTTGCCATCGTCGAGCCCGAGGAAAACCAGTTCGGCATCCTCTGCTGCATCGGCCAGGCTGCCCCAGGCGAGCCGCCCGTCATCGCCGATCGACGGCATCAATCCGTCGAGCAGCAGCAGCCGCGCCTTCCAGTTCATCATCCCGGCAAGGGCATCCGGATCGGCGCGGAGGTTGTCCGCGCGGTCGAGCGGCGAACCTGCGAATGAAAGAGGTCTTGTCCCGGTCAAATCAGATCGCCTTGCCCTTCATTGCCTTCATGTCCGCTTCCAGCGCGGCGAGGAATTCGTCGCGAATGGGGAAGGCATCCGAAGGCATATACTGGACGAACAGTCCCGCGCGGAGGCCGCTGCCGAAATCGACCGAGCCGAGTGTACCGGCAGCGCCGCCCCAGCCATATGTCTGGCCAACGACCCGGCCGCCTGCGCCGAAGCCCTGACCGGCGATCCAGGTCTTGTCGACATTGACCGCCTTGGGCAGCAGGTTCGAGGTGCCGACGCGCACCGCAGGCTCGCTCATCACGCGCTTCCCGTCGATCTTGCCGTAACCGAGCACCATCTTGAGGAAACGGTCATAGTCGCGCGGGCTCATGACAAGGCCCGACCCGCCCCAGTGGATCGGCGGCTTGTCGAGATAGATCGACGCCTTGGCCGGATCCATCGGCAACGGCATGCCGTTGAGAATGCCGTAATTGTCCGTGAAGCGATCTACCTCGCTCTCCGGCACGCGGAAGAAGGTGCTGGTCATTCCGGCCGGGCCGAACATGCGATCCTGAAGGAAGCTTTCGAAACTCTGGCCAGAGGCAACTTCGATCACCCGGCCCAGCACGTCGAGCCCGATCGAATAGCTCCACTCCGTTCCCGGCTGCGCAATCAGCGGCAGCTTCGCAACGCGATCAGCAAAGGCGGCAAGGCCCGGCGCGGGTTCGGTCCGGGACTGGCCCGGCAGCGGAATACGGCTGACCTGGCCGCCGACAATGCCGTTCTTGCGATAGGCGTCGAGCAGCGGTCCCTTGGTCACGATGTCGTATCCGAGCCCAGCGGTATGCGTCATCAGGTGGCGCGCGGTAATCGGGCGGTCTGCCGGAACCGTGTCGTCGAGCGGGCCGTCAGCTTTCTTGAGCACCCGCATGTTTGCAAAGCCGGGTATGAAATCGGCAATTGGCTGGTCGAGGCCGAGCTTGCCATCGGAAATCAGCATCATCGCAGCCATGCCCGTGATCGGCTTGGTCATCGAATAAACGCGATAGAGCGAATCCATATCGGCCTGCGGTGCCTGCCCGAAACGCAGCTTGCCGCGTGAAATTGCCTGCGGCTCTTCATCGCCCCAACCGAAGGCTGCAACCATGTTCGGGATCTTGCGGGCCGCAACATACTCGTTGATCTTTGCGGTAACCGCAGGCCAGCTTGCCGCAGCGTCCGAAGCCAGCAATTCGCGCCCGAACGGCAGTGTCGCCATTGCTCCGCCGGCTGCAAGATAGGCGCTCGAACGGAACAGGCTGCGACGTGAAATGCTGACGGATTCGAATGTCCGGAATGCCATTTGGTCAGGTCCTCTCTCAAAACTGTTTTGAAACCAATGATCAAACCGCGGTGTCAGGTCAATCGGCTCTTGCATGGATTAACTGTGCTACCCATATAAGACACATGCTGAACTTTCTTTCCATCCTCATCGGTATCGTCTCGCTGGTCATCGTCATTCCGGCGCAGATTCCACTGCTCGGCTGGGCCAACTGGCTTGCGCTTCCCCTGATCGCGATTGGCGTGGCTACAGGTCAGCTTTCGTCGAGCCGGAGCGGACGCAACTTTTGCCTCGTCGTCGGATTGATCGCAGTGGTCCGCCTCAGCCTGGGCGGCGGCGTGCTCTAACCCGATTGCGCGGTCGCGAGCCGCGCAGCCTTGGCGAAAAGTGTCGGTAGGCCGGCTTCATCCAGACGGTCGAGCGGCCACCATTCTCCCTCCTCGACAGGATCCTGCGTCCCTTCGTAGCGCAGCACCGACAGCGTCAATGCCGCGTGGGTGAAGACGTGCTTCACGGCTCCGAGCCTGTTCCATTCACCAACAGGCAGTGGCTCAGCCGATCCGTCCTGCTGCGCCGTCCAGCCGTCATCCGGCAAGGCTCGCATCCCGCCGAGCATCCCTGATCCCTTGCGCGTGACGAGCCAGACATGGCCATCGCGCTCGATCCAAAATGCCTGACCGACCCGCTCGGGTTTCGACTTTTTCGGCGCCTTTATGGGCAACTCGGCAGGATCGCCTGCCTTGCGCCCCTCGCACTGCGCTGAAAGGGGACACAGTAGGCACTTCGGGGCGCGCGCAGTGCATATCCCGCTGCCGAGGTCCATCATCGCCTGCGCGAAATCGCCCGATCTGTGTTCCGGAGTGATCTCCTCCGCCCGCGCCCGGATCACCTTTCTGGCCTGCGGCAAGGTTTCCCGGATGTCGAACAGGCGCGCAACGACGCGTTCGACATTTGCATCGATCACCACGGCGCGTCTCTCGAACGCAATCGCCGCAATCGCTGCTGCGGTGTAGTCGCCGACCCCCGGCAGCTTGCGCAA
The DNA here is from genome assembly GCF_001281485.1 of Altererythrobacter epoxidivorans. Lineage (NCBI taxonomy): Bacteria > Pseudomonadati > Pseudomonadota > Alphaproteobacteria > Sphingomonadales > Erythrobacteraceae > Altererythrobacter > Altererythrobacter epoxidivorans. The sequence continues at coordinate 1,583,834 of NZ_CP012669.1, forward strand.
TTCTGCCTCAGTGTCGGGAAAACTTCCGCGCCCCGCAACTTCGCGGGCGCATTTCGCCAGGTTTCGCGCCCGGGAATAATAGCCAAGGCCAGCCCAGGCACCCATCACCTCCGCTTCTTCTGCGGCGGCCAGCGCGTCCACCGTTGGCCAGGTGGAAGTGAATTTCTCGAAATAGGGCTTTACCGCCGCCACAGTGGTCTGCTGGAGCATGACTTCCGACAGCCACACGCGATAAGGATCGGGCGCAGGCTCGCCGGGCCTCGCCCGCCACGGCAGGTCGCGTGCATGCTCGTCGTACCAGTGGAGCAATGTGTCCGAAATCGTGTTGTCGCTGGCAGTCACGCGCCGCCTATGGCATTGGCTGGCGTGTAATGGAACGGGACGAAACACCGAAAACTCCGCCAAAACGCAAATCGCCTGGCAAGGCGCGCGAATGGCAGCGCCCGCGAGGCGGCGGGCCCAAACCCATCGGCGAACTTATGCCGCAGATCGGCCGCACGGCATTTCGCCGCTTCGGTTTCGTGCAGAGCAGCGTGGTCACCCGCTGGCCCGAGATTGTGGGCGAGCATCACTCGAAGATCTGCATGCCCGAAGCGATCCGATTCCCGCCGGGAGAGAAATCGGACGGCATCCTGCAACTGGTCGTGACCGGCGCCCACGCACCGCTGATCCAGCAGGTGATCCCCGAGATCATGGAGCGCGTGAACCGGTTCTTCGGTTACAAGGCCGTGTCGCGGGTAAAGCTGCGGCAAGGCGAGGTTAAGCCAAGAACTGCTGAAAGTCGGCCGAAGGCACCGCCTTCGCTGAAACCGATACCTATGGAACTGGGCGACAGCCTGCGCGACATCGGTGATCCGGAACTGCGGACGGTGCTGGAATCGCTCGCCCGCAGCCTGGGCGACAGCGAGAATGGTGGGGACGTTTGAAGTCGATGAAGACGAAGTTGAAAAAGACGCTTGACCTTGTCGCGATCGTGATCGGCGCTGCCGGGACGATCGCTGCGACGGGCAATTGGAATACCAAGGTCGTCGAAACCGAGCGCGGCCACCTGGTCGGAAATCCCGAAGCCAAGACGACGCTGACCGAATTCGTCAGCTATACCTGCCCCCACTGCGCCCATTTCGCGATCGAGGGCGAAGCGCCGCTGCAGATGGCCTATGTCGGGCCGGGCAAGATGAAGATGGAAATCAGGCCCTATATCCGCAACGTGGTGGACCTGGTCGCATCGCGACTGGTCCAGTGCGGGCCCGAAAAGAAATTCCTCCAGAACCATACCATGTTCATGATCCGCCAGTCGAGCTGGCTCCCCATCGCGCAGAAGGCGACCCCGGCGCAGCTGCAACGGTGGGCCAGAGGGGATGCCGCCGGTTTCCGCGAGGCGGCGAGTGCGCTCGGCTTCTACGACATGATGAAGACCCGCGGTTACGACAACGTCGCGGTCGACACATGCCTGGCGGACAAGGCCGCCATGGACAAGCTGGTGGCCAATACGCTCGACGATGCAAAGACATTCGGGGTCAAGTCGACCCCCAGCTTTGCCGTCGATGGCAAGCTGCTTCCCGGTGTTCATGGCTGGCCAGCGCTGCAAAAAGCCCTTTCTACCAATTTCTGACCCGTTTTACCGTGGGACAAGCTGTGGAAAGCGCCGTCGGGAGCTTCTACCTGCGTCACCCTTCGTATAGCCTCCCCCTCCAGACCCAAGAGAAAGCGACATGACGACCCTACGTAAAATCGCATTTGCCACCCTCGCCGCCCCGCTCGCGCTCGGCCTCGCCGCATGCAGTTCCGAAGAAGCGGAAGATGCACCGCAGGGTGAACCCGTCGCCGCCGTTGCCGCACCCGAAGGTCAGACCTGGGACAGCGTGGTGGCCTATAACGATCGCGGCGGTTACGTCGTCGGCAATCCCGAAGCGCCGATCAAGCTGGTCGAATACGGTTCGCTGACCTGCCCGGGTTGTGCGCAATTCTCCGTCGACGCTTCGCGCCCGCTGATTGAAAACTACGTCAATTCGGGACGTGTGAGCTTCGAATTCCGCAGCTTCATCATCCACGGCCCGCTCGACCTCGCTTTGACCGCCTTGATCGGTTGCGGCGCCCCTGAAGCGGCCGTTCCGCTGGCTGACCAGGTCTGGGCGAACCTTCCTGCAATCCAGCAGCGTGCCTATGCAGATCAGGGCGCGCTCGAACGTTCGCTCAAGCTGCCTGAAGACCAGCGCTTCGTCGCATTCGCCGAAGTTGCCGGGCTGTACGATTTCTTCGCCGCCCGCGGCATCAGCAAGGAACAGGCACAGACCTGCCTCGCCGATTTTGCGAAGCTTGAGGAATACGCCAAGCTCTCGCAGTCCTACAGCGAGGACGACAACGTCACCGGGACGCCGACTTTCGAACTGAACGGAAGGCGGCTCGAAATGTCGCCGACCGAACGGTCGTGGACCCAGGTCGAGGTTGCCCTGCAGAGGGCCGGCGCCCGGTAAGGCGCGGTAACGGGGGGCAGACAGCTCGATGGAGATCAGCCGGCTCAAGCTCAGCGGTTTCAAGAGCTTCGTCGAGCCTGCCGAACTGCGTATCGAGCCCGGACTGACCGGCGTTGTCGGCCCCAACGGCTGCGGCAAATCCAACCTTCTCGAAGCGATCCGCTGGGTCATGGGCGAGAACTCGCCCAAATCCATGCGCTCGGGCGGAATGGAAGACGTCATCTTCGCCGGCACCGAAAGCCGCCCTGCGCGCGATTTCGCCGAAGTCGTGCTGCAGGCGAGCGATTCCGAAGGTGAAGAACTGGAGGTCACCCGCCGCATCGAGCGCGGTGCCGGCAGTGCCTATCGCGTAAACGGACGCGATGTTCGCGCCAAGGACGTTGCCCTTACCTTCGCCGATGCCGCAACCGGGGCGCACAGCCCCGCTCTGGTAAGCCAGGGCAAGATTGCCCAGGTCATTGCAGCCAAGCCGACCGAACGGCGGCAGATGCTTGAAGAGGCAGCCGGCATTGCCGGTCTCCACGTCCGCAAGAAGGATGCAGAGAGCAAGCTCAAGTCGACCGAGAAGAACCTGGAGCGCCTTGAAGACCTGATGGCGGGTCTCGATGCGCAGATGTCGTCGCTGAGGCGCCAGGCAAAGCAGGCCGAACGCTACAAAAAGCTTTCGGACGAAATCAAAGTGGCCGAGGCGCGGTTGCTCTACGCTCGTTGGCGCGATGCTGCCGCGGCTGCCGACGAAGCACGCAAGGCCGCGAAGACGGCGGACGAAAAAGTCGCCCAGGCCAAGGTTGCGAGCGACGAAGCGCAAAAGGCGCAAGCCGCTGCCGCTGCGGCAATTGCCGAAGCCCGCGAAGAACTTGCCGACCGGCGCGACGACGCCAGCGCCCACGGCCACCGCATGGCTGCGCTTTCGAGCCAACTGGAAGCAGCAGAACAACGCCTTGCCGATCTCGACCGGCAGAAAATTCGTCTCGAGGAAGATCGCGGAAACGCCGACCGCCTGACGCGGGATGCGGCTGAAGCGCTCGCCCGGCTCGAACGCGACCTCGTCGCCAGCGTCAAGGCGCTTGAAGCGGACGAAGCGCGGCGCCCTGCCCTGCTCGCAAAATCGGAAGATACCGAACGTGCCAGCCGTACGGCCGAACTCGCTCTGGCCAAGGCGACGGCCGATCACGCAGGTGTCGAGGCCGAGTGGCGCGTGGCCGAGGCCGAGATCACGCAGGCCGAAAACCGGCTTGCCCGTTTGCGCAGCGATAGCGAGCGTCATGAGCGCACGAGAGCTGAACTGGGTGCTAGCGGAGATCCCGAAATCGCCGTCAGCGAAGCGCAGGCAGCTGCCAAGCAAGCCGCCGGAAAGCTCGTCCAGCTGCGTGCGCGATTGGAACAGGCGCAGTCGCGCAAATCCGATCTGCAGGAACGGCGCGACCAGGCATCGACCGCGCTTTCCTCTGCCAAGGCCGAACTTGCAGGGATCGAACGCGAATACAACGCGCTGGCCCGGGACCGCGATGCGCGCGAACGCCAGGCCGAACAGCGCAAGGGCCTTCCCACTGCGCTCGACAAGCTTGGCGTCGAACCGGGTTACGAGCGCGCAATCGCGGCGGTGCTGGGCCGGGACGCGAAGTCGCCACTCGGCAAACCGGCGCAGGATACCGATGGCCGTTTCTGGACGGGAACTGACGCCCCGAAAGCGGTCGCCGACAGCGTCCTCGACCATGTTACGCAATGCCCACAGGAACTTAAGGCACGCCTTGCGCTCGTTCACGTCGCAGATAGCGACGATGGCCGAGACCTGGGTCCCGGCGAGTGGCTGGTCACGCTCGCCGGGCACCTCAGGCGGTGGGACGGCTTTATCGCCCGCGGCGAGGGTGCAGCGGAAGCGGCGCGACTGGAAGCGGCCAACCGCCTGGCCGAACTGGAAGGGCAACTGCCATCTCTGCGCACTGCCATTGAAAAGGCGGAAACCGAAGAGCAGGAAGCGCGCGATGCGCTCTCGGCCCTCGGCGCCGATCTGGTGGCGCAGGAACGCGGCATCGCCGCTGCCATCGAGGACGAGCGGCATGCCCTGCGCGCGCTCGATCAGGCAGAGGCCGCTCGCGAACGACTTGCCGCCCGCCTCGCCGAACTGGCCGATGCGGAAAAGGATCTGGCCGAGCAACTGGCGCAGGCCGAAAAAGAGCTGAAATCGGCGCAGGATAAGCGTGCCGCCCTTCCCCCGCCCGATGCCGGGCGCGCCCAGCTTGAGGCAGCACAGGCGAAGCACGAGGCCGCGAAATCAGCGGTGCAATCGGCAGCAGCGGAACTTGCCGCTCATGACCAGGGACTGGCAGTCGCGCGCGAACGGACGGCTGCGCAGCGCTCCGAAAAATCGAACTGGGAACAGCGTTCGGGAGAAGCCGCCGCACGAATGGCCGACACAGCGAACAGGCTCGAGGAAATCGAGCAGGAACGTGCTGTCGTCGCCGCCAAGCCGGAAGGGCTGATCAAGGAGATCGAGCAGGGCGACGTCATGCGCGCGAAGCTGGGCGAAGAGCTGGCCGCCGCAGAGCGGATCGTCGCGGAGCGCCAGGAAACACTCAATCAGGCCGATCGCAATTTTGCCGAGACGAACGAAGCTCTCGCAACCGCGCGTGAATCGCGTGCCGGCCTCGCTGCGCGGGCAGAGAATGAAGAGGCGCGCCGGGGCGAGATGGCGCGGATATCGGGCGAACGCTTCCAGTGCCCGCCGCCCATGCTCGCCGAACGGTTCGACTTCGAGCCCGGACAGATCGGAAAAGCGGGCGCAGAAGCGGAGGAAATGGACCGCCTGACCGCCAGCCGCGAAAGGATCGGGCCGGTCAACCTCGTGGCAGCAGACGAGCTCGCCCGGATCGAAGAAGAGCACGGAGCCAGCGCCAGCGAACAGGCCGAACTGGTCGAGGCGGTCAACCGGTTGCGCGGTTCGATCGGCAACCTCAACCGCGAGGGCCGCGAAAGGCTCCGAGCAGCATTCGACGAGGTCAACGGCCACTTCCAGCGCCTGTTCGTCCGGCTGTTCCAGGGCGGCAGCGCGCATCTCGCCCTGATCGACAGCGACGACCCGCTGGAAGCCGGCCTCGAAATCTTCGCCCAGCCGCCGGGCAAGAAGCTCCAATCGCTGACCCTGCTGTCAGGCGGCGAGCAGGCCTTGACCGCAACCGCGCTGATCTTCGCACTGTTCCTGACCAATCCGGCCCCGATCTGCGTGCTCGACGAAGTCGATGCGCCTCTCGATGATGCGAATGTGGAACGGTTCTGCGACCTGCTCGATTCGATGGTCCGCGAAACCAGGACGCGCTACCTCATCGTCACCCACAATGCCGTTACGATGAGCCGGATGCATCGCCTGTTCGGCGTAACCATGGCGGAAAAGGGCGTCTCGCGTCTCGTCAGCGTCGATCTAGGCGAGGCGGAGTTGATGGCGGCCGAGTGACGAGCGAGATCGATATTTACGATCCCGACTACGTCAGGGATATCTTTGATCGATGCTCTGACAAGTACATCGCCTTCAGCACAATATGTTCGCTGGGTTTCACCGAGATTTGGCGCCGACAATGCGCTGAAATGCTTGAATTAAGCAGCGGTGACCTAAAAGGTTACGACCTTATGGCCGGAACTGGAGAAGTCTGGCCACACCTCCTCAAACAATATCCCAACATCCAGTCTATTTGTGCCGTCGACATTTCACCAGGCATGCATAAGCGAGCCTTGAGCCGTCTGCACGAAATGCGCGCGCACAAGATCAGTTTCATCGAGGACAACGTGCTCGCCAGCGAGCTACCGGCCTCGAGCTCAGACTTCGTCGTATCGACTTTCGGTCTCAAGACTTTCAATCATGAGCAGCATGCCAAGCTTGCCGAATTGGTCTCGCATGTATTGAAGCCCGGTGGTCGTTTCGCGTTCATTGAGGCATCAGATCCAAAAGGCTGGTGGTTTCGATGGCTTTATCTTTTCCATCTCAAGACGGTGCTTCCACTGGTCGAGAAGACCCTCCTGCGTGGAGCTCAGGATTTCTCCATGATCGGGCGTTATTCGACCAACTTCGGAAACGCGGCCGGCTTTGCCACCCTGCTAGAGCAATGTGGACTTGAAGTAAGCTACCGCAAATTCTTCTTCGGATGCGCCTCGGGCGTGTGCGGCTCTAAGCCTCGATAATCGCGGCGAGGCGGCTGCGGATCGCTTTCAGTTGAGGCAGGATATCGGCGGCAGATAGCGCATCATCCAGGCCCAGATGCAGTTCCGCATGGGTTGCCGCACGTTGCGGCGCTTCATTGGCAACGGAGGGACTGGTCGCTTCGACAGACGCTCCGCCCTTCCCGCCCTTGATCGCGGCCTTTGCCCCCTTGAGCGTGTAGCCTTCTCGATTGACGAGCCGGTCGATCGTTTGGACCAGTTCGACATCTTCTGGGCGATAATAGCGCCGGCCACCGCTGCGTTTCAGCGGCTTGAGCATCGGAAACTGCTGTTCCCAGTAACGCAGGACGTGCGGCTTTATTCCGAGCGCTTCGCCGACTTCCCCAATGGTCCTGAGAGCCCCCTCATCCTTGCCATCGTGGAAATCGGCCATGATCCCGTCAGCCCTTGGCTACCCGCTCCTTGAGGAGCTGGCTTGCGCGGAAGGTCATCACCCGGCGCGGGGTGATCGGAACTTCGACGCCGGTCTTGGGGTTGCGGCCTACGCGTTCGCGCTTGTCGCGGAGAATGAAACTTCCGAAACCGGAAATCTTGACGTTCTGGCCGTCGGCCAGCGCTTCGCTCATCTTTTCGAGGATGGATTCCACCATGTCGAGCGATTCCGCCCGCGAAAATCCCATTTTCCGATTGATCGTTTCAGCCAGATCGGCGCGAGTCAGAGTGCCCACCGAACGCATCATTTGCATTCTCCCATCATCAGCGCGACCCTGACAACTGCTTATACCTTATGGATTAATTCGGGATTTCGCAACGCCGGAGGCGTATTTCGGTGGAAATCGTCAGACCCGGACCAGGCTGGCACCCCAGGTGAAGCCGCCACCCATGGCTTCGAACATCACCAGATCGCCCGATTTGATACGGCCATCCTTGCGGGCGGTGTCGAAAGCGAGCGGAACGGATGCAGCCGAAGTGTTGGCGTGGCGATCGACGGTCACGACCACGCGTTCAGCCTCGATACCGAGCTTGCGCGCAGTCGCATCGAGGATGCGGGCATTGGCCTGGTGCGGCACCACCCAGTCGACATCGGACATGGAATGCCCTGAATCTTCAAGCACTTCGCCAAGAACTTCGGCGAGGTTGACGACGGCGTGGCGGAATACCTCGCGCCCCTTCATTCGTAGGTGGCCGACGGTTTGCGTGGTCGAAGGTCCGCCATCGACATACAGCAGGTCATGCTGTGCGCCGTCGGCGTGGAGCTGCGTGGCAATGACGCCAGCTTCCTCGTCATCGGTTTCTTCAGCTTCGAGAAGGATGGCGCCGGCACCGTCGCCGAACAGAACGCAGGTCGTGCGATCTTCCCAGTCGAGAATCCGGCTGAAGGTTTCCGCGCCGATCACCAGCGCACGCTTTGCCATGCCGGTGCGCAGCATCGAGTCGGCCGCAGCGAGCGCATAAAGGAAGCCCGAACAAACCGCGGCGACATCGAACGCAATACCACCGTTCGCGCCGAGCGCATGCTGGACCTTGGTAGCGGTCGCGGGAAAAGTGTTGTCCGGGGTCGCCGTAGCGAGGACGATCAGGTCCACAGTCTTGGGATCTACGCCGGCATCGGCACAGGCCGCTTTTGCCGCGTCGATTGCGAGGGTCGAGGTCGTCTCCCCCTCGCCAGCGATATAACGTTGGCGAATGCCGGTGCGTTCAACGATCCATTCGTCGCTCGTGTCCACCTGGCTTGCCAGTTCGGCATTGGTGACACAGCGTTCGGGCAGGGCCGAACCGCTACCGCGAAAATGGGATCGGATCACTCGGCAGCCTCGTCTTCGGGAACGTTGCCGTCTTCCTTGCCCAGTGCGGCAAGATCGTCGGCAATGCGATTGGTGATGTCGTCTTCGAGAAGACGCGCGGCCACTTCGACCGCATTGGCGACGCCCTTGGCCGTGGCGCTGCCATGGCTTTTCACGACCACGCCGTTGAGGCCGAGGAAAACCGCGCCATTGTGATTGTTGGGGTCGAGATGGTGCTTCAGCAATTCGGTCGCAGGGCGCGACACGAGGAAGCCGATCTTCGAACGTAGCGAACTGGTGAAGGCGGTGCGTAGCAAGTCGGTCACGAAACGCGCCGCCCCTTCGATGGCTTTCAACGCAATATTGCCCGAAAAACCGTCTGTCACCACCACGTCGACTTCGCCGCGGTTGATCTTGTCGCTTTCGACGAAACCGTCGAACTGCATCGCGAGACCTGTCGCAGCCTGCAACTGCGCCGCTGCATCGCGCAGCGATTCGGTGCCCTTGATCTCTTCGGTGCCGATATTGAGAAGGCGCACACGCGGCTTCTCGAAACCGTTGACGATGCGCGAATAGGCTGCACCCATCACGGCGAACTGGACGAGGTTGCGGGCATCGGCATCGGTGTTGGCACCGAGGTCGAGCATGATCACGTCGTGTTCTTCGAGTGTCGGCAGCAAGGCCGCAAGTGCGGGCCGGTCGATCCCGGGCATGGTGCGCAGGGCAAGCTTGCTCATCGCCATGAGAGCGCCGGTGTTCCCAGCGCTCACCGCGGCGCCGGCACGGCCTTCCTTCACGGCATTGACCGCGAGCCCCATCGACGTGGTCTTGGCACGGCGTAGCGCACGGCTAGGCAGTTCGTCCCCGCCCACGACATCGTCGCAGTGGAGGATCTCGGACGCGCCGCGCATGTTGGGATGATCTTCGAGAGCGGCCTTGATCCGCGTCTCGTCGCCCACCAGCAGGAACTGGAACTTGTCGTGACGGCGACGAGCAAGGGCTGCGCCCTCGACCATCACGCGCACGCCTTCGTCGCCGCCCATCGCATCAACAGCGATACGCGGCAAACTCATCCCAGTCTCTCCAGCAATAGCAGTCGATTAAAGGCCGACTGCGACGACCTCACGACCGTTGTAGAAGCCGCAGTGCGGGCACAGATTGTGCGGACGCTTCAGCTCACCGCAGTTCGAACACTCGTGATGAGCTTCGACCTTCAGCGAATCATGCGCACGGCGATTACCACGACGGTGGGGCGATACTTTTCTCTTGGGGACAGCCATTCCGGCACCTGTTCCTCAAATAAATCAATCAATTTGTGAGCCGCTCTAGGACAAGGTCCGAGGGTGCACAAGTAGCGCGCACAAATTCGGGCCCGGCCATGGCGGGAAGGCGCGCGCTATAGCCTATATTTCCGCCGTTGCAACCCATTGGAGTCACCGGTAGCAATCCGGCAACCTGAATTGGGAGGGGAATATCATGGAAATCCTGTTGCCTGTCACGCTTTCGTCCGCCGCTGCCGCCGGCATCCTCGCCATCTGGCTGATGCTTCGCGTCGGGCAGGTTCGCATGTCGCAAAAGGTCAGCATTGGTGATGGCGGCAACGAACTCGTCACGCGCCGCATGCGTGCCCACGCCAATTTCGTCGAAAGCGCGCCATTCGTCGTCCTGCTGGTCGGTGTCATCGAGATCGCCGGAAAGGGTGGCAGCTGGCTGCCCTATGTCGCCGGCGCCTATTTCATCGGCCGCATCCTGCACGGATTCGGCATGGAAGGCGGCTCGCTCGGCTGGGGCCGCTCGCTCGGCATCCTTGTCACTATGCTCGTCCTGCTCGGACTGTCGATCGTGGCGGTACTGATCGGCATGCGGGTCCTGTGACCCGCAAGGCTCAACTCAAGGCGTAATCGCTGACGAAGGCGTTGGTCTTTCGTTCCTGACCGAAAGTGCTCGTCGGCCCATGTCCGGGAATGAAAGTCACGCCTTCGCCCAGAGGCCACAGCTTCTGGGTGATCGAATCGATCAGGTCCTGGTGATTGCCCATCGGGAAATCGGTTCGCCCGATGCTACCCTGGAACAATACGTCACCGACAATCGCGAAATTGCTCGGGCGGTGGAAAAAGACGACATGGCCGGGCGTGTGACCCGGACAATGGATCACTTCCAGCGTCAGTTCGCCCACCGTCACCGTGTCGCCATCGACCAGCCAGCGGTCCGGCTCGAACGACTGGGCACGCATTCCGTATTTTCCGCCGTCTTCGTCTAACCGCGATATCCAGAAGCGATCGTCCTCGTGCGGCCCTTCGATCGGGATGCCGAGTTCTTCGGCCAGCATGCCTGCCTGTCCGCAATGATCGAGGTGCCCGTGGGTGATCAGGATCTTTTCCAGCGTCACCCCGGTCTGCTGGATCGCGGCCTTCAGCCGGTCGAGGTCACCCCCGGGATCGGTCAACGCGCCGCGCATCGTCTTGGTGCACCAGATCAGCGAGCAATTCTGCTGCAGCGGTGTCACTGGAATGATCGCCGCCTTCATCAGCGGGCCTTGGGTCGAGCGTTCCGGGCTGTTGGTCATGGCACGAGAGATGGCGCTTCGGAACGCGCCATGCAAGCCGCAATACTGCTGTCAGAAAGGCAGCGGCTGCAGATCGGGAGGAAGCCATCCACGCCTCGCCGCAGGGCTGAACAGCGTCTCCCTGCTCCAGAATTCGAGGATCCAGCCCGACTTTGAGAACGGGCTTTCAAGCAAGTCAGCCAGAACATCGGCAAGCGATGCGTCGGCGTCGTGCCACCCCAGCACCGATCCTGCCGCGCGTAGCGAAGCAATGGTGATCGTGTGGTGGTAGCCTTCGCTCACGGTATTGGGCGTGCCATGCGCCTCGTTCAGACGCATGATGACGCCGCGCATTGCTTCGGGCTCGGCCAGTTCGGGACGATGGCGCAGCAGGTAGAGCGCAAGGGCGAAATGCGCGGCGTGCGTCCATTCCGGTTTCGGCAGGCTGCAATCCAGCGCCCGAAGCGCGAGATGTTCGATCGAACGGTCATCCGGAAATTCGGTCATGATCAGATCCTGCCGCCTTTCCAGACCACGCGGCCGATCACCTCAAGCTCGTCCGCGGCGACTTCGACCGGGGGATAGGCGAGGTTCTGCGAAAGTAGGGCAAAGCGCCCTGCACCGACAGAAGCGACGCGCTTCACCATCAAGGTGTCGCCCAGCCGCACGACATGCACCCCATCGCGGAACGCACGCGGCGAGGTATCGACCAGGATTTCATCCCCGTCGCGCAGCATCGGCTCCATGCTGTCTCCCTCGACCGAAATCGACGAAAGCTGCGCGCTCTCGAGCCCCTGCTCCCTGAGCCAGCGGCGGGAAAAGCGGAAGTTATCGTAGGAAATTTCCTCTCCCGCGATCGCGCCCGGCCCGGCCGAGGCACCAAGCGGCAGGCGCGGCACGTCGATCCAGTCGCCGGCCTCATGCTCCAACATCGCCGCGCGGCGCGTGGTCGGCGCGTCGTAACGGGGGTCGGAAAAACGGCGGGTCTCTATCACTCGCGGTGAAATCCCCAGAAACTCGGCGATCTTGCGCAAGTCCGGCTCGTCCAGATGGCGCGGGCTGCCGCGGGTCACATACTGCTGCAGATAGGCTGGATTGCGTCCGATCAGCCGCGAAAGCGCAGCCATGCTGGCCCCGCTCCTGCGCGCCATGTCCTGCAATCGCCCGCGCGCTGCTTTCTCGTCTTTCGAGATATCATCCATGAAATTTCCTATACCATAGGATTTTTCCTAGACAAGTAGGATTTCAAGTGGAACGAATCAGGAACATTGAAGCCGATTCGACTTTTCGAACAGCAACTTGAGGGGAGCTCATGCTGATCCGTTCCATCGAACAATTCCTGCGCCAGCACGACATGCCGGCCACAAAATTCGGGCGCATGGCCGCCCATGACCCGCGATTCGTCCTCGACCTGCGGATGGGTCGCATCCCGCGTCCGCATACCGAGGCACGCATCCGGCGGTGGATGAGCGAATACCGACCCCGCGCGCAGGAGATCGCCCATGCGCACTGATGTACCGCAGGCAAAGCTGCGCCGCTTCCGCCCGCGGAGAAGCGTGGGAGACAGGGTGCGCGAGGCGGTGCTGATGCTGGCCGAGGCGCAGGCAATCCTCCTCACCCACGAGGAGAAGGCCTGGGCTTCGATCACCTTTTCAGGGACGCGGCACGAGATGCTGCTCGATTTCGACGGAGCTAATGCGGTGGAGGCAGGCGAGCGGTTCATTGCCGCCCTGCCCGACCACGAATTCGCCATTCCCGGCCAGCTTGTCGCCGATGCCGCGGTGAGCGAGGTCAGCCACACGCTGCTGCCCGAGCCGCGCATGGTGGTGACGATTTCGCTCCTGCTATTGCAGGATGCCTGAGAGTCAGTAACCGAGCCTCGGGTCGAACACCGGCCCGACAGGCTCGCCCTTCAGATAGCGGTTGAGGTTTTCGATGAAGCGATCGGCTGAACGCATGAACATCTTGTCCTGCGCCCTGCCCGATAGGTGCATGGTCACATGCGCATTCTCGAGCGTCCACAGGACATCGTCGGATGGCAGTGGTTCGGGCGTACATACGTCCAGGAAGGCACCACCGATCGCCTTCGCCTTCAGCGCCTCGACCAGCGCGGGCTGATCGATCACCGCGCCGCGCGCGATATTCACCAGCACGGTATCGGATTTCATCGCTTCAAGTTCGCTTGCGCCGATCATCCCGTCCGTTTCCGGCGTCGCAGGCACGGCGAGGATGACCCAGTCGAATTCGCCCAGCTTGCCGCGCCACTGGTCCGGTGTCAGCACGCCTTCACCGCCCGATCGGCGCACGACCGTAACCTCGACATCGAATGCCGCCAGCCGCGGCTTGATCAGCTGGCCGATCGCGCCATAGCCCAGCAGCAGTGCCTTGCTGCCTGCAAGCTCGCGCTTGCCCGGCGAATCCATCAGCCATTCGTGGCGATCCTGCGCGCGCACCACGTCGCGATAGCCCTTGGCGATGTTGAGCATGCCCATGACGACATATTCGGCGATGGTGATGGCGTTGATCCCCGCACCGTTCGTAACCGTCACATCGCGCTCGATCAGCACGTCCATCGGCAGGAAATCGAGCCCGGCATAGATCGAATTGAGCCATTTGAGATTGCTGGCCGCCCTCACGATCTCGATCATCGGCTCCTTCTCGTTGAAGTCGAACCAGCCGATCTCAGCCTCAGGCGCGAGCGCCAGCGCCTCTTCGCGATTGGCGAAAAAGCTGACGTCGAGACCTTGGGGCAAACGCGGCTCGACCAGCGGACGGATCAGGGCAGACAGGGCAAGCTTGGTCATGTGTGGCTCCGGTATTTGTCGAACATGGGCGGCCTGTGCAGGCATTCGTCGAAATCGAAGGGCCGCGTGGTGAGCGGCGGAACGCGCGCGGCATCGGGGTGGCGCGGGTTCATGTAGATGACATCGCATTCCGGCAGGACGCGCGAACGGATCGCGGCGAGCAGGCTAGTCTTCTTGGCCAGCCATTTCTCCACGGCCCCAAGCGTCTCGGCCTCGTCCGCGTCAGGCATCCGGATCGGCTTGGCATCGATTTCGGTCCAGCCGAGCACATAGTCTGCAGGTGCGTCCTCTCCATCAGCCATGCGATAGCGCAGCGCGACCAATACGGCGAGGCCCGCCTCGCTGGCGAAACTGACGATGGGCGTGGCGGGCGGTGCGTAACGTGCGCCATGCAGTTCGGCGCCCTTCCCGTCCAAGGCCACGAATGGCGCACGGGTGAGGCGCCACAGCTTCACCCGAGCTTCCACTCCCAGCCGAGCGGATCGCCGTCCATCACTTCTACGCCCTTGGCGGCGAGCTCGTCGCGGATCGCGTCGGAGGTGGCAAAATCCTTCTCCGCACGTGCTTCCTTGCGGCGAACGAGCGCAGCGTCGATCTCTTCCTCGGTAATTTCGGCACCATTGGGGCGGATACGGAGGTCTGCGCGGGTCAGATCGAACAGGTCGAGGCCGAGCACGGCATCCATCTCCTCGACGACGGCGCGTTTCACGCCGGCATCGACTTTTTTCACCGCCAGCGCCTCTTCCAGTGCTGTGAGCGCGATCGGCGTATTCAGATCATCCGACATGGCCGCATCGAACTTCTCGCGAACGGGTGCGAATTTCTGGTGCGAGGCATCGCCTGCCTCGGCATCCTTCAGCCGTTCGACCGCCATCACGATCCGTTTGAGGCGCGTCAGCGCGGCACCAAGCCCTTCCCAGCTGAACTCCAGCTCGCTGCGGTAGTGCGCCTGCAGGCACATCATGCGGTAGGCCAGCGGGTGGTATCCCTTGTCGATCAGCAGTTGGAGCCGCAAGAACTCGCCCGCGCTCTTCGACATCTTCCCCGACCTTTCGACGAGGAAGTTGTTGTGCATCCAGATCTTCGCGCCACTGTTCTCTGCGACGTTCAACCCGTCCGTGCAGCAGAACGCCTGATTCTGGGCGATTTCGTTGGGGTGATGGATCTCGCGGTGGTCGATCCCGCCGGTGTGAATGTCGAAGGGGAAACCCAAGAGCTTGCCGCCCATGACCGAACATTCGAGGTGCCAGCCCGGCGAACCCCTGCCCCACGGGCTGTCCCATTCCATCTGGCGCGTCTCGCCCGCCGGCGTCTTGCGCCAGATCGCGAAGTCGGCGGCGTTGCGCTTGCCCTCAACCGCTTCGATCCGGCCTTCACCGTCCTCGGTCACCGCACGCGCCAGCCGCCCGTAATCCTCGACCGTCGAAACGTCGAAATAGAGCCCGCTGTCGAGCTCGTAGCAATGCTTGTCCGCGATGCTTTTCGCGAATTCGAGCATGTCGTCGATATAGTCTGTCGCGATCGACCACTTGGCCGGTTCGCGAATGTTCAGTGCTTTCACGTCGGCCCAGTATGCCTCGGTGTAATGCTTGGCGATGTCCCAGATCGACTGCGCGCGTTCGGCAGCCATCCTCTCCATCTTGTCCTCGCCGGCATCGGCATCGTCGGTCAGGTGCCCGACATCGGTGATATTGATGATGTGGGTGAGCTTGTAGCCCTTCCAGCTCAGCGTCCGGCCCAGGATGTCGGCAAAGACATAGGCACGCATGTTGCCGATATGCGGGTAATTATAGACCGTCGGCCCGCAGCTGTAGACGCGCGCCTCGCCTTCATGGACGGGCTGGAATTCCTCCAGCTGGCGGGTGAGCGAATTGAACAGCTTGAGCGGCTTTTGCGTCATGGTGTGCGCGCTTTGCGGCCCAGCACGGCGCGGGTCAAGCGCCGAGGTGAAGCAGCCCGACCATCGCCAGCCGGGCTGCCCCGATACAGTTACTTCGCGGCCTTGATATCGGCTGCGCGAAGGGCGCCTTCGCCCAGGTCTTCGTCATCGACAGGCTTCAGCCCGTCGCTCTTCTCGACGAACTCGGCCGCAGTCGAGGGAGACAGGTCGGGGCGACCGGCCATCAGGCCCATCTTGATCTTGCAGCGGACGAACTGGGTTTCGCCTTCTTCGACCAGCAGAGTAAGGGCGTCTTTCTTCTCGCTCTTCACCCAGTAATCCTGCTTGCCCGGGTCGGCCAAAACGATCGCGTATTTGCCATTGCCGAGCGAGGTGATCTTGGTCTTGTCGTCCGCAGTGCCCTGGTTGACCGTGCAGCCCATGGCCATGCCCATGCCGCCGGGGCGGAAGAACACGATCTGGCCCTTTCCTGCGGGCGGTGCCGGCACGAAAATTGCCGAACCTTCCGGCGTGTGATCAGCCTTCGCTTCTTCCATGTGATGATCGGCAAACGCCGGTGCAGCGATGATCATTGCTGCGGCCAGAAGGCCCGTCTTTGCTACCCTGTTAAAGTTCACTTCCATTCTCCTCCGTTGAACATGCATCGGCGGGTCGATCTCTTTCTTCCCGCACGGTGAATTCGGTATCTTTCGCCAGTTTCGCACTGGCCAATTGCCCCTCGGGCACTTCGATGTTCTTGCCGCGCACGGCGAGGCCGAGCGGCCCGAGCGGCGTCACCCCTACCGCCATCGCAAGACCGGTCTGGTTCTTGCCGGTTACGCCCAGCTGCATGCTGCGGAGCGGGATCTGGCGACCTCCCTCTTCGAGATAGAGCGCGGTCAGGATCAGCTCGCCGCCCGCGCCGCTACCGCCAGCCTTCTTGGCATGGATCACTTCGCCGATGCCGGGGGTTCCGGCAGGCAGAAATTCGGTGCCTTCAACCACCAGCGGCTCAGCCAGCGTGAGGGGGAATTTCTGGCCGGTAACACTGCTCTTGCTGTCGAGGGCCTGCCCGATCTGCACCGTCAGTTCGGTCAGCTTCGGGAGAGTGACTGTGCGGGAGATTGCTCGGCCGCATTTTTCATCGCTCTCAGGCTGCGCAGCGGTCGAGCTTTCCGAATGCGCATCATCTTGCGCGCGCACGAACGCTCCGCTGCAAAGAAGCAGCGGTAACGACAGAAACGCACAGCGCCTCAACATCGAATTCATAGTAAAGCGACCCCCGAATATGCCGGACGGCACATCCCCTTGGTCGCAATTCTACTGCGCGCCTCGCACGCAGCAAGTCAAATCATGCGCGAAAGTATATTTATTCGGGGAAGCCAACCCACTCGATCGATTCGGAGATATCGGCGCGCGGTACCTCGAAAGTATTGATCGGCGCTTCCGAGTCGCGATGGCCGATCGCAATCCCGCAAAAAAAGATGTGATCGTCAGGGATAACGACCATTTCGCGGATCTGCGGCGAATAGACCGCCCATGCTTCCTGGAAGCAGGTGTCGAGCCCTTCCTCGCGCGCCAGCAGGCCGATGGTTTGCATCCACATCCCGATGTCCGACCATTGCGGCGGGCCCATGTATTTGGGCGTGTGGACCAGCATCAGGACCGGCGCACCGAAGGCGCGGAAGTTTTCCGCGAACCACATCAGCCGCTTGGCCTTGTCCTCGCGCGGGATTTCGAGCGCGGCATACATCGTTTCGCCTATGCCGAAGCGGCGCTGCTCGTACGCCCCCTCGAGATCGGGCGGGTAGATATGGTATTCGGGCGCATGGGCAGCGCGGCCCTTGGGAAATTCTTCCGCAATCCGCGCGAACAGCTTCTGCATCGGCTCGCCGGTCAGCACCACTGCATTCCACGGCTGCGTATTGCCTCCACTGGGCGAACGCTGCGCCTTTTCGAGAATGCGCGTCAGCGTCTCGCGGTCGACCGTCTGGTCTGTGAACTTGCGGACGCTACGGCGCGTCGCGACGGCTTCTGATACGTTCAACGCCTTCCCCTCTTCTCATCCTCGAACAGTTCGGCGAGTTGTTCGATAATCGTCCCGCCCAGTTGCTCGACATCCATGATCGTGACTGCGCGGCGATAGTAGCGGGTCACGTCATGGCCGATGCCGATGGCGACGAGCTGGACCGGAGAACGGTTCTCGATCCATTCGATCACGCTGCGCAGGTGCGATTCCAGGTAGCCCGCGCTGTTGACGCTCAGCGTGCTGTCATCGACCGGCGCACCGTCGGAAATCACCATCAGGATGCGGCGGTCCTCGCGGCGACCGATCAGGCGGTTGTGCGCCCACATCAGCGCCTCGCCATCGATGTTCTCTTTCAGCAGCCCTTCGCGCATCATCAGGCCGAGATTGCGGCGCGCGCGACGCCACGGCTCATCGGCTTCCTTGTAGATGATGTGGCGCAGATCGTTCAGGCGACCCGGGTTTGGCGGCTTGCCATCGGCGAGCCATGCCTCGCGGCTTTGCCCGCCCTTCCATGCGCGGGTGGTGAAGCCGAGAATCTCGGTCTTGACCCCGCTCCGTTCGAGCGTGCGCGCCATGATGTCCGCACTGATCGCGGCGATACTGATCGGCCGCCCGCGCATACTGCCCGAATTGTCGATCAGCAGAGTGACGACCGTGTCCTTGAACTCGACGTCCTTCTCGACCTTGTAGGCCATGGACGATCCGGGCGAAACGATCACACGCGGCAGTCGCGAGGCATCGACGATGCCGTCTTCCTGGTCGAAATCCCAGCTGCGGTTCTGCTGCGCCATCAGGCGGCGCTGGAGCCGGTTGGCAAGCCGGGTGACGACGCCCTGCAGGCCGGTCAGCTGGCTGTCGAGATAGGCGCGCAGGCGGTCGAGTTCCTCGGCATCGCAAAGCTCGGTCGCCGGCACGATCTCGTCGAAACGTTCGGTAAAGGCGTGGTATTCCTGGCCAAGCGGGATCTCGCCCTGCGGACGGTTGGGCCGGACAGGCATCATGCCTTCCTCGCCATCGTCGCCGGGGTCACCGTCGGCCATTTCCTCGTCGGAGGTGGCCTCGCTCTCGCCGTCGCCTTCCGCCTCGCCTTCGGCCATTTCGCCGGCTGCATCGGCAGCTTGCGGTTCGCCCTCGCCGTCCCTTTCCTCATCCTCGCCGTCTTGCTCGTCCTGGCCCTGTTCGTCCTCGCCTTCTTCGGATTCGCCCTCGTCCGGCGCATCGGTAGGCTGGGTCAGGTCGAGCTGCTGGAGCATGTCGAGGCTGAGCGACTGGAACGCCTTCTGGTCGTCGAGCGACAGCGCCAGCGATTCAAAATCGTCGCCGACGCGCTCCTCGATGAAGTCGCGGACCATGTCGACACCGGCGCGGGCGCGCTCGGGGATCGGCTCGCCCGTCAGCTTCTCGCGCAGCATCAGTGCCAGCGCGGTCTGGAGCGGAACCTCACCCTCGTTCTGAGCGCGCACGATCGGGTCGGAGGCGGTGCGCATCTCCACCGCCGCATCGAGGTTGGACCGGATACCGCTGAAATTATTGCTGCCGAGAGCCTCGTAGCGGGCACGTTCGATCGCATCGTAACATGCACGCGCGGTCGGTTCGGGCGGCGCGTTCTTCCCGTGCAGCGCCTCGTTATGGTGGCGCAGGCGCAGGGCGAAACTGTCGGCAAATCCGCGCGCCTCGCGCACCTGTTCGGGCGGCAGGTTGCGCGATGGCAGGGGCACGCGGAAATTCTTGCCGCTTTGCGAAGGCGCGTCCGCGCTCCACGCAACCTCGACCTCTGCCTCGCGTGCAATAGCGCGGCTGGCGCCGGTCAGCGCCTGCTTGAACTTGTCGAGGGGAGTCTCTTCGGCCAAGCGCAATCCGCTCTTACAGGATCGACTGTCCGGTCGCTTCCCAATCCTTCAGGAAGCCTTCGATGCCCTTGTCGGTCAGGACGTGGTTGAACAGCTGCTTGATGACCTTGGGCGGTGCCGTCATGACGTCGGCCCCGATGCGTGCGCTTTCGAGCACGTGGGTCACGTGGCGGACGCTGGCGACGAGGATTTCGGTTTCGAAATCGTAATTGTCGTAGATCAGGCGAATGTCGCTGATCAGTTCCATCCCGTCGAAGCCATTGTCGTCATGTCGGCCGACGAAGGGCGAGACGAAAGTCGCACCCGCCTTGGCCGCGAGCAGCGCCTGGTTTGCGCTGAAACAGAGGGTGACGTTGACCATCGTGCCGTCGCCGGTCAGCGCCTTGCAGGTCTTGAGCCCGTCGATCGTCAGCGGAACCTTGATGCAGACATTGTCGGCCAGCTTGCGCAGCACCTCTGCCTCTTTCATCATGGTTTCGTGGTCGAGCGCGACGACTTCAGCCGAGACCGGACCATCGACGATGGCGCAGATTTCCTTCGTCACTTCCATGAAATCGCGACCCGACTTCGCGATCAGCGATGGATTGGTGGTCACGCCGTCGAGCAGGCCGGTCGCGGCCAGTTCCTTGATGTCGTCGATTTCGGCAGTGTCGGCGAAGAATTTCATTGGTGCGGCGCTCCAGCGTCAGGAAAGTGATTCCCCGACGCTATAGCGCGCCAGTCCGTTGACGCCACCCTGACGAAAATCTTTGTCGCCCTCTAGATTGCGTTGCCTGCGCCAAAAACGCCGATGATGACAGGGTCGCGGGTTTGCTCCGGATTGGCCCGGATCGCCGCTTCTTCGACGCCCATTTCGGTCCAGATGGAATCGTTTATATTCCCCGCCAGCCGGTTGGCGATGCCGCTGACATTAGTGCCGGTCGCAGCATTGATCAGCTGCCCGACGAGCGGATCGGAAGCGATGCGGATTGCGTCGCCCAGTTCGGGCACCATGACCTCTATCAGCTGCCCGCCCATCTCGCCGCGCAGGAAGCTGGTGGCCGCACTCGGCCCGCCGCGCACGAGGTCGATCGCGTTCTGGATACCGATCACGCGGACCGCATCTGCAACGACCGGCGCCGCGCGATAGGAACCTTCGATGGCGATATCGGCAAAGGCATCTTCGAGGCGGGATTTGAACAGCGCTGAGGTGAGGATGGTCGACAGGACATCGCCGCGCGTGCCGAGCAGATTGCCGAGGCCGACCCGGCCGACCTGCTGGTCCCAATATCCGTCAGGCGCGGTCAGCCGCGCAAAGGCGCGCTCGCTCGACAACAACAGCATCCGGCGGATCGCCTCGGTAAAGCTGAAACCCGGCAAGGTGGAGCATGCCGGCAGTGCCAGCAGCGATCCACCGGCGATCATTCCGCCGATAAAGTTCCTGCGACCCATCGGGCTTGCGGTGGTTCGATTCAAAAATCGGGACATTTCATTTCTCCGTTACTTGCCGCTTCCACCTTGCAGCACCCATATGTGATACGGCTCATGAACCGCGTCCGTTGCCTCGTCTTCAATGCCGCGCTTGGCGCGCTGGACTACCGCGTGCCCGAAGGCATGTCGGTCGGCCCCGGCAGCGTCGTGCTCGCCCCTCTTGGCCCACGCCAGATCACCGGCATCGTGTGGGAGGAAGAACGCCTGCCCGCCAACGACGTTCCGGATGCAAAATTGCGCGCCTTGTTGGAGGTGCTCCCGGTCCCGCCCCTTTCAGCCCCTTTGCGGCGGCTGATCGAGTGGACTTCGGACTATTATTGCGCCCCGATGAGCGCTGTTGCCCGCATGGTCATATCGAGCGGCGGCGCGCTCAAGGGACCGGGCACGATGACCGAATACCGCCTCAGCGGCGGGATGCCCGAACGCATGACCCCGCAGCGAGAAGCGGCGATCGACGCACTGCAGGGCGAGCAAGCGACGATCCGCGAGCTTTCAGGAATAGCAGGCGTTTCGGAAGGGGTGCTGCGCGGACTTGTCGGGCAAGGTGTGCTGGAACCGGTATTGGTTTCGATCGACCGCCCTTTCCCCGCCACCGATCCGGATTTCGAAGTGCCCGAACTCTCGCCCGACCAGCATGAAGTTGCCGGACGGCTGGTTGAAGCGGTCAAGGCACGCGAGTTTGCTCCGTTCCTGCTCGACGGGGTGACCGGTTCGGGCAAGACCGAAACCTATTTCGAACCGATGGCAGAGGCGCTCCGCATGGGTCGGCAGGTCCTCGTCCTTTTGCCTGAAATCGCTCTGACGGAAAATTTCCTTTCCCGTTTCGAACAACGTTTCGGCGTGCCGCCGGTGCTTTGGCATTCCTCGCTAAAATCGACGGAGCGCAGGCGGGCCTGGCGCGCAATCAGCGAAGGCAATGCGCAAGTCGTGGTCGGCGCGCGGTCCGCCCTCTTCCTGCCTTACAGGAACCTCGGCCTGATCGTCGTCGACGAAGCGCACGAGGTCAGCTTCAAGCAGGATGACGGGGTTCGTTATAACGCCCGCGACGTATCGGTGATGCGTGCCCGTTTCGAGAAGATCCCCGTGGTGCTCGCCAGCGCGACCCCGGCGCTCGAAAGCCTGCAAATGGCCGAAAGCGGCATCTACGAAAAGCTCGACCTGCCCAGCCGTTTCGGCGGGGCGCAATTGCCGCATATCGATACGATCAACCTCACCGAAGAACCGCCCGAACGGCAGCGCTGGCTTTCGCCGAGGCTGGTCGCCGCGCTCGAGGACCGGCTGGCCAAGGGCGAGCAATCGCTGCTGTTCCTCAACCGCCGCGGCTTTGCCCCGCTGACGCTGTGCCGCAATTGCGGCTTTCGCTTCCAGTGCCCCAATTGCAGCGCCTGGCTGGTCGAACACCGCCTGTCGCGCCGCCTCGCCTGCCACCATTGCGGACATGAAACGATGCCGCCCGAAACCTGCCCCGAATGCGGAGAGCCGGATTGCCTCGTCGCCTGTGGCCCCGGGGTCGAAAGGATTGCGGACGAGGTGGCGGAAATCCTGCCCGAAGCGCGGGTATCGGTGGCGACTTCGGATACGCTCAATTCACCCGAGCGCGCCGCGCAATTCATCCACGAGGCGGAAAGTGGCGCCATCGATGTCATCGTCGGCACGCAGCTGGTGACCAAGGGCTTCCACTTTCCCGAGCTGACTCTGGTGGGCGTGATCGACGCCGATCTCGGCCTCGAGGGAGGCGATTTGCGCGCTGCCGAGCGCACTTACCAGCAGGTCGCGCAGGTGGCAGGACGCGCCGGTCGCGGGGCGAAGCCGGGCGAAGTCCTGATCCAGACGCGCCATCCCGAAGCAGCGGTTATCGCGGCATTGGCTGCCGGCGACCGCGATGCCTTCTACGAAGCCGAAACAGAAGCGCGCCGCCACGCCGGTGCCCCGCCCTTTGGCAGGTGGGCAGCGATCATCATATCTTCGGAAGACGATCAGGAAGCGCGGCAGGCGGCAAACCGGCTGGGCGACAGCCGCCCGCAGGAAGACGATTTGACCATCCTCGGTCCGGCCCCCGCTCCACTGGCCTTGTTGAGAGGGCGCTATCGCTATCGTTTCCTGGTCAATGCGCGGCGCAGCGTCGAATTGCAGAAGATCATCCTGCGGTGGCTTGGCACGCAGCAATTCGCGCCGGGCGTGCGCGTCGGCGTCGATATCGACCCCTACAGTTTCGTCTGACGGTTTCGCTCAGTCCTCGTCGCAATTGGCGTCGAAATCCCGGCGTGCAGCCTCGATCGCCAATATGTTGTCCATCGCCCAATATCCCAGCCGCGCGACCGGACCGGTGAGCGAAGATCCCAGCGGGGTGAGCGAATAATCGACCCGCGGCGGCACGGTGGGCGTAACCTCACGGTGGACCAGCCCGTCACGCTCCAGCCCGCGTAGCGTGCGCGTCAGCATGCGTTGAGAGATGCTCGCAATCTCGCGCCGCAACTCATTGAAACGGCGCGGCCCCTGGGCAAGGCTCATGACCACGCGCACAGACCATTTGTCGCCGATGCGCGACAGGACATCGTTCACCGCAGCACAACTCGGCTGGTCCGGGACCTCCATGGTTACATGGGTGTTCCTATCGGACAACAAAGTGCCTTCTTGCGGGGTCAGGGTATTAGTATCCATATGGCCTCCAGGTTATCGAAAGTAACTATGGAGCAATGAAAATGCAAATCCTTCGAGTCGACAGTTCAACCACCGGCGACCAGTCGATCAGCCGCCAGCTGACCCAGATGATCACCGATCACTTCGCAGCGAAAAACCCCGATGCGACAGTGGTGACGCGCGACCTGGTCGACGCCCCCCTGTCCCACATCGATCCCATCACGACCAAGGCGATCCGCACCCCGCCCGAAACGCACGAAGAGGCAGTGAGGGCAGCCTATCCGGCAGAGCGCTCCGTCCTCGACGAATTTCTCGCTTCCGACGTCGTGGTGATCGGTGCGCCGATGTACAATTTCTCCATCCCCAGCCAGCTCAAGGCGTGGCTCGACCGGCTCGGCGTTCCGGGCGTGACGTTCAAATATTCGGAAGCCGGTCCCGAAGGGCTCGCCGGTGGCCGCAAGGTCGTGATCGCCTCTGCCCGTGGCGGTACCTACGAAAACGGCACGATGGCTGAAAACCAGGAAAGCCTGCTCAAGACCTTCCTCGATTTCATCGGCGTGGACGATGTGACCTTCATCCGTGTCGAAAAGGCCGGCTTCGGCCCCGAAGCGATCGAGGCAGGATTTGCTGCCGCCAGGGAAGAGATCGCCAGGCTCTGAGGCACCTTTCGGATGGCCGGGCATTGTTGTGGCAATGTCCGGCCCCATCCTCGTTCCCATACTCGGCGACCAGCTGACCCGCGACCTTGCCTCGCTGCGGGGACGGATCAAGGACGACACCGTCATCCTGATGATGGAGGTCTGGGACGAGGCGACCTACGTCAAGCACCACAAGCAGAAGATCGCGCTGATCTTTTCCGCCATGCGGCACTTCGCAGCCGAGCTGTCCGATGCCGGCTGGACGGTCGATTACGTAAAGCTCACCGATAATGGCAATTCGGGCAGCTTCACCGGCGAGGTCGCCCGCGCCATCGAACGCCACGATCCGCGCGCCATCCATGTCGTCGAGGCTGGCGAATGGCGCGTGCAGCAGGCCATCGAGCAATGGCCGGACAAGTTCGCATGCGAAGTGGAAATCCTGCCCGACGACCGCTTCATCTGCGCGCTGTCCGAGTTTCGCGACTGGGCCGACGGCCGCGACCACCTGACGATGGAACATTTCTACCGCGAAATGCGGAAAAAGACCGGCCTTTTGATGACCGACACGGGCAAACCGGTCGGCGGGGACTGGAATTACGACAAGCAGAACCGCGAAAGCCCGGATGACGGGATGGACCCGCCCGCGCGGCCGACCTTCGATCCCGATGACATTACCCGTGAATGCATCGAGCTCGTCGAGGAGAAATTCGGCGACCACTTCGGCAGTCTCGACAAGTTCGGCTGGCCGGTGACGCGGGCACAGGCGGAAAAGGCGGCGGACGCTTTCTTCGCAGAGCGGATAGAGAAGTTCGGCCCCTATCAGGACGCCATGGTCCACGGGCAGGACGACCTGTATCACTCGATGCTTTCGACCAGCATCAACCTCGGCCTGCTCGATCCGCTGGACCTGTGCCGCCGCGCCGAGAAGGCTTACGATGACGGCAAGGCACCGCTCAATTCGGTCGAGGGTTTCATCCGCCAGATCATCGGCTGGCGCGAATATGTGCGCGGCTTCTACTGGTATTTCATGCCCGACCTCGAAAGCCGCAATGCGCTCAACGCCCAGCGCGGATTGCCGGAGTTCTACTGGACGGGCGAAACGGACATGCGCTGCCTTGCCGATTGCATCCGCTCTACCCGCGACAATGCCCACGCGCACCATATCCAGCGGCTGATGGTGCTCGGCAATTTTGCCCTTCTGGCCGGGATCAACCCGCGCGAGGTGCAGGACTGGTATCTTGTCGTCTATGCCGATGCCTATGAATGGGTCGAGCTACCCAATGTCAGCGCCATGATCCTCTATGCCGACGGGGGGAAGCTCGCGACTAAGCCCTATGCGGCCTCGGGCAATTACATCAACAAGATGTCGGATTACTGTAAGGAATGCCGTTATTCGGTGTCGAAGAAGACCGGCGAGGACGCCTGCCCGTTCAACCCGCTCTACTGGCACTTTATGGAGCGGCACCGCGACCGGCTGGAAAAGAACCACCGGATCGGCCGCATCTATGCGACCTGGGACCGGATGGGCGATGAAAAGAAGCAGGACTATCTGCACAGCGCCGAGAAATTCCTCGACAGCCTGACCCCGGCCAAGGCAGGCTGGGCGCGCAATTCATAAAACCAGATTGCCCGGGGAGAAAATTGAATGCTGACCGTCCACCACCTGCGCCTGTCGCAATCCGAACGCATCGTGTGGCTGTGCGAGGAAATGGGCATCGATTACGAGGTCAAGCTCTACAACCGACGCGAAGACAACCGGCTGGCTCCCGACGAATACAAGGCGCTGCACCCGATGGGCATCGCACCGGTCATCACCGACGGGGATTTCGTCCTCGGCGAAAGCGGTGCAATCATCGACTGGATCGTCGCGCAATATGGCGATCGCGGGCTGGTTCCGGACAAGAACCACCCCGACTTTGCCGACCACCTGTTCTTCTACCACTGGGCCAACGGCACCTTCATGACGAATGGCATGATGGCGCTGGTCGCCCAGTTTTGCGGTGCCGAACAGATGCCGCCCTTCGTCGCCGATCGCATGGCCAAAAGCTGGCAGATCGTCGAGAAACGGCTGGGAGAGGCGGAATATTTCGGCGGTAGCCAGCTGACGACCGCAGACATCATGATGGGTTTCCAGCTGACCACCAGCCGCGCGATGAGCGGGATGAGCATCGAGGGGATGCCCAACCTCCACGCCTACCTGAAGCGCATCGGCGAGCGCGACGCCTACCAGCGCGCCATGGCCAAGGCCGAACCGGGAATGCCGCCGAAGCTGGATTGATGGGGCGACGGGAGTCCGCAATCGGGTCGTTGGCTGAACTCGCCGCTTTCCTACACGGATCGAAAAAGCGACAATTTTGGCCGCTCTTTCACACCGTCAAGCACCACGCTCGCAACACCCCTGATTCCAGTGTCAGGTCTGTGTTCCATGTGTTCCATCCAATAGGATTTGCCGAGGTGGGTTTACCCCCTCAACCGGCAATCGCGGCCCGCTCTTTCGCCAGTCGCCGGCGGGTCCACCACGGACGGATCACCTGCCCGCGCTGCGCTGCCAGCCAGACGAGGTAAACGCCTGTCACCGTCGCTGCGATCAGCGCGATGATCGAGGCTTCCAGACCGAACGCCCCGCCAGAGAGCCATTCGGGTCCCGACACGCTCGATTCCACTAGGCCATCGACCGCATTGCCGGAAACCGGCACGTCCCAGATGTAACCCTGCACGACATTCCAGCCGAAGTGGATCCCGATCGCGAACCACAGGCTGCGGGTCAGCATATAGGCCCCGCCCAGCAGGATGCCCGCCTCTACCGCGATGGCAATGGAGGAAAACACGGTCGCGTTGTCGTTGCTGATGTGGGCATAGCCGAATAGCGCCGAGGAAATGGCGAGCGCGAACCAGCTGCCGCCGAATTGCTCCAGGAAGCGGAAGATCACGCCGCGGAACAGCACTTCTTCGATGAAGGCGGCCTGGAATCCGGCGGAGAAGAGGATCATCAGGAAAGAGGTGCTGCCGCCCCAACCCTGGATATCGTAAACGCCCAGGATCCAGGCGACCGCGACCATCAATGTCATGAGGATGGCGGCCAGCATCGTACCGCGACCGAGGTCGCCCAGCGCCCCCGCCTTCGGCAAATCGTCTTGTCGGTCGTCTCCGATCCGCGGCAGCACCAGCTTGTAGATCACGAATACGGCAATGATGGCGATCACCACGCTGATCGCTCGGCCCGTATCTTCGGCAAATGGCTCTGTGACGAACGGAACGACGAACCTGCCGACGAGACCGAGAGTGAAGACGATGGCGAAGATGCCGATGACCAGCGCCACCAGCGGAAAGTCGATGATCTTGCGCCAGAGCGGCTTGGTCGCGGTCGTATCGTTCATGTCGTGCTCCTCCGAAAACGAGGCATGAGCCAGCGAGGCCGGTGTGGCAAGCCGATGCTTCCAACGAGTACGGTTACATCAACAACTGGATGGTGCGCCCAAGCGAGCGAGGCCGTTACTTGCGCCCTTCTCTCTTGAGCAGCTCGCGCTTGATATCGAGACCATAGGCATAGCCGCCCAGCGTGCCGTCCGCTGCGATGACGCGGTGACACGGGATGAGTACGGCGATGTTGTTCGCCCCGTTTGCACCGCCGACCGCACGGCTCGCCTTGGGATTGCCGAGCATAGCGGCCTGTTCGCCATAGCTGCGCGTTTCGCCAGCCGGAATCTGGCGCAGCGCCTGCCAGCAGCGCTGCTGGAATGCCGTGCCCTTGACGTCGAGCGGGATGTGGGAGTTGTCGAGCGCCGGTTCCTCAACCGCTGCAATGACCTGATCCAGCAGTGCTGCGAAACCGTCGCTCCCGTGGACAAGCTCCGCCTTGGGGAAGCGCGCCCTAAGATCGTCTTCGCCCTCTCCGAAAGAAAGGCAGCAGACGCCGCGTTCGGTTGCCGCGACCATCATCGGGCCCAGCGAGGTTTCGACGACGGCCCAGTGTATCGTGCGACCCGCACCGCCGTTCTTCCACTCGCTCGCGCTCATCCCCAACTTGCCTTTCGTGTCGTCGTAGAAGCGCGAGGCGCTTTCGTATCCTGCATCGTAAATTGCACCTGTCACGCTCGAAGATGCGCCCAGCGCCTCGCGAGCGCGTTCTTCCCGCAGCGCACGCCCAT
Organism: Altererythrobacter epoxidivorans; assembly: GCF_001281485.1. Lineage (NCBI taxonomy): Bacteria > Pseudomonadati > Pseudomonadota > Alphaproteobacteria > Sphingomonadales > Erythrobacteraceae > Altererythrobacter > Altererythrobacter epoxidivorans. The sequence goes on from NZ_CP012669.1 coordinate 1,612,247, forward strand.
AGGCAGCGGGTGAAAGCCCCGTTGCGCGCTTGAATATGCGCTGGAAATGCGCGGGGGAATAACCGGTGATCGTCGCCAGTTCATCCAGCGTCGGATTGCCTTCCGACCCCTTGATCTCCTCGATCGCGGCAAGAACGGCGGCCTCGTCGCGCCCGACATCGTCGGGCAGGCACCGCTTGCAAGCCCTCAGGCCGGCCTCGCGGGCTTCCTTGCCGGTTGCAAAAAAGCGGACATTGTCGCGGGACGGATGGCGGGCAGCGCAGCTGGGGCGGCAATAGATGCCGGTAGTCAGCACTCCGGTGACGAAGCGCCCGTCATACGAACGGTCGCGCCGCTTGACGGCGGCCCATGCTGTTGCAGGTGTGATAGTGTGTTCGTTCATGAGCCAGTGAATAGGATAGTGCGCAGTTCGCTTCATCCCGAAGCTTGCGATCAAAGTGAATGGCGGTCAAATACCGACGCAATGCATCGTTTCCTTACATTGATAGCGCTGGCGCTGGCCTTCGCCCTACCCGCCCCTGCAAAGGCCGACCCTGCCGATATCGACGCTGCGGCGCGAGGCGTGGTGCGCGTCGTGATCATCGGCTCAGACGGGCAGGAGGTCTTCCCGGTGAGCCACGGCAGCGGTTTTGCAGTGACCCCGACGAAGATCGTGACCAACGCCCATGTCGTGCGCGAGGCGCTGCTGGACGATACGCTACGCATCGGGATCGTCCCGAGCGAAGGGGACGAAGCCGCCTATGGCAAGGCGATTTCGGTCAGCCCGCGCAACGATCTTGCCATCATCGAGATCACCGACGGCAGTCTGCGCCTGCCTCCGCTGACCTTCGCCGGGACCCGCGCAGGCGACATGGGAGAGGTATCGGCTGTCGGCTATCCGATGAATGTCGACCGGGCGCAGGGTCTCGATATCGGCGATATCTTCCGGGCCCAGCCGCCTGTGAAGAGCCGCGGCTTCCTGTCGGGAGCGCGGCCCAGCCGCCAGTTCGACACGATCCTCCACACTGCCCCGATCGCTCGCGGCAATTCGGGTGGGCCGCTGCTCGACGCGTGTGGCCGCGTATTGGGCGTCAACAGTTTCGGCGCCGACTCCGACGGTTCGGATGCGGAGTTCTATTTCGCAGTTTCCGACAAGGAGATCCTGCCCTTCCTCGAGGCGAATGATATCGAGCCGCGGACGAACGCGCTCCCCTGCCGCAGCATCGACGACCTCGACGCAGCCGAACGCACCCGCCTCGAACAGCAACGTGCAGAAGCCCGCGACCGTTTGGAAGCTCGTGAAAGCGAATTGCGGGAGAAGCGCGACCGCGCCCGCTTCGAGGCGCAACTGGCGGTGATGGACGAGCGCGAGAACGCCATGGCTCTTGCGCTGATCCTGCTGATGGTTGCGGCAGCGGCAGGCTATGTCGGTATGCAGGCGCGAGAACAGGAAGGCGGCGAGCGCCGCGCCATGATCGCATTCGGCGTCGCCGGCGCGGCATTCCTGGGCGCGTTGCTGCTGTGGATTTCGCGACCGGGTCTCGACGAGATCGACCGGCGCGTCGCCGCTGCGACCGGGCAGACGGAAGGGCAGGAGAAAGACGAGCCGGCTTCCAATGCGAGCGACGGGACATTGCTCTGCACCCTGGTCCCGGAACGCAGCCGGGTGACCAGCGCGCGCACCGACGACCTGGAGTTCGAATGGGCAGCGGACGGCTGCGTCAACGAACGCACGCAATATGGCTATCTCAATGGAGATTGGAGCCGTGTGCTGGTGCCGAACGATGATGATGCCGTCTCGGTCAATCACTACGATCCTGACACGAGGACTTTCCGGACGGACCGTTATCTGCTGGGCAGGAACGACATGTCGAAGGCGCGCGAAGCGCGTGCCGAATATACTCCGCCGACATGCGGCGTAACCGATGCTGCCCGCGCGTTAGGCGAACAGCAATCGGGTGTCCTGTCCATGCTGCCGAGCCGCCCGAACGAGCGGCTAGTCTATACCTGCGGACCGAAACCCCAGTAAGGAACATGCATGCGGCGTCAGGCCGCCAGTGCTTCCCCGCTGAGCGTGATGCGGTGCATCTCGCGTCGATAGCCCTGGTAATCGTTCATCGCATTGTGCCAGGTGGTGCGGTTGTCCCAGATCGCCACGGTGCCGGGCTTCCATTGCAGTCGGCACTGGTTGTCGGCGGTGAGTGCCGCATCATAGAGCCGCTGCAACAGCGGAAGGCTTTCTTCCCGCGTCTTGCCCACAAAGTGGATGGTGAAGGCGCTGTTGACGTAAAGCAGCTTGCGGCCCGTATGAGGGTGCCGGATCACCACCGGATGGATTGCGCCGGTCTTGAGGTCCTGCCCCCTTAGCGACGATCCCATGTCGGTCTGCGCGTACAGACCATCGGCCTTATATACATGGTCGGCGGTATGAAACGCCTCCAGCCCCTCGATCTCTGCCTTCAGATCGTCGGGCAAGGCATCATAGGCCGCTCCCATGTGTGCCCATTCGGTGTCGCCACCGCTTGGCGGCAGGTCGCGAGCGACGAGGATCGAGCCCATGGCAGGGATCTGGTCATAGGAATGATCGGTATGCCAGGCGCCGCCGATATTGGTCGATTGGTCCGCTTCCTTCTTTACAACCGCAATTTCGGGATGCTGCTCGGTCAGAGGGAAATAATTGTTGATGTCGATCCCGCCCCAACGCTTCGCAAAGGCAATATGATCTTCGGGAGAGAATTCCTGGTCGCGGAAGACCGCCACCCCGTGCTCGTAGATCGCCTGCTTGATCGCCTGCATTTCTGAATCGCTACAGTGGGCCAGATCGACGCCCGAAATCTCGACCCCGCAATTCGGGGCCATTGCCTTCATTTCCATTCTCTCTCTCCCTGTCCGTTTTCGGACTGCAGGCCGGCTTTATACTCCATTCGTAGAATGACGCCAAGAATCCCTTCCAATCGGGTTGCCATCGCAAAGGGGTGATGCTAGGCGCGCGCCAACCTTGCCGGGGTGCCCTGTTTGCATCCCATACGGCTGGGTGATGCATCGTTATTCTCCGGATCCAAGAGGACCTTAAGCGCGTGGATATTTCCGCCGGTATTCAGGCTAGCCTGGCAGGGCGCTACGCAGTGGCGCTGTTCGAACTCGCTGCTGAGCATGGCACCGTGACCGCAGTCGAATCGGACCTCGAAACGCTCGAGGCCGCTCTTCGCGAATCGGCCGACCTTCGTCAGGTCACGACCAACCCCGAATTGAGCCGCAAGGCGCAGGGCGCCGCCATCGAAGGCGTTGCGTCCGTCCTTGGCCTGTCGCAGCTGACGCAGAAGTTTCTCGCCGTCCTCGCGCAGAACCGTCGCCTCAGCGCGCTGCCGGACATGATCCGCGCTTTCCAGACCATCGCCGCTGCCCAGCGCGGCGAAGTCACTGCAGAAGTCACCAGCGCCCACGCGCTCAGCGACGAACAGCTTGCCACCCTGAAGGACAAGCTGACCGCGCGCGAAGGCCGCACCGTAAAGCTCAAGCCGAGCGTCGACCCGGATCTCCTGGGCGGCCTCGTCGTAACCATTGGATCGCAGCGCATCGACGGCTCGATCCGCACCCGTTTGAATTCCCTCGCGAACGCGATGAAAGGCTAAATGATGGAAATCCGCGCCGCAGAAATCTCCAAGGTCATCAAGGACCAGATCGCCAATTTCGGCACCGAAGCCGAAGTCAGCGAAGTGGGCTCCGTTCTCTCGGTGGGTGACGGCATTGCCCGCATCCACGGCCTCGACAAGGTCCAGGCCGGCGAGATGGTCGAATTTGCCAATGGCATCCAGGGCATGGCCCTGAACCTCGAAGCCGATAACGTCGGCGTCGTGATCTTCGGCTCGGACGCCGAGATCAAGGAAGGCGACAGCGTCAAGCGTACCGGCACCATCGTGGACGTTCCGGTCGGCAAGGGCCTGCTCGGCCGCGTGGTCGACGCACTGGGCAACCCGATCGACGGCAAGGGCCCGATCACCGACGTGACGCGCGAGCGCGTTGAAGCAAAGGCTCCCGGCATCATCCCGCGTAAGTCGGTCGATGAGCCCGTGCAGTCCGGCCTCAAGGCCATCGACGCCCTCGTCCCTGTTGGCCGTGGCCAGCGCGAACTGATCATCGGCGACCGCCAGACCGGCAAGTCGGCCGTGGCGATCGACACCTTCATCAACCAGAAGGAAGCGAACGCCGGCACCGACGAAAGCAAGAAGCTTTACTGCATCTACGTCGCCGTGGGTCAGAAGCGCTCGACCGTTGCCCAGATCGTCAAGAGCCTCGAAGAAAACGGCGCGATGGAATACTCCATCGTCGTTGCAGCTACCGCGTCGGAGCCTGCTCCGCTGCAGTACCTTGCTCCTTACACCGGCGCTGCGATGGGCGAATTCTTCCGCGACAACGGCATGCACGCCGTGATCGTTTACGACGACCTTTCCAAGCAGGCCGTTGCTTACCGCCAGATGTCGCTCCTGCTGCGTCGTCCTCCGGGCCGCGAAGCATACCCGGGTGACGTTTTCTACCTGCACAGCCGTCTGCTGGAACGCGCGGCAAAGATGAACGACGCCAACGGCGGCGGTTCGCTTACCGCTCTTCCGATCATCGAAACGCAGGCTGGCGACGTTTCGGCCTACATTCCGACCAACGTGATCTCGATCACCGACGGCCAGATCTTCCTCGAAACCGACCTCTTCTACCAGGGTATCCGTCCGGCCATTAACGTCGGTCTTTCGGTTAGCCGTGTGGGCGGTGCCGCCCAGACCAAGGCAATGAAGAAGGTTGCAGGCTCGATCAAGCTCGAGCTGGCGCAGTACCGCGAAATGGCGGCATTTGCCCAGTTCGGTTCGGACCTCGATCCTTCCACGCAGAAGCTGCTCAACCGCGGCGCGCGCCTGACCGAGCTGCTGAAGCAGCCGCAGTTCTCGCCGATGCCGGTGGAAGAGCAGGTTGTCTCGATCTTCGCAGGCACCAACGGTTACATCGACAGCGTTCCCGTTGATCGCGTGACCGAATACGAATCCGCCATGCTGAGCTTCATGCGCAACGAGCATGCCGATGTGCTGAAGACCATTCGCGACACCGGCAAGTTCGAAGATGACACCAAGGCAGCCGTCGTTGCTGCTCTGGACACCTTCGCCAAGCAGTTCGCCTGAACCGGAACCAGAGAACGATAGGGAGCCGAAATGGCTAGCCTCAAAGAACTCAAGGACCGGATCAAGTCGGTCAAGTCGACGCAGAAGATCACCAAGGCGAAGCAGATGGTCGCCGCGGCGAAGCTGCGCAAGGCACAGGCAGCAGCCGAAGCTGCGCGCCCCTATGCCGAGCGTCTCGCTGGCGTGATGGGATCGCTCGCCAGCAAGGTGAACGGCGACAGCGCTCCGCTTTTGCTGCGCGGCACCGGTAGCAACCAGCGCCACCTGCTGGTGGTGGTGAACACCGACAAGGGCCTTTGCGGCGGTCTGAATTCGAACATCGTCAAGGAAGCCAAGCTCCAGGCGAAGAAGCTGATTGCCGAAGGCAAGGACGTGTCCTTCTACCTTATCGGCAAGAAGGGTCGTGCACCGATCAAGCGTGACTACGCGAACAAGATCGATCACCAGTACGACACCAGCGAAATGCGCAATCCCGACTTCGCCGAAGCCGAGAAGATTGCCGATGAACTGGTTGGCAAGTTCGAAGCTGGCGAGTTCGACGTCGCCCATCTCGTCTATCCGATTTTCCAGTCGGCACTGGCTCAGGAACCGACTTCGGTTCAGATCCTGCCCGTTCCCACGCCGGAAACCGACAATGCTTCGGAAGCCGCCGTGGAATACGAGCCGGATGAGGAAGAAATCCTCGCCGATCTGTTGCCGCGCTACATCAAGACGCAGCTTTTCGGTGCACTGCTGGAGCGTGAAGCTTCCGAGCAGGGTGCCTCGATGACCGCCATGGACAATGCCACGCGCAATGCCGGCGATCTGATCGACAAGCTGACCATTCAGTACAACCGCAGCCGCCAGGCCGCGATTACGACCGAACTCATCGAAATCATTGCTGGCGCAGAAGCGCTGTAAGATAGAAGGCTAAGGAAACGAACATGGCCACCGCCCCCGCTCTCAACCAGACCACCAACGGGACTATCGCCCAGGTCATCGGCGCAGTCGTCGACGTGACCTTCGAAGGCGAACTGCCCGCCATTCTCTCCGCTCTGGAGACCAAGAACGGCGAACAGACGCTCGTCCTCGAAGTCGCTCAGCACCTCGGCGAGAACACCGTGCGCACCATCGCCATGGACGGTACCGACGGTCTGACCCGCGGCCAGGAAGTCATCGCAACCGGCGCACAGATCTCCGTGCCCGTTGGTCCCAAGACGCTCGGCCGTATCATGAACGTCGTGGGCGAGCCGATCGACGAACGCGGCCCCATCGGCGCCGAAATGACCGCTCCGATCCACGCGGAAGCTCCTGAGTTCATCGACCAGTCGACCGAAGCCGACATTCTCGTGACCGGCATCAAGGTCATCGACCTTCTCGCTCCTTACGCAAAGGGCGGCAAGATCGGCCTGTTCGGCGGCGCCGGCGTGGGCAAGACCGTGCTGATCCAGGAACTGATCAACAACATCGCGAAGGGCCACGGTGGTGTGTCCGTTTTCGCCGGTGTTGGTGAGCGTACCCGCGAAGGTAACGACCTCTACCATGAATTCCTCGACGCAGGCGTTATCGCCAAGGATGCCGACGGCAATGCCATCAGCGAAGGATCGAAGGTTGCCCTCGTCTTCGGCCAGATGAACGAACCTCCGGGCGCACGTGCTCGCGTGGCTCTCTCGGGCCTGACCATGGCGGAATATTTCCGTGACCAGGAAGGCCAGGACGTCCTGTTCTTCGTCGACAACATCTTCCGCTTCACGCAGGCGGGTTCGGAAGTGTCTGCTCTGCTCGGCCGTATTCCTTCGGCCGTGGGCTACCAGCCGACCCTGTCGACCGACATGGGTAACCTGCAGGAACGCATTACCTCGACTACCAAGGGTTCGATTACCTCGGTGCAGGCCATCTACGTTCCCGCCGACGACCTTACCGACCCGGCACCGGCAACCTCGTTCGCCCACTTGGACGCAACGACCACGCTGAACCGTGCGATTTCGGAGCTGGGCATCTACCCGGCAGTGGACCCGCTCGACTCGACCAGCCGCGTTCTCGAACCGCGCGTCGTGGGCCAGGAGCACTATGAAACCGCTCGCCGCGTCCAGGAAATCCTGCAGAAGTACAAGAGCCTGCAGGACATCATCGCCATTCTCGGCATGGACGAACTTAGCGAAGAAGATAAGCTGACCGTGGCTCGCGCCCGCAAGATCCAGCGCTTCCTCTCGCAGCCGTTCCACGTGGCCGAAGTGTTCACCAACATCCCGGGCAAGTTCGTCCAGCTGGAAGACACCGTCCGCTCGTTCAAGGCGGTTGTGGACGGCGAATACGACCACCTGCCGGAAAGCGCCTTCTACATGGTCGGCGGCATCGACGAAGCGGTCGAGAAGGCCAAGAAGCTGGCTGAGGAAGCCTAAGAGACATGGCGCTTCACTTCGAACTGGTCACGCCGAGCAAGCTCGTCCGCTCCGAAGAGGTCCACATGGTGGTCGTCCCCGGTAGCGAAGGTGAATTCGGCGTGCTGGAAGGCCATGCGCCTTTCATGTCGACGATCCGCGATGGCGCCGTGCAGGTCTACAAGACCGAAGGCGGCGAACCGGAAACCATCGAAGTGCGCGGCGGCTTTGCCGAAGTCGGCGACAAGGGTCTGACGGTGCTCGCGGAGCATGTCGAAGGCTGATTGGTTCCGGCCATCGAGTTTTCATAAGGGCGGTCCACTTGGGCCGCCCTTTTTCGTTGCCGCAAGAAATAGTGCAAACCGATCTGGGATCGATAGAATTCCTCGCTAATCGGAGGCATCACTTGGGCATGATTTCTAGGGAACCGGCCAGAACTACGCGTAGTCGACAGCCCGCCAAGACTGAGTTGGCAGTACTCGTCATCCTAGCCCTAGTCGTTCTTGTCGTACGCGGCGCATGGTTTGGCGATCCCAATGCCGACATCGACGAACAGCTCTATTCCCTGATCGGTCTCGAAATGACCCGCGGCGCAATCCCCTTTGTCGATCTTTGGGATCGCAAGCCTATTGGCCTCTTCGCAATCTTTGCCCTAGCGCATGCCATCGGCGGGCCGGGGCCCTTAAGCTACCAGGTGCTTGCATCCTTATTTGTGCTAGCGGGCGCATGGATGACGTATCGTCTGTCTTTACGTCTAGTGGATCGTTTAACCGGACTTGGCGCGGGCGTTCTCTATGTCTTTCTAGTTTCGATCTACGGTGGGCACTCTGCCAATGCGGAGGTATTCTTCGTACCGATGATGCTGTGGATGGCTACTCTGGTGGTCGAGATCAGCCATCCCCAATCAGTGCGCCGAGCATGTATTGGAATGCTGATCGGGGGACTTGCGCTGCAGGTGAAGTACACAGTCCTGCCGCAGTGCGTGTTCTTTGGAATTTGGGCGCTTTGGGGTCAGTATCGCGCGGGTACGAGCTTGCCAAAATTAGTGCGGCTAGCAGCGGTATTTGGTTTTCTTGGCATTCTTCCCACGGGGCTGGTTGCGGTAGGATTTGCATTAATCGGCCATTTTGACGAATTCTTTTTCGCGAACTTCGTGTCCTTCTTCGATCGGATCCCTTCTAAAGCTGGTCGGTTCAGACACGACCATTTGCTATTACTTCTCCCGATCTTCGGCCTTCTGTCCGCCGCAGTGTATGCAGCATTCCGCTTGTCTCCACCAACTGACCGCAGGACCTATTATTTTTTTGTCCTTTGGCTGGTGGCGACAATTGCGACCGTTATGCTGCCGTCTACAATTTATCTTTATTACTTCGCCGCGCTCGCTCCTGCAGTTGTACTATGCTCGCTCCCGATCCTTGACGGGCGCGGTGCGGGCAAGGTTTTCCCATTGATGCTGGCTCTTGCAAGTTTTGGATATTTCCTGTCCCTGCCTGATCGCTACGAGAAGGCACGGCAGCATATCGAAAGTATGGATCGACTTGCCTCAGCTATTTCACCAAGGGTGAACGGAAGCTCAAATTGCCTCTATATTTTCGACGGGCCGACCGCTCTTTATCAGATGAGCGGATCCTGCCTGCCGACACGCTTTATTTACCCGGATCATCTCAACAATGCTTTTGAGAGATTTTCGCTTGGGATACCCCAAATCGGCGAGGTCGCCCGGATAATAGCCGCAAGACCTCCGGTCATCGTAACTGCCGACGAGACGTTTACCGTTCAGAATGAAGCGACAAGGTCACTGGTCTGGTCGACCGTAAAGCGTGACTACGAAGAAATCGCGCGCGAGAAATTGCACGGTCGTACCATTCGGGTTTGGGCTCGCCGCGATAGGAATATAGATTAGTCGCTTGTCGACCTGCATCATCGACCGACAAATGAGGTCGTAACAAATTTACACATTGGGAGCCTGCATTTGAAACTCGTTTCCCTGCTGGCCATCGTCGCCGCGACGACTCTCTGCATGACAAGCCATGCATCGGCATCCGACGGTGTTTCAGCGCCTCCTACAAAGCGCAGCATCTACGAAAGCATCGAACTCGGTTTCAAACTCTGTTCGAAGCAGATCATCGGACAAGGCCATCTTGCGCCGGAACACGCGGCGATGCTCAAGGACATGGGCGTTTCACTCCTCGAGGAAGTACCTGCCGATGTCGCTCAGAATACGGGCCCGCTGTTCCTGAAAGATCCTATCTATGCGCAGATCAATACCGATGCCGCAGGCGTGTTTATCGTAACATCCAGGGGCCACATCGCCTGCCGCTGAGTCGTGACCGACACGGCCGATGCGTTGAAGCCCCGCATTCAGTTCGTCGATGCACTTCGCCGTACGAGCACCTGGACCTACGACCAGCGGCGCTCCGGTACTTTTGCAGGCCAGATTCGTGAAGAGCTGACAGCTGCTGACGGCAGGCTCGTTGCGATCATGAACGGTCCCAACTTCATCGCCAACGATGGCAAGGGTGTGCAGGCATTCCTTACTGTAGCGGCCATCCCTCCCAGTGCTCCGTCAGGTCATTAGAGCCTAAAAACGCTTCACTTTCCCGGGTCCGGTCGCCACATTCGACCTAGCTGAATCCCCGATGGAGAGGACATTTGAATCTTGTTTCGAAAATCGCGCTCGCAGGCGTGCTCGCTATGACTGCATCAACGGTAAACGCCCAGAACAAAGAGACTGAGACCAAAGCAGCTGAAACGACGCTGCCCGGTGTCGAGCAAGACCCGTTCATCTGGCTCGAAGAAGCCCGCAGCGATAAATCGCTCGAATGGGTCAGCGATGAAAGCAACCGCACGCTGGCCCACATGGCAATGGATCCGCGTTTCGACGAGATCCAGGCCGAAATCCTCGAAATCCTCGATAGCCAGGATCGCATCCCGATGGTTTCGATCCGTCCGGATGGACTCTACAATTTCTGGCAGGACAAGGACAATCCGCGCGGGCTGGTCCGTCGCACCACGATGGAAAGCTATCGCACCGACAATCCCGAATGGGAAACTGTCCTGGACGTCGATGCGCTGGCAAAGTCTGAAGGTCGTGAGTGGGTTTACAAGGGTTCGACATGCCTGCCCCCGCTCGAGCGTCACTGCATGATCGCGCTGTCAGACGGTGGCAAGGACGCCACCATCATGCGCGAATTCGACATGAATACCGGCAATTTCGTCGAAGGCGGTTTCGAACTGGCAGAGAGCCAGGGCAGCATCGAATGGATCGATGAAGACACGCTGCTCGTCACTCGCAACTTCGACGAAACGCTGATGACGGAAAGCGAGTATCCCTACACAACCCGCCTATGGAAGCGCGGCCAATCGATCGACGACGCGCAGGAAATCTTCCGCGGCGATCGCAAGGATGTCTGGTCGGGTGCCGGCCTGCTTCGCGATAACAAGGGAAGCATTCATGCACGCACGGCATTTCGCGGCGTCAGCTTTTTTGAGACAGAGAACTTCGTCGAGAAGGATGGCGAATGGCTGCGTCTCAACATACCGCTGAAGGCATCGCTCTACGGCATCGTCGATGGGCATCTGCTCTATTCCACGAATGTTGACTGGGAAGTCGATGGAACAACGTTCCCGGCCGACTCCCTCGTCGCGGTCGATCTCGAAGAGTGGAAGGCTGATCCCAATGGAGCGAAGAAAACGCTCGTCTGGGCTCCGGCTGAACGCCAAACCAAGCGCGGAGGCGCAATCAGCGGAAATTCGCTCTTCGTCAGCATGCTCGACAACGTGGTCGGCAAGGTTGTCAGGATCGATTTCGACAACGGCAAGTGGGTGACGCAAGACGTCGACCTGCCAGCGAACTCGAGCCTCGACATCGCAACAGCCTCGAGCGAGACCGACGAGATCATGTTCACCTCGAATGGATTCCTCGAGCCGACGACGCTGTTCTATTCGGACGGTGGCAAGCCCGAGGCGCTCAAGCAGTCGCCAGTGCGTTTCGACAGCGAAGGTATGTCGGTCGAACAGCACGAAGCGACGAGCAAGGACGGAACCAAGATCCCCTATTTCATCGTCAAACCGCAAGGGATGAAGATGGATGGGACCACGCCAACGCTCTTGTACGGCTATGGCGGTTTCCAGGTATCGCAACTGCCGAGCTACCTATCGGTGACCGGCAAGACATGGCTGGAAAGGGGCGGCGCCTATGTCCTCGCCAACTTGCGCGGCGGTGGCGAGTTCGGCCCAGGCTGGCACCAGACCGCAATGCGCGAAAACAAGCAGCGCACCTGGGACGACTTCATCGCCGTGGGCGAGGACCTGATCGCGCGAGGTTTCACCTCGCCCAAGCATCTCGGTATCCAGGGCGGTAGCCAGGGCGGCCTGCTGGTGGGGACATTCCTGACCCAGCGCCCCGACCTGATCAATGCCGCGATCGTCCAGATTCCGCTGTTCGACATGCTTCGCCTGCCATTGATTGGCCGCGGTGCCTCTTGGGTTGGCGAATATGGCGATCCTCGCATTGCCGAAGAGCGCGCCTGGATAGAGGAATACTCTCCATATCAGAAGATCGCCGAAGGCGTGGACTACCCATCCCCGCTGCTCTGGGCGTCAACCGCGGATGACCGAACGCACCCCTCTCATGCCCGCAAGGCAGCGGCGAAGCTGAAGAGCCTCGGCCAGCCCTATTGGTATTTCGAGGACATGACCGGCGGTCACTCTGGCGGCGTCGACAACAAGCAGCGGGCGAAGATCAAGGCCATCGAAACGGTCTATCTGATGCAGCGTCTGATGGATTCCGATTCGAAATAAGGCTGCGATCACAATCGAAAACACGGGTATCGCGCGCGAGGTGACGGGTTTGTCTCGTCTCGTCGCGCGCGGTGCACCATTCGGATGATGAACGCAGCTTAAGGGATAACCGAAAACCCGGAATTAACTCTGGAAATCCAGCATTTAAGCCAACGGGGGGCCGAACAATGTTGGAGAACAGACTATGGCGTATGCCCCGCATGAAACTGTTGCCGATGCCATCAAGCGCGCCGGACTACCTGAATCGCATGACATCCACTGGTCGGATGCCCGCAAGGCCGAAGTGGTCAAGGCGGTTCGCAACAAGCTGATCTCGTTCGACGAGGCTCGCTGGCGCTATCTCCTGAGCCGCAATGAATTCGAAAGCTGGGAGCGACAGGTCGATCGCAAGATCGCCACAGGTCGCCGCGAGCTGGAGCGTACCTGATCCGGTAGTCTTCCCGGAAAGTCCTGGTCCCCGGGCCGCCCGCTTTCCTGCCTTACCTTCGCTGCGTGAAGGTTGGTGCATGGAAGTCGGGCGGCTTGCCTTTTACCCATGCCAGGAAATTGGATAGCCCCTGGTTCTTCAGCAGGGCGTCACGGTCGGTACCGATCCGCGCCAGTTCGGCATTGGTGAAATTGGTATGGATCGCCCGGTGGCAGATCGGGTGGAGCGGAACAGTCTCCCGGCCACCTTTCGATTTGGGAACGAGGTGATGATCCTGCACGACGGCTCCCAGCGTCCGTTCGCACAGCCAGCAGTTGCGCGGCTCCTCGTCTTCCAACTTACCGGCCCTAGCCCTTTGCCTTTTCCGCCGCCTTCTTCTTTTTCATCGTATCGTGGAAACGATCGGCCCAACCGGGTTTGACGATCTGCTCGCCGCGAACCATGCGAAGGTCGCCGTCGCCCACATCGCGGCTGACTGCGCTGCCTGCAGCCACAATCGCATCGGCACCGATCTTGACCGGGGCTATCAGAGAACTGTTCGAACCGATGAAGGCACGCGGACCGATTTCGGTTTTGTGCTTGAAATAGCCGTCGTAATTGCAGGTTATCGTGCCAGCGCCGATATTGGCGCCTTCCCCAACCGTTGCATCGCCGAGATAGGTCAGGTGGCTTGCCTTCGCCCCCTTGCCCAGCACGGCCTTCTTCATTTCCACGAAATTGCCGACAAAGGCGCCCTCTTCCATGACGGCTCCGGGGCGCAATCTTGCATAGGGACCGACCTGGGCGTCCTTGCCGACAACTGCGCCTTCCAGATGGCTGAATGCCTTGATGTGCGCACCGTCGGCGACTTTTACCCCCGGGCCAAAGACAACATTCGGCTCGATCGTCACATCGCGGCCCAATTCCGTATCCCAGCTAAAGAATACCGTTTCGGGAGCGCGCAGCGTTGCGCCTTCCGCCATGGCTTCCTCGCGCTTCAACTCCTGCCACTGGCGTTCGGCAGCGGCGAGTTCGGAACGGCTGTTGATACCTGCGACTTCGCTCGCATCGTTCGTCGTCACGGCGGCACACACCCGCCCGTCGCCGATCGCAATGTTGACGATATCGGGGAGGTAATATTCGCCTTGCGCGTTATCGTTGCCCACCCGGTCGAGAAGCGCCCACAAGTCTTTTGCGCTCGCTGCCATCAGGCCGGAATTGCAGAGGCGGCATCCCCGCTCTTCTTCGCTGGCGTCCTTGAATTCCACCATCTTGCGGATCCGTCCCGCATCGTCGGCAATGACGCGGCCGTACTGGAGCGCATCCTCCGGCTCGAAGCCGAGCACCACCGCTGCGGGAGCATCGTCCATGTGCAGCCGATCGAGCATGGATTGCATCGTCTCGGCCCGAACGAAGGGGACATCGCCGTACATGATCAAGATGTCGCCATCGAAGCCTGCCAGTTCCTGCTGGGCCTGCTGGACGGCATGCGCAGTCCCAAGCTGCGGCTCTTGCAGGCAAGTGGCTGCACGCGCCCCCAGCGCGCTTTCCAACTGTTCGCGCCCGGCACCCACAACCACAACCTTACGCACCGGAGAAAGCGCATCGACCGAAGCCATCAGGTGATCGATCATCGATCGTCCGGCGATGGGATGCAGCACCTTGTGCAGGTCGCTTTTCATTCGGGTGCCCTTGCCAGCGGCGAGGATGACGGCTGCGAATTCTGTCATGATGTCTCCTGTTGCGCGTCCTTTGCCAGCAAATGCTTGCGGTTTGAAGAACCATCCGCCACCCGTGCGCGCATGGCTGATTTTCCTTTTGATGCTGTCGGCTTCGATCTCGACGGCACGCTGCTCGACACTTTTCGCGATCTCGGGACAGCGGTGAACCACGCGCTCGAGTTCGGCGGCTTCGATCCTGTCCCCGTCGACAGCTCGAAAGACCTGATCGGTGGAGGGGCAAAAATCATGCTCGCTCGCGCGGTCGAGGCCCAGGGCGGATTACCGGATGAAGAGTTTCGCCCCCTCTACAAGGCGATGCTGGCCTTCTATGCCGAGAACAACGCCGTCCTTACGCGGCCCTTCCCGGGCACCGAAGAGACCTTGCGCGAACTCGCAGCACGGGGCGTTCGGATGGGTGTCGTCACGAACAAGTTCGAAGAGTTCGCTCGCGGCATCCTGACCCAGCTCGGACTGATCGAACATTTCGAATGCGTGATCGGTGGGGACAGCCTTGGTCGTGGCGTCGATGGGAAATTTCTCGCCAAGCCCTCGCCTGCCCCCCTGTTCGCCGCGCGCGAACGACTTGGCGGCGGCAGTTTCGCCTTCGTCGGCGATTCGAGTTATGATGTGAAAGCGGCGCGTTCGGCGGATGTCCCGATGATCGTTGCTGCCTATGGCTATTGCGATGCTCCCGCGCACGAATTGGGCGGAGATGTAGTGATCGATTCGCTAGACGGCCTCATTCCCGCCCTCGAGGGCCTCTAGGGAGCCAAGCTGCCCCTACGGCATCGCGCCCTCGCCCTAGCGACTGTTGCAACACCCTTCGTAAAGTGCCACGCAGCGCGCACATTTTAGTTTACGGGCACGTAAAGCCCACCACCATAAGCGGAGAACCCCCATGAGCATCGATTTCAAGGACAAGGTAGCCATCGTGACCGGCGCAGGCGGCGGCCTGGGCAAGGAATAT
The DNA here is from genome assembly GCF_001281485.1 of Altererythrobacter epoxidivorans. NCBI lineage: Bacteria > Pseudomonadati > Pseudomonadota > Alphaproteobacteria > Sphingomonadales > Erythrobacteraceae > Altererythrobacter > Altererythrobacter epoxidivorans. Next base: position 1,627,648 of record NZ_CP012669.1, read on the forward strand.
GCACTCGAACTCGCACGCCGCGGCGCAAAAGTCGTGGTGAACGACCTTGGCGGTTCGCGCGACGGCACCGGGCATTCCGACATGGCCCTCCAGGTCGTCGAGGAAATCGAGAAGATGGGCGGTGAAGCCATGTCGAATGGTGGCAGCGTCACCGAATTCGAACAGATGGAAAAGATGGTTGCCGACGCCAAGCAGAAGTGGGGCGGCGTCCACATTGTCATCAACAACGCAGGCGTGCTGCGCGACAAGACCTTTGCAAAGATGACAATGGATGACTTCGAATTCGTCGTCGACGTGCACCTCAATGGTTCGGCCAACGTCAGCAAGGCCGTGTGGGAAACGATGCGCGAGCAGGCCTATGGCCGCATCCTGATGACCGCATCCTCGACCGGCCTTTTCGGCAACTTCGGCCAGGCAAACTATGGCGCAGCCAAGCTCGGTCTCGCCGGCCTGACCAAGACGCTGCAGCTCGAAGGCGCGAAGTACAATATCAAGGTCAACACAATCAGCCCCGTTGCCGGCACGCGCATGACCGAAGACCTCTTCCCCGAAGAAGCGTTCAAGCTGTTCGACCCTGTGAACGTGGTCCCGGCTGCACTCTTCCTCGTCAGCGAAGATGCACCGACAAACGCCATTGTCGGCGCGGGCGCAGGCGGTTTCCACAGCGCTTGGACCGTCATGAACGATGCCGTGTGGCTTCCGGATGGCGAGCGCACCGTCGAAGGCTTCGCTGCCAACTGGGACAAGATCAGCGAATTCTCGAACCTCAAGGCTCCGCAGTCGGGCAGCGAACAGTCGGGCGCTATCCTGACTGCAATGCAGAAGGTTACCGGCACCGGACCGTCATCGGCTCGCGGATAATCACACTGTATTGACACACTAACACACTGGGCGTAGCTTTCCCCCATCAACAGGGAGAGTTACGCCCATGTACACAGAAGACGACCTGCGCACGGCAGTCGCTAGCGGCGCGATCAGCGCCGAGGCCGCCGATGCCTTGAGAAATTCCGTCCGCGCAAGCCGGGAGGCCCCTGCCACGGACGAAGAGCATTTCCGGCTCATCAACAGCTTCAACGATATCTTCGTCACGATCGCAGCGGTTCTGCTGTTGGTTGCGATGGCTGGGATCGGCCACGCGCTTACCCCGGCACTGGACGGGCCACCGCCCTTTTCCGGCATGTTCATCGCCGCCGCCGCATGGGGCATGGCCGAATATTTCACTCGCCGCCGCCGCATGGCCCTACCCAGCATCGTGCTCCTGATCGCCTTTGTCGGCGGTATTTTCGAGATGCTCCTCGGCTTCATCGTGATGAGTTTCAGTGGCGATAACTTCGAAACCCACGCTGTCATGGCAGGGCTGCTGATCGCCGCTACGGGGCTGGTCACTGCCGGGGCTGCTTGGCTCCACTGGCGCCGGTTCATGGTGCCGATCACCATTGCTGCAGGAGCGGCGGCGCTGACCGTCACCGCTATCGCTCTTATCATGACGGCAATCGGACCGCGGCAAATCGAGAATCCTCAGGGAATCCTGATCCCGATGGTGTTCGTAGCAGGCCTGGCGATATTCACTGTCGCCATGCGGTGGGACATCAGCGACCTTGGTCGTCAGACGCGCCGCAGCGACGTCGCCTTTTGGCTGCACCTTTTGGCCGCCCCGATGATCGCCCACCCGCTGTTCCATTGGCTCGGCGTCACGGATGGCGAGAATATCGGCATCGGCGCATCTGTCGGCGTGCTGGTCGTCTATGTCGCCCTGGGCATCGTTGCCCTTGCCGTCGACCGACGCGCGCTGCTGGTATCGGCACTGGCCTATGTGCTCGCAGCGCTGACTTTCCTGTTCGACGAATTCGGAGCAGTCGAACTCAATGTGGCATTGACCGCTCTTGTGATCGGTTCGGCCCTGCTGACCCTGTCGGCATTTTGGACGCCGATCCGCAGCAAGGTCGTTTCCGCGCTGCCGGGTGACCTGCAATCGAAGGTTCCGGCGACGGGCCTGGCCCTCGCTTCGGCCTGAGATTACCCATCTTCGGAGGGGAGGAAGGGCTCGCGCTTCGGCGCGGGCCCTTTTCCTTTGAGCGCTTATTTGGCGACGAGCGAGCGCTGGTCCTGCATCCCCATCGCAGCGAGGAGAGTTTCTTCCGATTGCTCCCGCTGGAAGGCAGCCTTGCCGTCCATCCCGCGCCAATCGGCACAGATCAGCGATTGTGCGACCGCCCCGCCCAATGTCGTCCCAGGCCCAAGGATGATGAAGATATCGGGTGCGAATTCCCGCGCCGTAACGGTAAGCGCGCGAGTGAAGTCGTAGGTCTGCGTTACCTGCGCCCCAAGCGTATAGTCGTATAGCGCGTCTGCATCGGTCGCGCCTGGCCACCAGATACGGCCTGTGCCGTCGACAAGCGGGAGTTCAGGCTGGCCAAAGGGATCGCGCGACAATTGCTGCTGCCCCTGCGAGGCTACCGGCTCCTGCAAAGACGTATGAAAGGCAGCATGATTGCCCAGGCGCATGGGAAAACGCCCCTGTAGTGGCTCAACGGTCTGCTCGAATGCTTCCAGCCCTTCCGCATTCCCGGCAAGAACCAGCATCCCGCCCAGATCGATCGAGAGATAAAGCTCGTTGTCAGTCTCCGCATTGATTGCCTCGACTTGTTGCAGCAGCTCTGCCTTGCGGGCGAAGTCAGGCTTCCAATCGTCGCCGATCCAGGGATAGATCGTCTGCCCCCCGATCAGCGCCTGCTGCATCAAGGTTCCCATGGTGTTGGCAACGTTGAACCCATCGGTCGCAGTCAGTGCGCCCCCACACGCCAGTGCAGTGTACCAGCCCATGGAATTCCCGGTCACCGCTACGACTTCGATCTCGTTTCGGTTGATCGAGAGAAAATCGCCGTAAGAGGCGGCGAAGATCAGTCCTGATGCATTGTCGCCGCGCGTGTGTCGCGCCATCGAGAATCGCTCGGCTCCGTCAAGCTCGCTGAGCGTATCCTGACCGGCCTGACGACGAATCTCGTCGAATTGGCTGAGCAGGGCCGGATCGGGAAAGTGTGTCGCGAGATAACCGAGCTCGGCGGCGTTGTAGGTCCCGCGTCCCGGACAGATGACTGCCGCAGTCTTCATGCGCCCTTCCCCAAGAGATCGAGCGTAGCGCCGACTATCTGGTCGCACGAAGGCATTGTAGCGGCATAGGCTGGCCCAGTTGGAATGAAGCTGTCCTGCGCGGTGAGGCGCGAATGGGGTATGTCCACGCGCTCTGTCAGCGTAGCCATCAAGGCTTCCGCAACTCCGCCGCTACGCCTCGTCTCGTCAACCACCAGAACCGCGCCACATCCTGAAACGGCATCGGCGATGGCCTGTTCTGGTAATGGCGTGAGCCAGCGCACGTCGACGATCCGCGCGTTGATCCCCTGCTTGGCCAGGAGCGAAACAGCCTGTGACGACAGGTAAACGCCATTGCCGAAAGTGACGATGGCGAGGTCCGTCCCGTCTCCGTGAACTCCGACCTCGCCCAAGCCGATAGTCGCATCACGTTCGGGGTATAGCTGCATCCATTCGCCATCGCCTGCTTCATGCAAGTCGCGCATGGGATAAAGTGCAATCGGTTCGAGGAAAGCGATCAGCCTCTGCTCTTCGCGGGCGAGCCTGACGCATTCGCGCAGCATCATGGCAGCATCGCGGCCATTCGAAGGACACGCGAGTATGAGGCCCGGAATATCGCGCAGCACGGCGAGCGAATTGTCATTGTGGAAATGACCGCCGAAGCCCTTTTGATAGCCAAGCCCTGATATCCGGACGACCATCGGGTTCGTGTATTGCCCGTCGGAGAAGAACGGCAAGGTGGCTGCCTCTCCGCGCAACTGGTCTTCGGCATTGTGGAGGTAGGCCAGAAACTGGATTTCCGGGATTGGGACGAAACCGTTCTGGGCCATGCCGATGGCGAGACCGAGAATGGCCTGTTCGTCGAGCAAGGTGTCGATCACGCGAGCGCGGCCGAACCTGCTCGATAGGCGCTGCGTAACGCCATAATTGCCGCCCTTGCGACCGATGTCCTCACCCATCATGACGACTTCGGGATGATCCAGCATCAGGTCAGTGAGCGCCATGTTGATCAGCTTGCCCATCGGCTGGGGCTTGGCCATCAGTGCGATATCCGATCCGAAAACCGCAGCGCGTTCTTCTTCCGAAGGCTGTTTGGCAATCGCACAGTCCCGCTTCGGCGGGATCAGGCTCGCCATGACCTGGTCGGCGTTTTCAAGTCTCGCGCGCTTGACGACTTCGTCTGCAATGCGGGCTACCCGGCGGCCGGTTTCTTCGTAGATCGCCAGGGCATCTGAAGCGGGCAGCACCTCGGCTTCCTCAAGCTGGCGAACCATGTGCAGCAGCGGGTCCTGTGCCTCCTCCGCCTCGACTTCCTGGCGCGAGAGATAGGCCATCGCGACATCCGCGCCTGCATGTCCATACAGGCGGATCGTGCGCACATGCAGGAAGGCAGGCTTGCGGCGCGTCCGGACGTATTCCGCAGCCTGCTTGGCGACCTTGAAGGTCTCGTAGATGTCGAGTCCGTCGCACTCGAAGTACCTGATGCCAGGACGGTTCTGAAAGGTCGCCTTGACCCAACCGGTCGGCGTTTTCGTCGAAATTCCGATCCCGTTGTCTTCGCAAACGAACAGCAGTGGCAAAGGGACCGACTGGTAGCTGGTCCACGCGGCCGTGTTGAACGCACCCTGCGCCGTCGAGTGGTTCACGGAAGCATCGCCAAACGAACAATAGATGATCGCATCGTCCGGCAATTGCTTGAATTCCGGCGGACAACGTTTGGCAAGTCCGAGTGAGTAGGCCGCGCCGACCGCCTTGGGCAGATGACTGGCGATCGTCGAAGTCTGCGGCGGGATGTTGAGTTGTTTCGAACCGAGCACCTTGTGGCGTCCGCCCGAAATCGGATCATCGACCGCACACGAATAGGACAAGAGGATATCCCAAGCCGTCGTCTGGCCGCCCTGCCGCTCTGCCACCTGCTCGCTTCGCTGGATCTGGAAGGCAGTGTCGCGATAGTGCAGGAATGCCATGTCGGTGGGGCGAAGTGCCGCCGCAATGGCCGCCAACCCCTCGTGGCCCGATGGCCCGATGGAGTAATACCCCTGCCCCGCCGCCTGCATTTTCCGGCTTTGACGGTCGATCGCGCGGGTCAGGCATGCGCTGCGAAAGATCGAAAGGGCGAGCCTGTCGTCGAGCGGTCCTGCAGGGGCTCGCCCCGCAGGAAAATCACCGGCTGCGACGCGTCGCAGGAAATTCTCATGGACGACCGTTACGCGATCGTTCGGCGCACTCATTGCTGTCCGCCCCTATTCTTCTTCGTCGAGGTCGCGGGCGACCTTGGGATCGCGCAGCAACATTTCGATACGGTCGGCTTCGTCGAAGCTTTCATCGGCCCTGAACTTGAGCTTCGGCGCAAACTTCAGCCCCAATCGCTTGGCAACTTCGCGCTGCAGGAAAGCCGTGTTCTGGCGCAAAGCTGTGACGATCTCGCCCTCGTCCTTGCCCAGCAGGGGTTTGACGTAGGCGGTCGCATTGCGCAGGTCCGGCGTCATCCGCACCTCGGTCACAGCGATATTCGCGGCCGAGACACGCTCGTCATGAACCTCCTGCCGCGCGAGAAGTTCGGACAGGATGTGGCGCACCCGTTCGCTGACTTTCAGTACGCGGACGGAGTGCTGCTCGGGGGTGAATTGTTGTCGTGCCATCAGGCTGTCATCTTACCAAGAATACGTTTTAGCGAGCTCATATTGCGCGCCGTCCCCTTACAGCCAAGCCTCCGTTCGAGGAACTTGTTTGAAAGGTCGGACACGCCAACCCCGTGCACATAGTCCAGAAACAGGACCCGGTCACCCAGTGCGAGGCGTTCGCTTCCCCTTGCGCTGTGTTCCACGATAACGGCTTCGACCGCTGCCACATCGGGTTGCTGGCTGAGGAAGATCGAATGGACCATTTTGTCGGTGCCGTGTTCCGGTCCGGTTCCGTGAAACGGATTGTCTTCGATGGCCGAGCGGATCTGGGCAGTCGTGCGAACCATCGCACAGGATTTGAAGCCGAAACGCTGCTGGACGACGCTTTCAAGCCGCATTTCCAACATGGCAGGATCGTGTGCATCGGGAAGGATCACATTGCCGCTGGCCGCGACCGTCGACACGTCTCCGAACCCGGCATCTTCCAGCGCGTCCACCAGGTCGACCATCTTGATCCGGTTTCCGCCGACATTGATGCTGCCGAGAAAAGCGACCACGCGCCCCATCAGCGCTAGCCGGCGCCGCCCGGCCTTGGCGTCGGGATGGCAGTGCTTGTGGATCGTGCGAGAAGACGCCCTTCGAGGTCGAACAATTCGCCTTCGAGGAAGATCACCCTCTTGCCCCGCCTGATCACCCTGCCCTTGCCGATCACCGGACCGGCCATCACAGGACGCAGCAGCGTCATGGTGATGTCGAGGTTGAGCGGCGCTTCTGCGTGATCGGTCGCCCAGACATGCGCCCAGCCCATTACCTCGTCGAGAAAGCCTGCGACCAGCCCTCCCTGCACGCTTCCGCGCGGAGTAATAAAGCTGTCGGGAGCCCGAAAACGGAGCGTGATTTCCTCACGCTCCGCATCGAAACTGTCGAACTCCACACCCATCAGGTCGGCGTGGGCCGCGCCCAAGGCGTGCTTTGCTGGATCGGCGCTCACAGAGTGCGTTCACGTTCCTCGACTTCGAAGACTTCCAGCTGGTCGCCCGCCTGGATGTCGTTCGTATCGGCGAGGACCACACCGCATTCGAGACCGGCGCGGACTTCGTCCACGTCGTCCTTGAAGCGGCGCAGCGACGCGATAGTCGTGGCCGAGACAATGACGTCGTCGCGGGTGAGACGAGCGTGCAGACCCTTGCGGATGACACCCTCTTCCACCAGCAGGCCGGCTGCCTTGTCGCGCTTGCCCGAACGGAACACTTCCTTGACCGCAGCACGGCCGACAACGTTCTCGATCCGCTCCGGACCAAGCTCGCCCGCCATCTCCTTCGCGATTTCCTCGGTCAGGTGATAGATGACGTCGTAATACTTCATTTCGACGCCGTCGCGCTTCACCAGTTCGCGTGCCTTGGCATTGGGACGAACGTTGAAGCCGATAATCGGTGCGTTCGAAGCCGAGGCCAGCGACACATCGCTTTCGGTAATCGCGCCGACACCTGCGTGCAGGACACGCACCTTGATCTCGTCATTCGAGAGATTGTGAAGCGCGGTGTTGATCGCTTCGACCGAACCCTGGACGTCGGCCTTCACCACGACCGGGAATTCGATCACGTTCGAAGCGAGGTTGTTGAACATGGTGTCGAAGCTGGTCGGGGCCAGCGCGGTGCGCTTCTCGGTCGCCTTTTCCTGACGGTATTGGGCAACTTCGCGGGCGCGCTGCTCGTTTTCAACCACGGTGAGCGTATCACCGGCGCTCGGCACACCGCCGAGGCCAAGAACCTCGACCGGCATCGAAGGACCGGCTTCCTTGATCTGCTTGCCCTGGTCGTTGACGATCGCACGAACACGGCCGCTCTCGGTACCGACAACGAAGGTATCGCCGCGCTTCAAGGTGCCGCGCGTGATGAGCACGGTCGCAACCGGGCCGCGGCCCTTGTCGAGCTGCGCTTCGATCACGGTCGCCTCGGCCATACGGTCGGGGTTTGCCTTGAGTTCGAGCAGCTCTGCCTGAAGCGCGATCTTTTCGAGGAGTTCATCCAGGCCGGTCTTTTCCTTCGCGGAAATCTCCACGTCCTGCACATCGCCCGACATCTTCTCGACGATGACCTCGTGTTCGAGCAGGCGGGTGCGGATGTTGTCCGGATTGGCCTCTGGCTTGTCGACCTTGTTGATCGCCACGATCATCGGAACGCCAGCAGCCTTCGTATGATTGATGGCCTCGATCGTCTGCGGCATGATGCCATCGTCAGCTGCCACGACGAGCACGACGATATCGGTGACGTTCGCGCCGCGCTGACGCATCTCGGTAAAGGCAGCGTGGCCCGGCGTATCGAGGAAGGTGACCGTATCGCCGCCCTTCGTTTTCACCTGATAGCTGCCGATATGTTGCGTAATGCCGCCGGCTTCGCCCTTCACGACATTGGCACCGCGAAGTGCATCGAGAAGCGAGGTCTTGCCGTGATCGACGTGGCCCATGATGGTTACGACCGGCGGACGCGGCTTCAGCGTTTCTTCGGGATCCTGATCCTGCGAGGTGTCGATATCGACATCGCTTTCGGAAACGCGGGTGACGTTGTGTCCGAACTGATCGACCAGCAGCTCGGCCGTATCCTGGTCGATCGTCTGGTTGACGGTCACCATCATGCCGAGATTGAACAGCTCCTTCACCAGGTCGGCACCCTTTTCCGCCATGCGGTTGGCGAGTTCCTGGACCGTGATCGCTTCCGGCACGACGACGTCGCGCACCTGCTTTTCACGCGGAGCGGCGGGGCCACCGTGGAGGCGGCGTTCCTTTTCACGCGCACGCTTGAGCGCTGCGAGCGAACGGGCGCGACGCCCTTCGTCCTCGTTGAGCGCCTTGGTGACCGTAAGCTTGCCAGAACGACGCTTGTCCTTCGGGTTTGCCACCGCGCCGCGAGCAGGCTTTTCTTCTTTTTTCTTCTTGTCCGGACGCTTCGGCTCGGGACGTGCGACAGGCGTGAACTTGCGCGGGCTGGGCGCAGCCTTGCCCGATCCGTCGTCAGCTTCCGATTCGTCGCTTTCAACCGGTTCCTCGGCCGCAGGCGCTTCGGCAGCGGCCTTAGCTTCTTCGGCAGCGCGCTTCTCGGCTTCTTCCTCGGCCTTGCGGTTTTCTTCGGCGCGACGCTTCTCGTCTTCGGCTGCCTTCTTGGCAGCCTGATCATCGCGCTTGCGCGCTTCTTCTGCCAGACGCAGGCGCTCTTCTTCGGCCTCGCGCTGCAAACGCGCGACGCGTTCCTGCGGGGTTTCGGAAGGAGCTGCCGGTTTCTTCGGCGGCGCAGCCTTCTTCGGCGCTTCCTGAACGGGTTCAGGCGCGGGTGCGGGCGTCGGGGTCGGCTCCGGCGCCGGAGCGGTTTCGCCCGGCTTCAGCAGCTTGCGGCGGCGCTTGACCTCAACCGCAACCTTGTTGGTGCGGCCGTGGCTGAAGGTCTGCTTGACCTCTCCAGCATCGACCGACCTCTTCAGGCCAAGCGGTTTACGGGCAGGTTTGTTTTCTTCGTCGCTCATCTAGCTTGCTATTCCTTCACGCATTCAATTCGTCGTATCGGCATGCGCATCCTGCGCACAACCGTCTGATTCTTCACGGGTCTCAGTCCCGATAAACTTCTGCAGGCGTACGAGGGACGATGCCACCCGCTGTGCCGCCATGCGGCCTCCGCCCTGGCCGCTCACCCCCAGATGAACGACATTGTCGCGGCCCAATGCCACAGACAAAGCCGCACGGTCCAGTGGCAAGACGGTACCGCGCTCTCCGCTTCCTTCCGCCTCGCGACCGACACGCCAGGCCTGATCGAGCTTCTTGCGCCCATCTTCACTGGCATCGGACGCGTGCATCAGCAGCGCCACACGCCCAGCGCGGGCCTGTTCCGCAATGCGATCCGAGCCGAGCAGCAAATGCCCTGCACGCATTTCAAGGCCGAGCCGGTCGCGGAAGCTGCGAGTCAGCGCATCTTCGATCATTTGCGGCAATTGATCGGGAATCCTGAGCGGAGCCCCTTTGAATGCACGCGCCAGCGCACCCTTCAGATGGCCCTTGGCGAGCGCTTCTTCAAGTTGAGTGCGCGAAACACCGATCCAGGCACCGCGACCAGGCGCTTTCGCCCCTGGATCGGGCAGCACGTCACCGTCAGGCGAAATTGCGAGACGCATCAGCGATGCGCGCGCCGCATGATCCCCTGTCAGGATACAGCGCCGTTCGGGCTCTTTCCTGTTCGCGCAGGACTTTCCGGGCCCGGAAGTGCTCCGGGCCTCGGCATCTTCAGCGATGTCGGGCGTCAGGCGCTCATTGGGTGGAGTCCGCATCAGCGGCCTCCTGCGTTGCTGCCTCGGTGGATTCGGCGGGTGCCGCTACCTCTTCGTCGTCGAACCAGTGTGCACGGGCAGCCATGATGATCTCGTTGCCCTGCTCTTCGGAAAGACCGTATTCGCCCAGAACGCCGCCCTTGTCCTGCTCGCGCTGCGGACGACGCATCGGCGGACCATCGGCATTGCCGCGACGGCGAGGAGCTTCGCGCTTCTTCGCGATCAGTTCGTCGGTTGCGAGGTCGGCGAGATCGTCGAGCGTCTTGATCCCTGCCTTGCCGAGCGTGACAAGCATCGCTTCGGTCAGGTGCGGAATTTCCGCCAGATCATCTTCCACACCGAGTGCCTGGCGCTCTTCGCGATAGGTCGCTTCCTGGCGCTCGAGAGCTTCGATTGCACGGCTCTGCAGTTCCTCTGCCAGCTCTTCGTCGAACCCTTCGATGCTGGCGAGTTCGGCCAGTTCGACATAGGCGACTTCTTCAAGCTCGGCGAAGCCTTCGGCAACCAGGAGCTGCGACAGCGTTTCGTCGACGTCGAGTTCTTCCTCGAACATCTTCGAACGCTCGGCAAATTCCTTGCTCCGCTTCTCGCTAGCTTCTTCCTCGGTCATGATATCGATCTGGTTGCCGGTCAGCTGGCTTGCCAGACGAACGTTCTGACCGCGGCGGCCGATGGCCAGCGACAGCTGGTCGTCGGGCACGACGACTTCGATGCGGCTCTCGTCTTCATCGAGCACGACGCGGCTGACCGTTGCTGGCTGCAGCGCGTTGACGATGAAGGTCGCCTGATCGTCCGACCAGGGGATGATGTCGATCTTTTCGCCCTGCAATTCTTGGACGACCGCCTGAACGCGGCTACCCTTCATGCCGACACAGGCACCGACCGGGTCGATGCTGCTGTCGTGGCTGATCACGCCGATCTTGGCGCGGCTGCCCGGATCGCGGGCTGCGGCCTTGATCTCGATAATGCCGTCGTAGATTTCGGGCACTTCCTGCGCGAACAGCTTTTTCATGAAGTCGGGGTGCGCACGGCTGAGGAAAATCTGCGGGCCGCGGTTGTTGCGCTCGACCTTGGTAATCAGCGCGCGAACGCGTTCGCCGACACGAGCTGCCTCGCGCGGGATCTGCTGGTCACGGCGGATGACGCCTTCGGCGCGGCCGAGGTTGACGATCACATGGCCGAATTCGACCGACTTGATCACGCCGGTGATGACTTCGCCTGCGCGATCCTTGAATTCTTCGTACTGGCGCTCGCGCTCTGCATCGCGGACCTTCTGGAAGATCACCTGCTTCGCGCTCTGCGCGTCGATGCGACCGAGATCGACCGGCGGCAGCGGGTCGACGATGAAGTCGCCGATGCTGGCATCCTTCTCGAGCTTCTGCGCAGCCTTCAGGTCGATCTGCTTGAAGTAATCTTCAACCTCTTCGACGACCTCGACGACGCGCCACAAGCGAAGGTCGCCGGTCTGCGGATCGAGTTTTGCACGAATGTCGTTTTCGGCGCCGTAGCGGTTACGCGCGCTCTTCTGGATCGCCTCTTCCATCGCTTCGATGACGATCGCCTTGTCGATCATCTTTTCGGAAGCAACCGAGTTCGCAATCGCGAGCAGCTCGGCCTTGTTGGCGGAAATTGCACTGGCCATCAGTCGTCAGCCTTTTCTTCTTCGTCTTCGACTATGTCCTCGGCACCACTGGTGTCGAGAGGTTGCGTTGCAGCGATCAGTTCGTCGGTGAGGACGAGCTTGGCGCTATGAATATTGTCGAGCGGGAAGGAAACCTCCCCCGCTTTGTTATCCGCGACCGTCACGGTTTCGCCGTCGATGCCGACCAATGGCCCGCGCAGATTGCGATGACCGTCGACCTTCTCGACCAGCGAAATCTTCGCTTCGTGGCCCGCCCAGTTGGCGAAATCCTTGGGCCGGGTTAGCGGCCGGTCGATGCCTGGTGACGAGACTTCGAGGTGGTAGGCGCCCTCAATCAGCACCTCACCCGCTTCCTCCAGCGCATCGATCCGCTCGGACACGCGGCGGCTCAGGGCTGCACACTGTTCGATGATCAGCTGGCCGGTCGCCGGATCCTCCGCCATGATTTGCAGCGCCATGCCGCCATCACCAGCCTCGGACTGGACCATTTTCACGCGCACGAGATCAAATCCCAGAGCCTGAGCTTCGGGTTCGATAACTTCGTTCAATCGCGCGATATTCGCCATTCGGTCTCCATCGGATCGAGCATTGCAGAAACGGTTTTTCGTGCCGGCCCCTTTCGGCGCCAGCATCCAAACCTTGTATCGACAATGTCGGGATAAGCTGCAGATAGGCGCGAGGCGCGCCGAATGCAACGAAAAAGGGCCCGGCGTGAACCGGGCCCTTCGTTTTCGTAGCGAGGTCCAGTTTTACTGGACGACGCCAACGTAATCGGGGTTGCCGTCACGATCGCCGTTGATGCGGCCATCGGTCGGAACCGAACCGGTCGTGTGCCACAGCAGGATTCCGGCGAAGTGCGGGGTCGCCATCGAGGTACCCGAGATGGTGTTGTAACCGCTACCGGTCCAGGTCGACTTGATGCTCACACCCGGCTCGGCGAAATCGACCGGCGGGTTGCCGTAGTTTGACCAGCTCGCAAGCGTGTCGTTAATGTCGATCGCCGAAATGGTGAAGACGTTCGGACCGTTTGCACGGGCAGGCGAGTGATTGTTCGCATCGTCGCCTTCGTTACCGGCAGCAAGGGCGAAGCGGACACCGCCCGCTGCAGCATCGACTACAGCCTGGTCAAGCGACTGGCTGATACCGCCGCCAAGGCTCATGTTGGCCACGTCACCCGGCTGGCCGTAGGTCGCAACATAGTTGATGCCTGCGACAACGCCCGAGGTAGAACCCGAACCGCGACGGTCGAGCACGCGAACGGCCACGACCGGCGCACCCGGTGCTACACCGATCACGCCAATGCTGTTGTCGATCGCAGCGATCGTGCCTGCGACGTGGGTTCCGTGACCGTTTTCATCGCCCGGGCCACCGCGCGAGAGGAAGCTGGCCGAACGGGCGACATCGACGTTGAGGTCGGGATGGTCGAGCTGGATGCCGCTGTCGATGACCCATGCAGTCTTGAAGTTACCCGCACCGCCGCCACCGACACGTGCGATACCCCACGGGGTCTCCTGAGGGGGCTGCGAGCCACCGCCGCCACCGGGCTTACCCTTGCCGGCCAGACCATTGCCCTGCCACTGGATGGCGGTTACGACCTGGTCCTGCTCGCAATAGGCGATGTTCGCGTTGTTGCGCTGCATGTTCTCGACAGCCTGGGGCGCTGCGTTCACGGCGAAACCGCGAAGCACGACGTCATAAACATGCTTCACCTGTGCGGCATTGGCCTGTGCGGCGCGATTTGCCTCGGCCTTCACATTGCCGCGCGAAACAGCACCTTTCTTGAATACGCAGATGTAGCTGTTGGCGATCTTGTCGCCTGCTTTTTCTGCATGCGCCGGAGTGGCCATCGCCACCAGCGGCAGGCCAGCAGCAACAGCAAGAACCTTCAGTTTCATTGAGACCCTCCAATTATCATGATTGGCGGCTCGCCTGAGCAACGACCCGACATGCAGACTATAAGGAGGAAAATATCACTGTCGACGGGAAAACCAGTAAAGGACTGCAAAAAGTCACTAGTTTTTGAAATTACACACTAAAAAAATCAGAGTGAGGAAATCAGAGTAATAATCACTTAATATTAACCAAGTTAAGTATTTGGCTATTACTAATTATTATATTATTATTACTCACTCTTGTGTTGCCTAACGTCCCTTACTGACTGAATCGGTCCATTTCAACTTCCGATGTTTCCGAGTCCATTTCGCCGCTCTGCAATTGCTCGAAGCGGCGGTGGCGCACAATCCGCGGCGTGATGACGATGTAGAGTTCGGTCTTGGTGCTGGTCGAACGCTCGTTCCGGAAAGCCGCGCCTACCAGGGGCAGATCCCCCAGGAGCGGGATTTTCGATTTCGTGGTGAGCACGTTTTCCTGGGTCAGACCGCCGATGACGAAGGTTTCACCATCGCGCACCGAAGCACTCGTCTCAGCCTCGCGCTGGCTGATCGTCGGGTAGCCCTGGCTGAAGCCCGTAACCGAAGAGACGACGCCGTATATCTTGGACGTGATGTAGCCATCGCTGCTGACGCGCGGCGCAATCTGCAACGTCACACCCACGTTCACATATTGAACCTGCTGCGAAACGCCGTTGACGCCTGACAACTGGATCGAAGTCAGGATGGGAAGCGCATCGCCGGTAATGATTTTGGCAGTGGAACCGCTCTGCGCCGCAATCCGCGGGCGCGATACAATGCGGCCCTCGCCCTTCTGTATCTGGGCGTTGATCGCCGCCTGCAGCTGGCCCGACAATAGAATGTCGGTAAGATCGATCCCGAACGGATTGTATGATCCGCGTGTCGCCGTCCCCACGGCGATCTGGCCGTTCTGGTTGGTGAAATCGATCCCCAGATTGCGCGCGCCGCTTTCCGTCAATTCCACGAACTGGGTTTCCAGAATGACGCTGTCGACGGGCACATCGATCAGTGCGATCTGACGCTTTACCCGCTCGATCCTCTCGGGCGAGCCGGTAACCCAGATTGCATTCAATCGCCGGTCAACGGCCAGTCCGTTTCCGAAATTCTGGCCAAGCGGCTGCTCTTCCCGTTGCACCTGCTGGGGCGGACTAATGTAGTTGTTCTGCTGCGTCGCTCCGGGCGACCCGAAACCCGGTTCGCGTCGAATGAAGACATCGTTCGGCTGAATCTCGACGCCTTCAGTCAGCAGGCCGATAACCTCCGACACATCGGCATATTTGAGCATTACCAGCTCGTAAGAATCGCCGGGCTGCCATGCATCGACCGGACCGCGATTGAGCTCCTGCTGGGGGACGACATCCTCGCCTTCCGATCCGATTGGGCGGCTGCCGAGCACTTCCTCGTCGCTGACCCGCTGGACTCGCACCTGGACCGCGTTGTTGCCGACAAGCTCGCTTTTAACCGTAGCCGGCAATGCCGTATCGAAGCGAAGGATCAGGCTGCCGTCCTGACGAAAGAACTGCAGCTGGCGAACGATCCCACGGAAGCTCTGCCGGTCCTTGGTCCGCCCGGTCTTCAATGTCGTTGCCATGACCAGTTCTGGCCTGGTCGGATTGTTCTCGACGATCGCGATGCGCGGCTCTCGCGGAGAGAAGCGGAGGATGAAAGTCGCGCTTTCATCGTCCTGCGTAACGACCGTCATTTCTTCGAGAACCGACGGGACGACCTGCGCGCGTGAAGCCACGGGCGCAAGAAGCGCACCGACTACGGCCAGCACGGCCAACATTAGAATATGCAAGTGCCCGGCGACCCGGGGGCACGCATTCGACATATTGGTGATTCCAATCCCTCGGCCGGACAATAACGCGCCATCTTGTTCCCGCAAGCGCCGAAGAGCGCCCTAGACAAGATTGCTGGTGAACAAAGCGACTGCCCGCTCCATATCAACGGCAAAGCGATTGAGCTTGCCTGGTTCAGCCTTCGCAGATGCTCAGCACCTTGCCGTATGCGACCTCCAGTTCTTCCTCGAGCTCTGCATCTTCAGGATTTTCCAGGCTGCGGTCCCACAGGTCGTCGTACTCCGCCTGCGCCTCTTCACATTGCCGCATCTCCATGCGTCCTTCGCTGTCGTCAGCCTCTGCGGTTTCCGTCTCGGCGAGAACTGCAGGAGCGTTTGCGGCGATTTCATCGGCTTGCTGGCTGGCATAATGGTTGAAACCGACCGCAAGGCCGGCAACGAGCAGCATGATCAGGATGAGCACCAGCATTCGACCCGTACGCATAACCCAGTCTACCCTGTTCTATTCGCTCAGCCCGTGCTTCTTGATGCAATGGCGTAACTGATCATAGGAAAGGCCCAAAGCCTTTGCAGTCTGCCGCTGGTTCCAGCGATGCTTGCCCAAGGCATGTTCAACGATCCGCTTCTCATGGTCGTCCACTGCCGCGCGCAGATCGTCGATCTGATCGAGATCCGGCGCAACAACCGGCGCTGGAGTCGCCGTGACTTCGGCGGCATTGTTGGATTGCTTGCGGTGATTGGGCGCAAACGGCTTCCACGGGCTTTCGAACGGATCGAACTGGACATGGCCGATAGGCTGGCCGGAATCATCCCAGCGGTAGACCGCCCGCTCCACGACATTGCGAAGCTCGCGCACATTACCCGGCCATTGATGGTTTTCGAGTTCGGCCGCCACATGCGGTGCAAAACCGGGCCAATCGTGCCACGCCAGTTCGGCCGCCATCCGGCGTCCGAAATAGTCGGCCAGCACCGGGACGTCCCCTTCCCGCACCCTGAGCGGCGGCAGCGTGATGACTTCGAAACTGAGGCGATCGAGCAAGTCGGCACGAAACTCACCGCGCTCTGCCAGAGTAGGCAAATCGTCATTCGTCGCAGCAACGATGCGAACATCGACCCGGATCGGACGGGAAGCGCCAATGCGCGTAACCTCGCCATACTCGACGGCGCGAAGCAGGCGTTCCTGCGCACCCATCGACAAAGTGCCCAGTTCGTCGAGAAATAGCGTGCCTTTGTCGGCTTCCTCGAACCTTCCGGCGCGAGCCTTGGTAGCACCGGTGAATGCCCCCGCTTCGTGACCGAACAGTTCAGCTTCGATCAGCGTTTCCGGCAAGGCGGCGCAGTTCATGGTGACGAGCGGTTCGTCCCAGCGGGTGGACAGGCGATGAAGGCGCTCGGCGATCAGTTCCTTGCCCGTGCCTCGCTCTCCGATCACCAGGATCGGACGGTTCATTGGTGCGGCACGAGAGGTCCGTTCCACTGCGTCGAGAAACGCTCCGGATTGACCAATAAACTGATTTTCCCGCTCCATGCCCAATGTATAGTGATATTTCCCAAATCTTGGCAAGAAAAACCAATCACTCGAATTCGCAACTGGATAAAACCCAAGCAAATCAAGCATTTTTGAAGTTTGGCATGCCCCTTGCTGAATGATGAACACAACACAAGGGAGTTTGAGATCATGTACAACCGCCGCTTCTTCCAGACCAAGCTGGGACAGGCAGCACTCGCCAGCATCGCGGCGATGGCTGCGTTCGTGGCACTCTCGGCCCAGATGCAGGCAACCCCGGCTTATGCCGCTGTCGCCCAGCACGAAGTCGTCGAGCTGGCATGACCAAGCCTACCCCCAATACCGAACTTGGGCCGGAGAGCTCAGTCCCCCCCGAAAGCAAGACGGGTGACGCTTTTTCCAGTCCCGGCGCATCCGCTCCGGCCCAAACCCCTCCCGGCAAGCGCCTGTCGCGGCTGGATGCGGAGATCGAACGGCTGCGCCGCAGCCCGACCCCGACCCAGTCCACGCGCAGCGATGCCGAAGACGAAAAGACTGCAGACAACTTTCTCAATGGAGTAGCCTTCATGGGCATTTTCAGCCGAACCCGTGATATTATCGCCGCCAATTTCAACGACATGCTCGACAAGGCCGACGACCCGGCCAAGATGATCCGCATGATCATCCTCGAGATGGAGGAAACGCTGGTGGAAGTCCGGGCGAGCGCCGCCCGCACGATCGCGGACCAGAAGGAAATGCACCGCCATATCGTGAAGCTCGATCGTTTGCAGGCCGACTGGGGTGAAAAGGCCCAGCTTGCCCTTAGCAAGGATCGCGAAGACCTGGCGCGCGCAGCGCTGGTAGAACGGAAGAAGGCGGCCGACATGGCCGACCAGCTGAAGCAGGAAATCGCCGTGCTCGACGATGCGCTGCGAGCCTACGAAGCCGACATCCAGAAGTTGCAGAACCGCCTGCGCGAAGCTCGCAGCCGCCAGACCGCGATCGCCGCGCGCCTCGAAAGCGCCGAGAACCGCGTCAAGCTGCGCACGCTGATGAGCACCGAACGCACCGACGAGGCACTGGCCCGTTTCGACCAGCTCGAACGCCGCGTCGATTACGCCGAAGGACGCGCCGAAGCGCTGAGCATTGCCGACCAGTCGGGCAAGCCGAGCCTGGCAGACGAAATTGCCGCGCTCGAAGGCTCGGACAAGATCGATGAAGAATTGGAAGAACTGAAAAGAGCGCTGGGCAAAGGCAGCGCCGAGAAGGAGGACTAAGTCATGGGTGAAGAAGCCATTATCATCCCTATGATCGTTATCGGCCTGCCCTGGCTGATCCTGCACTACATCACGCGCTGGAAGACGGCAGCGACGATCACCACCGACGACGAAGTGCTGCTGGAAGAGCTCTACAGCCTCGCCAAACGCCTCGACGAGCGGATGGATACGGTCGAACGACTGGTTGCCTCCGACAACCCCGATTTCCAGCCGAAGCGCCTGATCGCCGATCAGGACCGCGATAACCAGCAGCTGCGCGAGCTTGAGAACCTGCTCGCAGAAAAGAAAGGAAGTGCACGATGAACAGCCCCCGCACCACGCTTTACCGCGACAAGTTCAATGCGAAGCTGCTGGGCGTCTGTTCGGGCATCGCGGACTACACCGGCGTCAACGTGATGTGGGTCCGCCTCGGCGCGATCGCACTCACAGTGATGGGCGCTGCGCCGCTGGTCATCCCGGGCTATTTCATCGCCGGCATCCTGCTGAACAAGAAGCCTTCGCACCTTTATGTCGACCAGGACGAACAGCGTTACTGGCAGCGCGTGCGGCAGAGCCCGAAACGCACCGCCCGTGAAATCCGCGCTCGGTTCCGCGACGTCGATCGCCGCCTGGCCGATGTCGAAACCTACTATGTTTCGAGCAATCCGCGCCTGAACGCCGAAATCGAACGCCTGCGCTGACATCTGGAAAGGGGGAATTGAGAAATGGGTGAATTGATTGGCCTAGCCAGCGTTACCGCACCGTTCCTGATGGTCCTGGGGATCGTCTGGATCTCCAAGCGGAGCAAGCTGGAAGAACGCCGTCTGGAAGCGACAGCGGGTGCCAGCGCCGAAAAAGCGGCGCAATACGCCAGCCAGATCCAGCGGCTCGAAGACCGCGTCCAGGTCCTGGAGCGGATCGTCACCGACCGCGGATACGATGTCGCCACGCAGATCGAGGCGCTTCGCGACACGCGCCGCGTCGACGATGAAATCGGCAGCGGCACGCCGCTCGACATCAAGCACGGGGAGCGTGTCTGATGGACGTCCTCGCCCTGATTTTCCTGTTCGTAATCGTCGCCGGTTCGATTGCGCTGTGGGCAGGACACCAGTTCCACCGCCGCGCCGTGAACCACGAGGAACGCAAGCTGGAACTGATCGCCCGCGCAGAAGAAGCGCGCAAGGGAGGCAACACAGAGGTGTTCCGCAAGCTGGAAGAACGGGTGCGCGTGCTCGAACGCATCGCAACCGACAGCAAGCAGGACCTGGCGATGCAGATCGAACAGCTGCGCGACCTTCATGAACTCGATGCGCTCGAAGCGCGACAGGAGACAACGCGGTGAGTTTCTGGACTGCCATCGTCATCATCGTCGCGATTGTCGCGGTGACCGAAGTGATCAAATCGAAACACCGCGCACAGAACGGCGTTTCGCGGGACTATCTGGGCAATGAAGAATTCGTCCGGAGAGATGATCCCGAAGCTCGCCGGGAGATCGAGGATCTGCGTGAACGGATCAAGGTGCTCGAACGCATCGCCACCGATGGTAATTCGGTCGATGCCAGGGAAACGAAGCGTATCGCCGCCGAAATCGAGGCGCTGCGCAACGAACAGGACAGCTAAGGCCGTTTTGAGAGGCCAGGGTTGAAGGAGGACATGAGGGTATGTTCGAACCGACTGTAATCATCGCCGCAGCATCGCTTGTCGGGCTTTGCGTGACTGCCATGGCACTGCTCAAGGCATGGCAGGGCTGGCTGTCGCTGAAACAGCGCGAACTCGAAAGCCAGTCACGCGACATTGAAGGCAGCGTCGGGATGACGGGCGGCGTAGGCGCCGCGCGGATCGAGATCGCGGACCTGAAAGAGCGTATCAAGAAGCTGGAAGCGATCGCGAGCGGGGTGGACCTGTGAGCGCAGCGCGCACCGATGCTGCTCGTGCCGGGATTGGCCTTGGCAGTGCGATCGCAGTCGCAATCTCGTGGAGCCTGCACAAATCGATCGTCTGGGCCGTCATCCAGGGATTTTTCGGCTGGTTCTACGTCATCTATTACGCCCTGACCCGCCCGGGCGGACTGGCAGGCTGAAACGTTGGACGCAGGGGCATAGCCCCGCTAGATGCCGCCGCCATGCGTAGTCTCGACGATATCCGTGAAGAATATGAATTCCTCGAAGGCGACGAGCGTTATCGCCTGCTGATCGAGCTGGGGCGCGAACTCGACCCCATGCCCGATGCGCTAAAGACCGATGCCACACTCGTCAGGGGCTGTTCGGCAAGCGTCTGGGTCTATCCCACGGGCGAGGCCGAAAAGCTGCACTTCCTGGCCGACAGCAATGCCGCGATCACCAAGGGTATAGTCGCGCTGGTCGTTGCCGCCGTACAGGACAAGCCCGCTGCCGAAGTCGCTGCGATGGATGTCACCGGTGCGCTCGAGCCGTTCGACCTCAAGAACCAGCTGTCATCCAACCGGACTCAGGGGGTCCCGAACATGATCTCGCTGGTCAAGGAGCACGCCGCCCGGATCGCCGGGGGCTGAAACGCGTTACCTTTCCATGCGGCCAATTTACAGCGCTCTGGGCTTTCTTGCCGTAGGACTTGGGATCATCGGCGCTTTCCTGCCGATCATGCCTACCGTGCCGTTCCTGTTGCTGGCGGTCTATTTCTTCGCCCGCAGCAATCCCGAATGGGAACAGAAGATTCTCGACCATCCGACCTGGGGACCGCAAGTTCTTGATTGGCGCGAGCGCCGCGCCATCAGTCGCCGCGCAAAGACCATGGCGATCGGCGCGATGGCGACCGGTGCGGTCGTAACCTACTTCACGCTCGGCCATCCCTGGTACTGGATTTCGGTTGCCATACTGGTGATCGCGGGAAGCTGGATCGCCACGCGCAACGAATAGTTACGCCCCGGCGCTGTCCCGCACCACGGCAATTCCGGCCTCTCGCTGACGTTTAAGTTCGGCCTTCAGCTTCACAGGGTCGCGGGCGAGGACGAAACCAAAGCTCACGCCGCCCTCTTTACCGATCGTTGCATGATGCAGCTTGTGCGCCTGCACCAGACGCTTTGCATATCCGCGCTTGGGCACCCATCGGAAATAGCGCTGATGCACCAACCCGTCGTGAACCAATGTGTAGATGATCCCGTAGAACAGAATGCCGAGGCCGATCCACGTGCCCGGCCACCAAGCAGAAGCCTCCATGATCATCGGGCTGCCCACGGCGAACATTGAAATGCTCATCGCTGCGCCGACGATGGCATAGAGGTCGTTCTTCTCCAACAGGTTGTCGTGCGGTTCGTGGTGGTCCCTGTGCCAGCCCCATCCCCAGCCGTGCATGATGTATTTGTGGCTCGCCCACGCGACCCATTCCATCGCGAACACGGTCGCGATCACAATGACAACGGGCAGAATCCAGTCGGGCATGCCGATAGGTATAGAAGATTAGTCGCGCGGGAAAAAGAAGGCGCGCATGTGATCGCCAATTCGTGCCGGTCGCAATGTCTCTGCATCGATGCAGCACCAGCTCGACTTCACCTCTGCTAGCACTTCCTCACCCCGGCTGATGACCGTGTGATAGAATGCCCGTGCACCCTGGAAATGTTCGAGCACCGTTTGGGCGATGACGTCATCTTCGAGAAACGCCGGCTTGCGATAGGTAATCTCGTGCTTCAGCGCGACCCAGGCCTTCGCTGCAACCTCTTCAGCAGGCGCCAACTTGCGCCAGTGCGCCAGGACAGCATCCTGCACCCAGTTGAGGTAACGCGCATTGTTTACATGCCCCATGAAATCGATGTCCTCGGGAAGGACCTTGATGGGGAATGCGAAGGGTTTGGCTGGCGGCACTGCTGACATGAGTGTCAGTTAGACATGGATATCTTTCGATTCAATGACTGTCACAGCTTCGGCGCGCGAAATGGCGACATTTCGTTACTTTTCGAGTGCCATCTGCGACAGACCGTATCTTCCGCGTTCATCAAATCGGCAATATTTCTGAACCAGCGGACTTTACCGCCCTGATGGAAGGAAATGACGATGAAGAAGACGACGATGTTCGGGATTCCCATTGCAGCAGCCGCACTTGCCTTGGGCGCAGCTGCGCCTGCATCTGCAGCCCGCTATGACAATGCAAAATCGCTCCGTAGCGATATCGCCCAGCTCGATCGCCAGATCGACCGCGCGCTGGTCAAGCGCCAGATTACCCGCCGTGAAGCTGTCAGGCTGGAAGCGCAGGTCGACGGCTTGCAGCGCGAATTCCGCAGCTACGCCCGTGGTGGCTTCGAGCGATGGGAGGTCCGCGCGCTCGATCGCGGCATCTCCAATGTTCGCCGCCAGCTGACGAAGGATCTCAACGATGGCGGCAATGGCAGGGACGATCGCCCGGCGAATTATCGCGACGGTTCGGGCAGGCGCTGAAGCTATAGCCTGACCAAGTTTTACCATCTTGCCCCTGTGGGGGCGGCCATCCTAGGCCAAGGCTCATGGCAAGCCGCCCCCGCACACTCTATGAAAAGATCTGGGACGCCCACGTCGTTGAAACGCGCGACGATGGCACCAGCCTGATCTATATCGACCGTCACCTCGTGCACGAAGTGACCAGCCCCCAGGCTTTCGAGGCATTGAGGATGAGCGGACGGACCGTCCGCCGCCCAGAGCTGACGCTGGCCGTACCAGACCACAATCTTCCCACCACAGCGCGCGTCGACGCTGACGGGAAACGGCTTCCGATCACCGATCCGCAAAGCGCGGCACAGCTCGCAGCGCTCGAGGCGAATGCGCCTTCGTTCGGCATCCGCTACATCGATGCAACGGCAGAAGCGCAAGGGATCGTGCATGTTGTCGGCCCGGAACAGGGCTTCTCGCTACCTGGTACGACCATCGTTTGCGGCGATTCCCACACCGCCTGCCACGGCGGTCTGGGTGCCCTCGCCTTCGGTATCGGCACGAGCGAGGTCGAGCACGTCCTCGCCACCCAGACGCTCCAGCTTAAGCGCTCGAAATCGATGGAGATCCGGGTCGAAGGAGAGCTTGGCCCGGGTGTCACGGCCAAGGACCTTATCCTCCACATCATCGGCAGGATCGGCGCTGCCGGCGGCACGGGTTACGTGATCGAATATCGCGGCCCCGTGTTCGAGGCGATGAGCGTCGAAGAACGCCTCACCGTTTGCAACATGAGCATCGAGGGCGGCGCACGTGCCGGCCTGATCGCGCCAGACGAGACAGTCTTCAATTACGTGAAGGGGCGCCCCTACGCCCCCAAGGGAGAGGACTGGGACGCGGCAGTCGCATACTGGCGTTCGCTCCGAACGGACCCCGGGGCCGAATTCGACAAATCGGTCACCATCGACGCACGCGATGTCGAGCCGACAGTGACCTGGGGCACCAGCCCGGAAGACGTCGTCGCGATCGGCGGCACCGTGCCATCTCCCGACAGTTTCAGCGATCCTTCCAAGCAGCAGGCCGCGCAAAAAAGCCTCGATTACATGGGCTTGCAACCGGGCCAGCGGATGCAGGACATTCCCGTCGAGAACGTCTTTATCGGCAGTTGCACCAACAGCCGGATCGAGGATTTGCGCGCCGCCGCAGCGATACTGAAAGGGCGCACAAAGGCACCTAACGTACGCTGGGCGATCGTCGTGCCGGGTTCTGGGCTGGTCAAGCGCCAGGCCGAGGAAGAAGGGCTGGACAAGGTTTTCATCGATGCAGGTTTCGAATGGCGCGAACCCGGCTGTTCGGCCTGCCTCGGGATGAACCCGGACAAGGTCCCCCCCGGCGAACGCTGCGCATCGACCAGCAATCGCAATTTCGTCGGCCGACAGGGCCCCGGAGCGCGAACGCATCTCGTCTCGCCGGCCATGGCTGCTGCCGCAGCCGTCGCCGGCCATCTCGCAGACGTCCGCGACTTTGCCGGTTGACCTCTTGCCTTATCGATTCATGCTCCCCATGAGAAAAACCATGACAAAGAAGATCAAAGGCAAGGCCGCCATCGGCGCCGCCATCGGTTCCGCCGCCATCGCTGCAGCACTGCTCTATGCCGGCAAGCGCAAAAAGAACAATCAGCCGACCCAGCCCGGTCCGATCCCTTCGGGCGAGAACCCGGAAACCGACTGATGGACAAGGTGGAGGGAATCGAGGGACGCGCCTATCCGTTCGGCGCCAAGAACGTCGATACCGACGTCATCATTCCCGCCAGCTGGCTCAAGACCATCAGCCGCGAAGGACTGGGCGAAGGGGCGTTCGAGACCATCCGCGCGCAGGACGGCAATGTCTTCGACGATCCCGAATATGCCGGTTCCCCGATCCTGATCGCGGGCGACAATTTCGGTTGCGGGTCGAGCCGCGAACACGCCGCATGGGCCCTGCTGGACCTGGGCATCAAGGCGGTCATCGCGCCAAGCTTCTCGGACATTTTTTCAGGCAACGCCTTCAAGAACGGCATATTGACCGTCGTCCTTCCGCAAGAGCAGATCGACCGTCTTATGAAAGTCGCCGAGACCGACGAGATCAATATCGATCTCGAGACGCAGACCGTCACGACTCCTTTCCAGGACCGATTTACCTTCGACATCGACCCGTTCCGCAAACACTGCCTGATGAACGGGCTCGACGAAATCGGCCTCACGCTCGAGCGTGACGACGCCATCGCAAAACACGAAAAGACGCGCGAGCAGGCCATGGGCTGGCTAACGCGCGGAACCGAAACAGATAGGGAGATTGCAGCATGAAGGCACTTCGCACGCACGCCGTTGGCGGACCGGACACACTGACCCTCGACGAGGTCGACGTACCCACCCCCGGCGAAGGCCAGGTACTGGTCGATGTGAAGGCCTGCGCGATCAACTTTCCCGATACGCTGATGATCCGCGATCTCTACCAGTTCAAGCCCGAGCGTCCCTATGCGCCTGGCGGCGAGATCGCCGGCGTGGTCGAAGCTGTCGGCCCGGGCGTCGAGGGATTTGCGGTCGGTGACAAGGTTCTGGCCGGCATCGGCAACGGCGGCCTGGTCGAAAAGGTCGTGGTCGCTGCAAACCGCCTGTTCCCCATTCCCGACGGCGTGCCGTTCGAGAAGGCAGCGTCGCTGCTGATGACCTATGGCACGACCATTCACGGCCTGAAGGATCGCGGCCACATCAAGGAAGGCGACACCGTCCTCATCCTCGGCGCTGCAGGCGGCGTCGGCCTGTCAGCGGTCGAACTGGCCAAGGCATTCGGCGCCCGCGTCGTTGCTGCCGTTTCGAGCGAGGAAAAGGGCGAAGTCGCACGCAAGGCCGGTGCCGACGAAGTTGTGATCTATCCCAAGGACGAGATGGACAAGGACGCGTCGAAAGCGCTCGCCAATGCGTTCAAGGCCGCGTGCGGCCCCGAAGGCGCAAACATTGTCTATGACATCGTTGGCGGACAATATTCCGAACCCGCCCTGCGATCGATAGCATGGGAAGGCCGTTTCCTCGTGGTCGGTTTCCCGGCAGGCATCGCGAAGATGCCGCTCAACCTGACCCTGCTGAAGAGCTGCGACATCTGCGGCGTATTCTGGGGCGCCTTCACTGCGCGCGAACCGGTCAAGTATCGCGAACAGGTCGCCGAACTGTTCGAGCTGATGAAAGCTGGCAAGATCGACCCGCTCGTATCAGAGACTTTCCCCCTTGAACGTGGCGGCGATGCGATCGCCAAGCTCGAAAGCCGTCAGGCAGTGGGCAAGCTCGTCGTGACGATGGACTGATTGATCGACTGACCGAAATTAAGGGCGACCCGGCCTTGCCGCACAAGCTGCGCCGCCCTATTTCGGTATCGATTCAATTTCCCGAGGGTATCCCATGACCGATTTCAAAGACCGCGAGCGCGGCGAAGAAGCAAAATACGCATTCGACGAGGAAAACGCGTTCAAGATTGCTGCGCGCCGCAATCGCCTGCTGGGCGAATGGGCAGCCGAACTGATGAACCTGACCGACGAAGAAGCCGACGCCTACAAAAAGGCCGTGGTCCAGGCCGACTTCGAGGAAGCCGGTGACGAAGACGTCATTCGCAAGCTGCTGGGTGATCTTACCGCTGCAAGCTGTGATGTCAGCGAATCCGACATCCGTGCAAAGCTCGACGAAAAGGCGATCGAAGCCCGTCGCCAGCTGATGGGCGAGGCCTGATATCCCATGCCGATGAGCGCGAATGAAATTACCCGCCTGGTGACCGAAGCGCTGCCCGGTGCGGAAATCGAACTTCGCGATCTGGCAGGCGATGACGATCATTGGGCAGCCAGGGTCGTCGCTCCGCAATTTGCCGGCAAGTCGCGCGTCCAGCAGCACAAGATGGTGTACGATGCACTCGGCGGCCGGATGGGCGGCGTGCTGCACGCCTTGCAACTGACGACCGCTGCCCCCAACTAGGTCGCAGCAATCATTTCATTTGGGTCCGGTATCTATGTCCGACGTTAACTCCCGCATTTCGACCATCGTTGGCGACAACGACGTCGTACTCTTCATGAAGGGCACACCGCTCTTCCCGCAGTGCGGCTTTTCCAGCCGAGCTGTCGCCATCCTCGATCATTGCGGCGTCGCCTACGAAAGCGTCGATGTGCTGCAGGACATGGAAATCCGCCAGGGCATCAAGTCCTTTTCGGATTGGCCGACAATCCCCCAGCTTTATGTGAAGGGTGAATTCCTGGGCGGCAGCGACATCATGATGGAAATGTTCGAAGCCGGCGAGCTGCAGCAGTTGCTGGACGAAAAGCAGGTCGCCAAGGCCGAAGGCTGAACCCTTCAGGCCGCTTGCGGCGGCCGATTTGTCACTGGCAAAAGAAAAACCGCCTCGGGGGCTTCCGGGGCGGTTTTCTCGTTTCGGGGAGGCGGGACCGGGAGACCAGGGTGGTCCCGCCTCTTTATCGAAGACCATTCGGGATGAGCATCACTTTGCATGGGCCGTGCCAAAAATGGCAACCCTCGGATATCTGCGGAGTTTTACGGTTAACAGGATTTTGCCACGTGGCGGTCTGTAAGTTTTACCGACAGGTCTGGCCTCCAATCCCACTTGGCAATCGCATTGCATCGCGCCACACTCCACCGCAATGAGCACCAGCGCCGAAAATCCGCCCGACGGCATCCCCGCAGCAACCGTCGTAATCTTCCGCAATGGCCCCGATGGCGGGCCCCCGGAAATCCTCATGACCATCCGTTCGCGCAACATGGTGTTTGCAGGCGGCATGGCGGTTTTCCCTGGCGGACGGGTCGACCCAGAGGATTTCGAACTTGCAGGCAGGATCGAAACATCGCTGCCGCACGACGAAACGGCGCACCAGATCGCGGTCGTCCGAGAGACCCTGGAGGAAACCGGGCTCGCGATCGGACTGGCCGGAGAGGTTACTGCTGCAAAAGCGCACGCGGCGCGCGAAAGGCTGCTCAATGTCGGCTCGCTCGCGCCCGTTCTGGAGGAGTACGACTGGTCGCTCGACCTGTCGCAACTGACCCCCTTTGCGCGCTGGTTTCCCAAGAACGAACGTATTCCGCGGGTTTACGATACGCGGTTTTATCTTGCGAACCTCGGGACAGGCGCGGTCGAGATCGAAGCCGACCTGTCGGAAAATACACACCTGTTCTGGACCACGGCGCAAGGCGCGCTTGATTCCGCCGAAACGGGCGACATCAAGATTATCTTCCCTACGCGCCGCAATCTTGAGCGGCTCGCCCTGTTCGGCAGCTTCGATGAAGCCAAGGCACAAGCCGATGCCATCCCCGTCCGCACCATCACGCCATTTATGGCAGAGGCAGAGGGCAAGACCTGGCTCAATATCGGCGAAGACCTGGGTTATCCGGTGACGGGCGAACCGATCGACACGGTTATGCGCGGCTGATCTGTCACAGGACCGGTGGCGCGCCCGGCAGGACTCGAACCTGCTGCCTCAAGATTAGAAGTCTCGCGCTCTATCCAGATGAGCTACGGGCGCGCACCGCAGCCCCATTAGCGCGCTTTCCTGTCCATTCAAATGCGGATAGTCAGTCTATCCATGGATAACGATCACGCCCCGGTGCGCTCAACCCACGCGCCCAACCGCTTCCGGTATTACGACCTTGTGATGGCCGCTTTCGTGGCGATCCTGCTGCTGTCGAACATCATCGGTGCGTCGAAACCGAGCTATATTTCGCTGCCCGGAGGCGAGACATGGATCTTCGGTGCGGGCGTCCTGTTCTTTCCCATCAGCTACATCATCGGTGACGTGCTGACCGAAGTGTATGGCTATGCCCGCGCCCGCCGCGTGATCTGGACAGGGTTTGCCGCCCTTGCCTTCATGGCCTTCATGGCCTGGGTCGTGGTCAAGCTGCCGCCTGCCGAGGGATGGCCGCACCAGGGTGCCTACGAGGCGGTTTTCGGCAACAGCTGGCGCATCGTGATTGCCTCGATGACAGCCTTCTGGGTCGGGGAATTCGCCAATTCCTATGTCCTTGCCAAGATGAAGGTCTGGACCGATGGCCGCTTCCTCTGGATGCGCACCATCGGATCGACTGTGGTCGGACAGGGCTTGGACAGCCTTATCTTCTACCCCCTCGCCTTCTACGGTATCGCGGGATGGCCCCCCGAAACGCTGTTCCAGGTCGTGATCTCGCAGTGGATCATCAAGACCGTGTGGGAAGCCGTGCTGACGCCGGTGACCTACCTTGTCGTCAATTCGCTCAAACGTCGCGAGGGCATCGACCTCTACGATACGGAAACCGATTTCTCGCCTTTTGCCTCGGAAAAGGCAGAGGCCTAGCCCGCACTCGCGAACGGATCCGACAGGCTCTCGTCCGCACTGTGCCATTCTTCATCGGGCACGAAGCGCACTGCAGGCTCCAGCCCGAGGTGATCGGCGAGCAGCTTCATGTCCTTTTCGTTGGGCACGCCATACAGGTCGGCATGGCTTTCCTGCAGGCTGAGAACGAGCTCGTCGCCTTCGATTCCCACACGGCTGACGTGTAGCGAGCGGCGCGACCGCGCCCCGATCCGCCGGGCAAGGCGGGTCGCGAGTCCCCACCCGATGGCTTCGTTCAGGCCCTGCTCGTCCGCCAGCACCCGCAGCGATTTCGGCAGGTCGAGGTGGTTTCCGTTGGCTGCAACTGCCGCTGCCAGCAAGGCACGACCTCTTGGATCGATCGCGATCCACCGCTTGTGCAGGGCCCAGTCGGTCGCCTGCTGCATGCGCAGGTTCGGCTCGATCTGCATAGAGGCCAGCGAGAGCATGGTCGCCGCCAGGCGCAATCTTTCCTCGCCATTCGTGCCTGACTGCAGCGCATCGACCGTCCAGCCTGCAATTCGTGTAGAGAGCTGCGGCGGGGCCCCGCGCTGTGTCGCGAAGGCGGCCATGCCCGCCAGCAGCGGATCCTGCGCCTTGGCGTGGTCCGCCAGCCGGTCGTAAAGCAGTCCCTCGCGCAGGCCCCATGATGAAAAGACCAGCCGCGTGGGCTGCAGGCGGTTGATCAGCGCTTGGAGCAGGATCGCCGCATCGGGCATCGTTTCGGATCGCATCGAGGAAATACGCTCAATTGCGCGCAGATCGTCCGGCCTGCTGCTGGCAAGCCTGCGTGCAAGCTTCATTGCCTGTTCCGGATCGAGCGAGGTCCCGTGCGGGTCGGTCAGCGGGTAGTTGCGGGCCTCCATCGCATAGACAGCCATCGCCCGCCATGTCCCGCCGACGAGGTAGAGCGGCGCGTTCTCGGCATTGCCCCAACCATTCTTGCCGAGCTTCTTTTCGAGAGCTTTGCGCGTTTCCGACCGCTTCTTCTGCCGCAGGGCAGGCAATCGCAATGTTCCCAGCGGGAGAGAAACCGGATCGCCCGTCCGGTTGTCCGCAATATGCACCAATTCGAGGCTGCCACCGCCAAGATCGGCGACCACGCCCTTCGCACCAGGGAAAGCACCAAGCACGCCGTGGGCAGAAAGGCACGCTTCTTCCTCGCCGGAAATCACTCGCGGCGACAGACCCAGTTCTTCGATGGCGGCGATGAATTCAGGTCCGTTGCTTGCCTCTCTGGTAGCGGCAGTCGCCACCGTTTCGACATCCTCGATGCCAAGATCGTCGAGCAGGAGGGCGAACCGCTTGAGACCGCGCATGGCAAGTTCGATGGAATCGGCGGGCATCGCGCCCGTTTCGGCCATCTCCCGCCCGAGCCGGGCCGCGACCTTTTCGTTGTAGAGGACCGTCGGCGCACGGGGCGAGCCGCCATACACCACGAGGCGGACGGTATTGGAGCCGATATCGATTATTGCCCGCTGGGCCCTGTCTCCGGAAAAAATCCCTTCGCGATCGGGACGCCTTGCGCGCAGGGTCATCCAGCCGCGCCCTTGCGCAGGGCAAGTTCAGGCACGGCACCGGCTTCGAGCGCGCCACCGCGGCCAGAGAGCGAGGGATTGGTCATGAAATACTGGTGGCAGTTGAATGGTTCGCCTGCCGCCTCGACCCTTGTGTAGCTGCCGTCTGCATGGAGTTCCCAACTCTGCTCGGTATCGAGCATATTGGCAAGCAGCACCTGCTTCAGGACCTGGTCGTGCACCGTCTTGTTCTTGATCTGGATAAGCGTTTCGACCCGGCGATCGAGATTGCGCCCCATCAGGTCGGCAGATGCAATGTAGACCATTGCCTTGGTGCTCGGCATCGCCTTGCCATTGGCGAAGGCATAGATGCGTCCGTGCTCGAGGAAACGCCCGATAATCGATTTCACCCTGATATTGTCGCTTACGCCCGGGATTCCCGGCTTCAGGCAGCAGATTCCCCTCACCACCAGGTCGACCGATACGCCGGCTTGGCTCGCGGCATAAAGCCGGTCGATCATCGCCCTGTTGGTGATCTGGTTGCACTTCATCCAGATTGCGGCCGGTTCGCCGCGCTTGGCCTTGGCGATCTCGAAATCGATCCGCTCGTACAATTCCTCGCGCAGGTTGAGCGGGGCGATCGAGAGCAGTTCGGTGTGTCGCGGCTCGACATATCCGGTGACGAAGTTGAACAGGCGCGCAGCGTCGCGTCCCAACCGGGGATCGGCGGTGAAGAAGCTGAGGTCGGTGTAGGTCATCGCCGTGACCGGGTGATAATTGCCGGTCCCGAAATGGCAGTAGGTGCGATAGCCCTCTTCCTCGCGCCGGACGACCATCGCCACCTTGGCATGGGTTTTCCAGTCGACGAAACCATAGATGACCTGGACGCCCGCGCGCTCCAGCTTGCTCGCCCACATCAGGTTCTGCTCTTCGTCGAACCGGGCTTTCAGCTCTACTACGGCCGTCACCGATTTGCCGGCCTCGGCAGCCGCGATCAGTGCATTGATGACCGCCGACTGGTTGCCTGCACGATAGAGCGTCTGCTTGATCGCAACGACATCGGGATCCATCGCCGCCTGGCGAATGAAATCGACCACCACCTCGAAACTTTCATAGGGGTGGTGGATCACGATGTCCTTCTCGCGAATGGCGGCGAAACAATCGCCGTCGTGTTCGCGAATCCGTTCGGGATAGCGGGGGGAATAGCTCTCGAACTTCAGATCGGGGCGGTCTTCACCATCGACGATTTCCGACAGTCCGTCGAAGCCGATAACGCCATCGGACTTGATCACCATCGCATCGCCGATGCCCAGTTGTTCGAGCAGGACCTGCTCTGCCCGCTTGTCGAAATCCTCCTCGATTTCGAGCTGGATCACCTTGCCGCGGCGGCGGCGCTGGATCGCGCTGCGGAACGTGCGGACGAGATCTTCGGCTTCTTCCTCGATCTCGATATCGCTGTCACGAAGGACGCGAAAAAGACCCGATCCCTTGATCTTGAAGCCCGGGAAAAGATGGTCGGCAAAGCGGCAGATCAGGCTGGCCATGCTGATATAGACAGCTTCCGGCCCCGGCACCCTGACATAGCGCGGCATGGCCGGTGGGATCAGGATCATCTCCATGATCTTGGCCTTGTCTGCCTCACGCGTGAGGTTGAACAGCAGCCCCATTCCTTCGTTCGAGATGAACGGAAACGGGTGTGCCGGATCGAGCGCCTGCGGCGTGATCACCGGCATGATTTCTTCGAGGAAATATTCGCGCAGCCAGCCATAGGCGCTTTCGTCCACGCGTTCGTCACCCGCGATGTGAATGCCTTGGGCGCCAAGCAGCGGATTGAGATTGCGCCAGATGACCTGCTGCCGTTCTGCCAGTTCGGCAAGCTTGCTGCGGATTGCAGCCAATTGCTGCGACGGGCTGAGCCCGTCGATAGAAGGGACATCGATGCCGCGCTGGACCTGGCCCTCCAGTCCTGCGACGCGGATCATCATGAACTCGTCGAGATTGCTGCCCGAGATCGACAGGAAGCGGAGCCGTTCCAGAAGCGGATACCGTTCGTTTTCCGCTTCCGCCAGGACACGTTCGTTGAAGGCGAGCCAGCTCAGTTCGCGATTGAAGTACAGCGTTCCGTCCGCGCCGGTCGACGCGTCGTTATCGTTCGTGATCGGTTCGCTGCTCATGCTCTGGCCGTTCCGGTAATCGAGGGGCGGGAAGCTGGCCGCTTTGCGCCTCCAGGCGACAAAGTAAATCAGCCGGTCCGGCTTGTCACTCGCCAGTCAACATGGGCAACCAGCGCCTAGAGAACGCTGACCTGCTCCATCGGCGGCAGCGGCATGCCCAAACCCGTTGGGGCCTTGGGCCGATACGGGCCTTCGAGCTTGCCGATTTCCTCGCTGGAAAGCTCGACCTCGAGCGCCGCAACGGCATCTCCGATGTGGTGCGGTTTCGTCGCGCCGATGATCGGAGCGGTGACCTGCGGCTTGGTGAAATGCCATGCCAGCGCGACCTGCGCCCGCTTGATCCCGCGCGCATCTGCGATTTCCCCGACAGCATCGATGACCGCCCGGTCCGCCTCGTCGTCCTGCTTGTAGAGGCGCTGGCCGACGCCATCGGTCTTGCTCCGCACCGTTTCCTCGTCTGCAGGACGTGTCAGGCGGCCACGCGCCAGCGGGCTCCACGGAATGACGCCAACCCCTTCGGCAGCGCAAAGCGGCAGCATTTCGCGCTCTTCCTCGCGGTACAGAAGGTTGAGCTGGTTCTGCATCGAGACAAATCGCGTCCAGCCGTTTGCGCGGGCGGTTTCCTGCATATGGGCGAACTGCCATGCGAACATGGAGGACGCACCGATATACCGCGCCTTGCCCGCTTTCACGATGTCGTGCAGCGCCTCCATCGTTTCCTCGATCGGCGTTTCATCATCGAAACGATGGATCTGGAACAGGTCGACATAGTCCATCCCAAGCCGGCCAAGGCTGTCGTCGATCGCCTGCATCAGCGCCTTGCGCGACAGTCCGCCGCAATTGGGTGCCTGGCGCCAAGGGAAATAGGCCTTCGTGGCAACTACAATCTCGTCGCGGCGCGCCATCTCGCCCAGCAGCTTGCCGGTGATTTCCTCCGAGGTGCCGCCAGCATACATGTTGGCAGTATCGAAGAAATTGATCCCGCTCTCCAGCGCATGGCGAAAGTGGGGTCGCGATTCCTCTTCTCCCAGCAACCAGTCGCCGTGCCAGCCCTTGGTCGTATCTCCATAGCTCATGCAGCCGAGGCAAAGCCGCGAAACCATGAGCCCGGTATTGCCGAGGCGGGTGAACTTCATGTGTCAGACCTTCCTGTTCAGAGCGATAGGCCGCCGTCGACGATCAGCGACTGGCCCGTGACATAGGATGCGAGCGGGGAGGCGAGGAACAGGGCGGCACCCGCCATATCCTCCGGCGTTCCCATCCGGCGCAATGGCACCCGCTCGATCACGCCCTGGCGCCGTTTTTCGTTGTCGGTCGTGACGCGGGTCATCTTGGTGGCAACGAAGCCCGGTGCGATCCCGTTCACCCTGATCCCGTCTTTCGCCCAGGCCTGGGCAAGCGAACCGACAAGGCTTGCTGCCCCTGCCTTGCTCGCCCCATAGGCCGGGTTACCGATCATCGCGTGGAACGCCCCGGTAGAGCTGACGATGATGAGAGAGCCGCCCTTCTCCGCCAGGCCGGGATAGAATGCGCGGGCACAATCCATGACGGAGTTGAGATTCACATCGACGACGGCATCCCAGCCTTCGCGTTCGAATTCCTCCCGTCCGTATCGAACGGCACCTTGGCACAGGACCACGACGTTCATGACCCCGATTCCGGCGGCCAGTGCATCTGGTGCAGACCGGTCGGTCACGTCGAGCCTGTGATAGCTCAGGCCGGTGAAGTCGCTATCCTCGTTCTCGAGATAGTCGCCCTCGTCATGGCGCGTGCCGGTGACGTGGACTTCGGCCCCGCGCCGGGCAAAACCATGCGCGATCCCATTGCCGATACCGCTCGACCCGCCGACCACGAGTACACGTTGCTGGGAGAAATCGAGCGGATCGGACATGGTGTTTCCTCCTCAGATCGAACGGCTGATCACTTCTTTCATGATCTCGTTCGTGCCGCCAAAAATGCGCGTGACGCGCGCATCGCGCCACAGCCGGGCGATGGCGTATTCGTTCATGTAGCCTGCACCGCCATGCAACTGCAGCGCGGTATCGACCGCCTTCCATTGCAGGTCGGTATGCCACAGCTTGGCAGCGGAGGCTTCGTCCGTCGTCAGTTCCTTGTCGAAATGACGCAGCAGCGCCCAGTCGAGGTGCGCCCAGCCGACCTGAAGGTCCGCTTTCAGGTCTGCGAGCGTGAACTTGGTGTTCTGGAATTCGAACACCGTCTGGCCGAATGCCTTGCGCTCCTTGGTGAAGTTGACCGCTTCGTCGAATGCGCGCTGGGCTGCCGCCTGAGCGCCCACTGCGATGCCAAGGCGTTCCTGCGGCAGTTCTTCCATCAGGTGGATGAAGCCGCGCCCTTCCCCGCCAAGGATGTTCGATTTGGGAACGCGCACATCTTCGAAAAACAGCTCCGAAGTATCGGCACCGTGCTGGCCGATCTTGTCGAGGTTGCGCCCCTTAACGAAGCCGGGGGTGCCGTCATCGACCAGGATCAGGCTGGTGCCTTTCGCACCCATGCTCGGATCGGTCTTGGCAACCACAATCACGCAGTCGGCATTCTGGCCGTTGGTGATGTAGGTTTTCGAACCGTTGATGATGAAATCGTCGCCGTCGCTCTTGGCGGTCGTGCGAATTCCCTGAAGGTCGCTGCCTGCGCCCGGCTCGGTCATCGCAATGGCAGTGATGATGTCACCCGACACCATGCCGGGAAGGTATTTCTGGCGCTGTTCCTCTGTGCCTAGGCGCTCGAAATAATTTGCCGTGATGTCGCTTTGCAGGGTGAAACCTGCGGCCGATCCGAGATAGGCGAGCTCCTCGCCAACGATCGCGCAATAACCGAAATCGAGGCCGAGACCTCCGTTTTCTTCCTTCACGGTCGGACAAAGCAGGCCCGCTTCGCCGACGGCTTTCCAGGTTTCGCGCGGCACGATGCCGTTCTTTTCGTGATCGTCGAGATGCGGCTCGAGATGCTGCGCGAACACCTTGCGCACGGTGTCGCGGAACATGGCGTGATCTTCGTTATAGGCGAAACGCTTGGATGTATCGAGCATGGGGAACGGCTTTCGTTGCAAATCGAGATTGAAATCTAGGAATGCCAGCCTGTGATTATTTGTAAAGCCTTGCGGCTGGTTTCGCTGCGCCCGACCGGCTAACGAAAGTGAATGCACGACACTGCCGGCAACGCGCTTTCCGCTTTCGACATCGCTTCCATCCTGGTGGTCGCGGCTGCCCTGCTGGGCTGGTTCAACCACCACTTCCTGAAGCTGCCGCATGTCATCGGCCTGACGGTCATGGGCGCCATCGGCGCCATCGGCCTGATGCTCGCCAATGCGTTCATCCCCGGCATCACGCTCGACGATACGGTGGGGCGGCTGCTCGAACAGATGAATTTCACCGACACCCTGCTCGAAGGGATGCTGTGCTTCCTGCTGTTTGCAGGGGCGCTGCATGTCGACCTCGAAAAGCTGAAGCAGAGCTGGTTTCCCGTCTTGCTGCTCTCCACCGTTGGCGTCATCCTTTCGACCGCCCTGATCGGCTTTGCGACCTGGGGCGTGGGCAGCCTGCTGGCCCTTCCCATCGCGCCGATCTGGTACTTCGTTTTCGGAGCGCTGATTTCCCCCACCGATCCGGTCAGCGTCCTCGGCGTACTCAAGGAAGAAAACGTGCCCGGATCGCTGCAGAGCGCGGTTGCGGGAGAAAGCCTGTTCAACGACGGTGTGGGCATCGTGATCTTCGTCATCCTGCTCGGAGCGGCACTGACCGGAGCCGAATTTTCCCTCGCCGAAGGGGCGCGACTGTTCGCTCTCGAGGCCGGAGGCGGCGTTCTGGTTGGACTTGTTTTCGGCTGGATCGGATACCGCGCGCTCGCCAGCATGGACGAATATGCGCTAGAGGTTCTGATCACGCTCGCCATCGTCATGGGCGGTTATGCCCTCTGCATGCAACTGCATATTTCCGGCCCACTGGCCATGGCGGTCGCAGGGCTGCTGATCGGCAATCACGGCGTCACCTTTGCGATGAGCGACGTCACCCGCGACTACGTGATCAAGTTCTGGGAACTGGTCGACGAAATGCTCAATTCGGTCCTTTTCCTGCTGATCGGTCTGGAATTGATCGCTGTCGTGCCGGGTGTCCCGCACATCGTGCTCGGGTTCGCAGCAATCGTCATCACCCTAGCAGCGCGTGCCATATCGGTCGGGAGCGCTGTGAAGCTCATCCCGGCTGCGCGCCTCGATACCAAGGGCGCCGGACGCGTCTTGTGGTGGGGCGGACTGCGCGGCGGGATCTCGATTGCGCTCGCGCTTTCGCTACCCGCCGGTCCGACACGCGACCTGCTGCTAGCCGCAACTTTCGCTGCGGTTCTATTTTCCGTGCTGGTGCAACGCGCGACGCTGGGCAAGCTGATTGATACGATGAAGGCCAACAATGCGCCGGCGATGGAAAAGGAGATCGGGACCAACGACGCTGCCTGACCGGACCCGGCACGCTGCAATTGCGCTGGCACCGCTTTATCGGTAAAGGCTCAGGCCTCGCCCCGGCCCGCGCGACTCCACCGGTTTCGCCCAGCCGGGGCAAAGCATTTTTCTGACAGGAACTCCCGCATGTCGCGTCGGCGCCAGATCTACGAAGGCAAAGCCAAGATCCTTTACGAAGGCCCCGAACCGGGCACGATCATCCAGTATTTCAAGGATGATGCGACCGCCTTCAACGCGCAAAAGAAGGGCACGATCAACGGCAAGGGCGTGATCAACAATCGCATCAGCGAACACGTCTTCACCCGCCTCGCCCACATCGGGATTCCGACGCACTTCATCCGCCGCCTCAACATGCGCGAACAGCTGGTTCGCCAGTGCGAAATCATCCCGATCGAAGTCGTTGTCCGCAATGTGGCTGCCGGCTCGATCTCCAAACGTCTCGGCATCGAGGAAGGCGAGCCCCTGCCGCACACGCTGATCGAGTATTACTACAAGGACGATGCGCTCGGCGATCCGCTGATCGCGGAAGAGCACATCGCCTGCTTCAACTGGGCATCGAACGAAGAAATGCAGGATATCGCCGCGATGGCGATCCGCGTGAATGACTTCATGTGCGGCATGTTCGCTGCGATCGACATCCGACTGATCGACTTCAAGCTCGAATTCGGCCGCATCTATGACGGCGATTACAGCCGCGTGATCCTGGCCGACGAGATCAGCCCGGATGGCTGCCGCCTGTGGGACATGAAGACGGGCGAGAAGCTGGACAAGGACCGGTTCCGCCGCGACCTTGGCGGCGAAAGCGAAGCCTACCAGGAAGTGGCGCGCCGTCTCGGCCTGCTGCAAGGCGACGACAATGCTCCGGGCGAGGTCTTCGACCTTTCGGCCCATCGCGGCCGCCTGCGCGGCACGCCCAAGCCGAAGAAATAAAGGCTACACCACGTATTTGAGGGTTTGACCGCTTGCCCCGATTGCAAATGAGCATTCGGGCATGTGGTCGCCATCCACCTGCACGGGCGTGACGCAGCGATCGAATACGACGCGGCGCACGCTGCGTATTTCGACGAAAGCGAACCGATCAACGGAAATGCGCAGCATGGCAGCGAGGCTGAATGCGAGCATCCCCAGCCGTGTCGACCGTCGCAGCGTGATCAGTTCGATCGAATCTTCGCCCAGCGCTGCCTTCGGACTCAACCGGAACGGCCCGGCGTACAATGCGCCGTGCGATGCGATGACGGCCTCTGCCTCGCATGCGAAGCCGGTGCCATCGCTCAACTCGCCGCTAATCGTTATGACATTGCGCGGCCAGTCGCGCATCTGTTGCAGCATGGCGAGGACATAGGCGTATCTGCCGATGCGCTTCTTCATCGCTCCGGACACACGCGCAACGGCGTGACTGTCGGGCCCGATGCTGAGGCAGGATACGATCGGCATACTGCCCAGCGAATAAAGCGGGGAATGAAGCCAGCCTTCCGCTCCCTTGGCGAAACCATCGGCGATCCTTCGTGCGAAGGCCCTGGGATCGGTCGGGTAATCGAGTTCCCTCGCAACGAGGTTGATCGTGCCTGCACGCGCTATGCAAAGCGGCGTGTCCCCGGCCCGGTCGCCCAGCGACTGGACCGTGTCGCGCAAGGTGCCGTCGCCCCCGTGGACGCAAATCAGGTCTGCGCTGCCTGACAGACGCACACCTTCCGCCTCTGTCGGAATGGGCGTTACATCGAATCCGACCTCTTCCAGCGCGGTCACGAAACCACGCATCACGGGCTCGCGAAAACTGCCCGATACCGGATTGTAGACGAAGTCGACCCTTGCCATGCTGCGCCTTCTAGCGTTCGGTCACGGCCAGAACCATTGGTATGTGACGGAAAACCACATTCATCCGATTGTCACTGCTTGCGCATTAAGGCAGCAATCGATCATGACACGATTTGCCCTGCCCTTTGCCGCCTTCCTGCTGTGTTCGACTGCGCTTGCCGCACAGGAAGGTGAGGAAGCGACCACAGGCTGGAATCCCGCCGACTGGGAAATCGAGCAGACCGACATTGCGGTGGATCCGGGATATTCGTTCGGACGCCTTGCCAATGGCATGCGCTATATCCTCCGGCAGAACAGCACACCGGAAGACACCGCTCTCGTCAGGTTGCACATCGGTTCGGGTTCTCTCGACGAACGCGACGACGAACGCGGGCTCGCGCATTTCCTCGAGCACATGGCCTTCAACGGATCGAAGCGTGTGCCCGAAGGCGAAATGGTCAAGCTGCTGGAACGCGAAGGCCTGGCGTTCGGAGCGGACACCAACGCGTCGACCAATTTCGAGACCACGGTTTACAAGCTCAACCTGCCACGAAACGACGAAGCGCTACTGGATACGGCGCTGATGCTGATGCGCGAAACGGCAGGCGAGTTAACCATCGCCCAGGATGCTGTCGAGCGCGAACGAGGCGTGATCCTGGCCGAACGGCGCGATCGAAGGAACTACGCGCTCACGGAGACAGAGGACCGGCTCGCCTTCCTTTCGCCTGGAGCCCGCTATGTCGACAGGCTGCCGATCGGAACACTCGAGGTCCTTGAGACGGCAGACGCAGCCCGCCTTCGCGCATTTTACGAACGGACCTACGTGCCTGAAAACACCGTTCTGGTCATCGTCGGCGATTACCCGGTTGCTGTCATGGAAGCCGCAATCAACACGCACTTTGCCGACTGGGAAGGCGCGGGCGATCCGGTCGAGCCGGAGACCGGGCCAATCGACATCACGCGCAAGGGCGAAACCGATATCTACGTCGATCCTGCCCTGTCGGAGCGGGTGACCGTCACCAGCTTTGGCCCGTGGGAGGAACGCCCCGACACCTCCGACATGCGCCAGGCTAACCTCGTCCGCCAGATCGGATATGGCGTCATCAACCGCAGGCTCGAAAAGGTCGCGCGGCAGGCCGACGCACCGTTCAGGGGTGCGGGATTCGGCGTAGGCGATGTTTTCGAGGACGGCCGAATGACCAATCTCGTTATAGATACCGCCGATGGAGAATGGCAGAAGGGGTTGGAGGCAGCGACGCTGGAATTGCGCCGCGCGCTCGAATTCGGTTTTACCGAAGACGAGGTGCGCGAACAGGTCGCAAGGTTGCGCAATTCGATAGAGAACGGGGTCAAGAGCAGCGACACGCGCACCAATGGCGCGCTGGTCGGGACGGCACTGAACCTCGTCGATGATGGAACCGTCCCTGCCACTCCGGAAAGCTCGCTCGAACGTTTCGATTCCTATGCGGATGCGATCACGGCAGAGATGGCACTGGCAGCAGTCAAGGCCGATTGCAGCCCGCTCGACAACCCGCTGATCCGGTACCACGGTCGTTCCGCACCGGAAGGCGGCCAGGCGGCCCTGCGCCACGCGTGGCAAGCGGCAGCCGCCGCCCCGGTCGAGCCATTGGCAGCGGAGCAGGTCCAGTCCTTTGCCTATACCGATTTCGGAACGCCGGGCGTGGTCGTTTCCGAGGAGCGAGACGACCGCTTCGGCTTCCGGCTTATCCGCTTCGAGAATGGCGTAATGCTCAACCTGAAGCAGACCGACATTCGCAAGGACCGCGTCAGCTTCCGCGTGACCGTGGACGGCGGTACCTTGCTCAATACCGCGGACGATCCGCTCAAGACCGCGCTTGTCTCC
Source organism: Altererythrobacter epoxidivorans (assembly GCF_001281485.1). Lineage (NCBI taxonomy): Bacteria > Pseudomonadati > Pseudomonadota > Alphaproteobacteria > Sphingomonadales > Erythrobacteraceae > Altererythrobacter > Altererythrobacter epoxidivorans. Next base: position 1,668,328 of record NZ_CP012669.1, read on the forward strand.
TCGATGTCTGCAGGCGGACTCGGAAAGCACAGCGAGGATGAACTCGAAACGGTGCTCGCCGGGCACGACGTGCGCCTCTCCATCGGTGCATCGACCGACGGTTTCAGGATCAGCGGCGGGACGACGCCCGAAGACCTGTTGCTGCAGATGCAACTGGTGACCGCCGGTTTGACAGATCCCGGATATCGCGGTGAAGCGATCGAGCGATACCGCCGCAACATCGCTGAATTCTTCGCAAAGCGCGATGCAACGCCTGCAGCCGCCTATGCCAACTCGGTTGGATCCATACTCTCCGATGGCGATCCGCGCTTCACCGTGCAGGACCAGGCAGCATACGAAGCGCTCGATTTTGCGAAGCTTGCCAGCGATATCGGCGACCGTCTGGCGAATGGCGCGATCGAGGTCGCCCTGGTTGGCGATTTCGACGAGGACGCTGCCATTGCGGCTGTCGCCAAAACGCTCGGCGCCTTGCCGCAACGGGAAGATGCCTTTCAGGAGCGTACCGAAGCCCGCATCCGCACCTTCACCGCAGATCGTTCCACCCGTGTCATCCGCCATTCGGGCGAGGAAGACCAGGCATTGGTGCGCATGACATGGCCGACGCGTGACGACAGCGATTTCGCGGAAGTCATGAAGCTCGAAATGCTCGAACGCGTCCTGCGCATCCGGCTCCAGGAAACATTGCGCGAGGAACTGGGCAAGGCCTACTCCCCTTCCACCGGAAGCGCGCCGTCCAGCACCTATACCGGTTACGGGGTGATGAGCCTCGCCGCGTCGGTCGATCTTGCGGAGGTGGAGGAAACACGCGCCGCCATCCGCGCGACGCTTGCGAGTCTCCGTGAAAAGCCGGTCGATGCCGATCTTCTCGACCGTGCCCGAGAGCCGCTGCTCGAAGGGTATGCGAACATGCTCAAATCGCTCGGCGGATGGATGTCGCTTGCCGACCACGCCCAGAGCGAAAACGAGCGGCTGGACAGGTATTTCCAAGCAGAACCGATCCTGCGCTCGATCACGGCAGAAGACGTGCAGGAAATGGCGCGACGCTATCTGGTCGAAGGCGAGGAGTTCGAAGTCCTTGTCCTGCCCGAAACGGCGACGGGGCCGGACGCCTGAGCGCCCGACCCCGCCTGAATTCGGCTTTCAGCCTCGGGATTACCAGCGAATACCGGCTTCGACGCCCCAGATGCGCGGTTCGTTGACCATCGCCGTCAGGTTGTTGAAGTCGATACCGCTGACAGCCGAGGTGTCGTTGGTGATGTTGCGAACGAAGCCGGCCAGTTCGAATGCGTCGGTCTTGTAGCCTACGCGAATGCCGCCTTCGAGCTGGTGAGCGTCCTGGAATTCAACCGATTCATAGAGGAAGAAGTTGATCTTCGAACGATAGGCCCAGTCGGTGAAAAGATAGACTTCGCCGTCACCCACAGGAACGCCGTAACGAGCGGTCCAGTTGGCGATCCAGCGCGGCGCCTGCGGCAGGCTGTTGCCATCGATGCTGACGATCGCGGCACTGAACGGCGCTGCATCGACCACCACCGGATCAAGTACGGTACACAGCGAAACATCGGGGAACGTATCGACACGGACCGCACCGCAAGCGGCAGTGGTCAGGTTCTTGTCCTGGATTTCGGTGTGGTTGTAGCTCAGGCCGGCGGTCAGCAGCAGGTTGTCGACCGGTGCGATTTCCGCATCCATTTCGAAACCGTAGCCGCGGACGTTGTCGGCATTGATCAGGCGGTTCGCGTTGACTTCGCCGCCGACAGCGGTGAGCTGCGCGTCGTTGAGGTCGTAGATGAAGCCGCTCAGGTTGAAGCGTGCGCGGCCATCGAGCAGCGTCGACTTCAAGCCCGCTTCATACGAAGTGATCGTTTCCGACTTGCCGACGGTGACACCGTCTTCGAGCGGAGTGGCGGTCGCTGGCGGAAACAGGATGCGGCCCTGGATGCTCGGTGCACGATAGCCGCGAGCGACGCGTGCGTAGAGGTTCAGGTCCGAAGATGCTTCGTAAACCGCGCTTGCGTCCCACGTGATCGTGTCGTCGCTGACCTTGCGGGTCACCGTGCCGAGCGGGTTCTGGAGGAACCCGGGGAACTGCGTATCCTTCGAACGGACGACCGTGAAGTCACGCTCGTCGTCGTTGTAGCGGATGCCGCCGGTCACGCTCAGCTGTTCGCTGAGATCGACCGTGACAGATCCGAATGCGCCGTACGCCTTGCTGTCCTGTTCCTGGCTGACGACGATGTTCACGCCGCCAACGTCGTTGAACGGATCGCCCAGGGTCGAATAGTTCTCCGACAGGATTTCCAGGTGCTCGTCGAAATAGAAGAAGCCGGCCTGGTAGCTGATCGGGCCGCTGCCATTGCTCGCGATCCGGAATTCCTGGGTGAACTGGTCGAGATCGGGGACAGAGTCCCGCGTTTCGGCAGTGAACGGGATATAGCCCGGGCCCGATGGCGGGAAGTCGGCAAAGCCGTAGCCGCCGTCGACATCGCCGACCGAAGTCGAAGTGCCGTGCCAGTAGCTGGTAACCGAGATCAGCGAGACAGGGCCTACGTCCCAGGTCAGGCGCGCCGAAGCGTTCTGTGTGTCGAGGCTCTGGTCGTTCTTGCCATCGGTCGAAACTTCACCGCGTGAGAAATTGGCGTTGAGCCCTTCTTCGCCGCGGGTGAAATTGTTGGCGCGGAACAGGCGTGCGGTACCGTCGAGCTTGCGGAACTGGCCCGTCAGCAGGACTTCGAGGCTGTCCGTCGGATCAGCCTTGGCCTGAAGGCGGAAGGCCATGTCTTCATAGCCGCCGAATGCGTCCTTCTCGGTGCCCGTCGGCAGCACATTGTCGACGTAATCGTCCTGGCGCTGGTACAGGCCCGAGACGCGAAGGGCGAAACGGTCACCCATCGGAATGTTGACCGCTGCTTCGCCGTTGATGTTGTTGAAGCGGCCGTAGGCGAGCTTCGCATAACCTTCGGCGTAGTTCTTCGGCTTCACCGAATCGAACTTGACGATGCCGGCCGGCGTGTTGCGACCGAACAGCGTGCCTTGCGGACCGCGCAGGACTTCGACCTGCTGGAGGTCGAAGACCGGGAAGCCCTTGAGGATCGGGTTTTCGAGTACGACATCATCATAGACCAGGCTGACCGGCTGCGACGCGTTGAAATCGAAATCGGTGTTGCCAAGGCCGCGGATATAGAAACGCGGGAACGTACGACCGAATGAGGATTCGACGACCAGGCTGGGTACGCGGCCCGAAAGAGCGCGAATGTCCTGGCCACCGCTGTTGATTGCGGCGAGCGCTTCGTCATCGATCGCAGTGACCGAAATCGGAACGTCCTGGATGTTCTGTTCGCGGCGCTGTGCCGTGACGATGATTGCGTCGAGCGCGCCTTCTTCGGCGGCCTCTGCGGTGGAGGCGTCCTGAGCGAGCGCCGGTGCAGCGCCCAGCGCCAGCGTCGCAGACAGAATCGAGGTGCCAAGCAATGCCCGGCGCGAAATGGAGAGACGGTTTTTCATGGCTGTGCCCTTGAATGCGCTGCGCGGCAGCGAACGATACGAGAGGCCCACGCCCATGCGCGCTTTTCTCGTTTTTTGCGAGCCTCCGCCGCCTGAAAACGCCGAAAACACAGGTTTGGAGTGCCGATATGTGACGCCATGTGGCAAAACCGCTACAATTCTTTCACTTCGGTGACAGTGGGGAATGCACGCAGGGCGATTGCACCGCAGCGCCGCTTCGCTATAGGCACCGGCCATATCCCTCCTCTCGCGCCGGAGAACCGATCATGAAAGTCCGCATCCTGGTCCGCCTCAAACCCGGAGTGCTCGACCCGCAGGGCCGTGCAGTCCACCATGCCCTCGAAGGACTCGGTTTTTCGGGCGTCGACGATGTGCGTATCGGCCGGATGATCGAGATGGATCTCGCCGACGGCACCAGCGACGAAGACGTCGACAAGATGTGCCGCCAGCTTCTCGCCAATATGGTGATCGAAGACTACGCGATCGAGAAAGTGCCCGCAGGGGAGCCCGCCTGATGGCTTTCCGCGCCGCAGTCATAACCTTTCCCGGTTCGAACTGCGATCGTGACATGGCGGTCGCAATCGAGAAGATTTCGGGCACCGCCCCGATACGCGTTTGGCACGGCGATGCGGAGCTGCCCGACAATCTCGACTTCATCGCCCTGCCCGGCGGATTTTCCTACGGGGATTACCTGCGTTCGGGTTCGATGGCGGCGAACAGTCCGATCATGCGGTCCGTAGTAGCTGCCGCCGGCAAGGGCGTACCTGTTCTGGGCGTCTGCAACGGATTTCAGGTCCTGACCGAAGCCGGTCTCCTGCCCGGCGCATTGATGCGCAATGCCAGCCAGAATTTCATCTGCCGCACCGTCCCGCTCAAGGTCGAAAACAACCAGTCGCTTTTCACTCGTGGATACGAGGCGGGCGAGACGATCCAGATCCCGGTCGCTCATCATGACGGCAATTACTATGCCGACGATCAAACGCTCGATCGGTTGGAAGGCGATGGCCGCGTGGCGTTCCGCTACCTTGAACCTTGCAACGGTTCGCGGCGGGACATTGCCGGTGTGCTGAATGCCGCCGGAAATGTGCTCGGCATGATGCCGCACCCCGAACGCGCGATCGAAGACGTGCTGGGAAGCAGCGACGGTGCGAAGCTTTTCGACGGCGCGTTCAAGGCTTTGATCGAAGCCTGATCGCTTCGGCCATGCGCCAGGTCAGGCGCGCTTGAGTTCCTCGCGAGTGCGGAACAGGCGCCGTGCATCGGCGGCAGTCATCGGCCTGCCGAAATAGAACCCCTGGATCTTGTCGCAGCCAAGGCGGCGGATCAGTTCGACCTCTTCGGTCGTCTCGGCACCCTCTGCGGTCGTCGTCATGTCGAGGCTCTGCGCCATCGCGACCACCGCGCGGATAATCGCAAGGCTTTCCGCATTGTGCTGCGCTGCGCCCTTCACGAAAGTGCGATCGACCTTGATCGTCGAGAATCGCAGCTTGCGGATGTAGCCGAGCGACGAGTAGCCGGTGCCGAAATCGTCGAGCGCGACCTGGCAGCCGAGCGCGAGCACCTGTTCCAGCGCTGCGCGTGCAATGCTCGCATCGCGCAGGAAGATGCTTTCCGTAACCTCGATCTCCAGCCGCTCAGGGCGTAGGCCGGTCGCAGCAAGGCAATCGACCACTTCGTCGGCGAAGTTATCTTCCAGCAATTGTTCGGGCGACACGTTGACGTTGACCTTGACGTGCTCTGGCCAGTTGCGGGCTTCCTCGCACGCTTCGCGCATGACCCATTTGCCAATCGGCACGATCAGGCGCGTGTCTTCTGCGATCGGGATGAACTTCCCGGGACTGACGAAGCCGTGCTCCTGGCTGTTCCACCGGCTCAGTGCTTCGAAGCTGACGATGCTGCCATCCTTCGAACTGACGACAGGCTGGAACTGCAGGGTCAGCTCCTCGCGGTCCAGGGCTTCACGCAGCGACAGTTCCAGTTGGCGACGTTCCTCGGCCGATGCGTGAAGGCTGGGAACATAGCCGAAGTGCCCGCCGCGGCCGTTGTCCTTCGCCTTGTAGAGCGCGAGGTCGGCATTTCGCATCAGTTCTTCGACAGTGGCGCCATCGCGCGGTCCAATGGCCGAACCGACGCTGGCACCCACGTGCAGGGTCTGGTCATCGACGCGGTAAGGTTTGGAAAGCAGGGTAATGATCTTGTTCGCCACCTCCGACACAACCTTGCGGTTCGAGGCATCGCGGATGACGACCGCGAATTCGTCTCCGCCGAGGCGGCCGCAAAGCTGGCCGTCGCCCATCAGCGACTGAAGCCGCTGCGACACCTGCGCCAGAAGCTTGTCGCCGACCTGGTGGCCAAGCGAATCGTTGACCGCCTTGAACCGGTCGAGGTCGATCATGAGGAAGGCGCAACTGCTCTTCCACTGGTCTGCGTGGATCAGCGCCTCGCCCAGCGATTCATTCACCTGCATGCGATTAGGCAGCGAAGTCAGCGTATCGAAACGGGCAAGGTATGCGATCTTTTCGGAAGATTCGCGCTGCTCGGTAACGTCCGAACCGACGCCCCGGAAACCCGAGAAATTGCCGTGCTTGTCACGAATGGGTGTGCCGGAAAGCTCCCACCAGCGACGCTCGCCACGGATCTGAACGCGAACCAGCAGGTTGGAGAAGTTCTCCTGCTGTTTCATGTAGTCGATAAGCTCGTGCATGCTGGGGTGCATCTCTGCAGGCTCGAGGTTCTTGCCGCCGATCAGGTCGAACAGCGGACGGCCTTCGGCTTCGTCCTGCTGGCGCCCGAGTGCATAAGCGAAGCGCGGCGAAACCGAGCGGACACGGCGCGACGTGTCGATCTGCCACAGCCAGTCGGCCTCGTTCTCTTCGAACTCGCGCAGGAGCATCGATACGACTTCGTCCTTTTCGCTCACACGCCCTTCGGAAATGCGCGAGGCGAGAGAAGTGCGCGCGATCTCGACCGATCCGGCAAGCGCGGTCGCCACCATGGCGGCGACAAGCAGGACCATCTCGAAATGACCTTGCAGCAGGAAGCTGATGGCAGATGCCGTTCCGGTGATCAGGGCAAAAACGAACAGGCCCATCGGAGCAGCGGAATAGAACAGGATCGATGCCGCGATGAGGACGGCGACAGCGCTCCACAGCGTCACTTGCTGGGCCAGTTCGGCAAATGGTGCGAAGACGAGGATCGCCGCCGCCCAGATGACGCCCGAACCCACCGGGGTCACCAGGTGGCGCTGGAATTCGCGGTTGGACATCCGCTTGCGTTCTGCATGGACCAGCTTCTGGTCCGCCAGCCCTCCGCGAATGTGCAGCGATGCGAGCGCTGTAAACCACATCAGCAAGCCGACGATGTTGAAGCTGCCCTGAAAGGTCCAGACCGTAATCAAGCCGAGGATCAGGTGAGCAGCCATGCGAATGCGCGCATGGTGGCCGACTGTCGACAATTGCAGGCCACGCAGGCGCGTCCAGTCGGTATCGGCACTGTCCGATAGTCCGAGTATTGCCTTGATAGGCATCAATTCCCGTGCGGGTTTTGACGAGGCTGCAGGTCCACTCACGCCTTCGCAATTAGGTGCGAAAGGTTATCCGGCAGTAAACCAAGCCGCTCAACTGTGGTAAATTTCGCTCTAACAGGACCCTGTCTGCGAAATTTCGCAGAAAAATTTACGCAAATCAGCCTGTCTGCGAGTTGTCACGCCACACAGGGTGTCACTCGACGGTAACGGATTTTGCGAGATTGCGCGGCTGGTCGACGTCCGTCCCCTTAACGCAGGCGACGTGATAGGCGAGCAATTGCACCGGCACTGCATAGACCAGCGGAGCGATCAGCGGATGCACCTTGGGCATCTGGATCGTCGCGATGCAATCCTCGCCCGCTTCCTCGAGGCCTTCCTCGTCCGAAATCAGGACGACCTTGCCACCGCGGGCGCGAACTTCCTGCATGTTGGAGACCGTCTTCTCGAATAGCGGTCCCGAGGGCGCGAGGACGATTACCGGAACATCTTCGTCAATCAGGGCGATCGGGCCATGCTTCATCTCGCCAGAGGCATAACCCTCAGCGTGAATGTAGCTGATTTCCTTGAGCTTGAGTGCACCCTCGAGCGCGAGCGGATAGTCAGGTCCGCGCCCCAGGTAGAGGACATCGCGGGCAGGCGCGATCAGGTGCGCCATCGAGGCGATATCGTCATCATGGTCGAGCGCGGAATTGAGACATGCGGGCGCTTCGAGAAGGTGTCGCACGACTTCCTGTTCTTCCTCGCGGCTCATGCGGCCTTTCTTGACCGCCATGTGCGCTGCCAGGGCTGCCAGCACGGCGAGCTGGCAGGTGAAGGCCTTGGTCGATGCAACACCAATCTCCGGTCCGGCATGCGTCGGGAGGAGCAGGTCTGCTTCGCGCGCCATCGAACTTGTCGGCACATTCACCACCACGCCGATCGTCTGCCCCGCTTCCTTGCAGTGGCGCAGGGCTGCGAGTGTATCTGCAGTCTCGCCGCTCTGCGAGATGAAGAGCGACAAGCCGCCGTCCTCGAGCACTGGTTCGCGGTAGCGGAACTCGCTGGCTACATCGATATCGACCGGTACGCGGGCGAATTGCTCGAACCAGTATTTCGCCACCATCCCGGCGTAATAGGAAGTGCCGCACGCGACGATGGTGATGCGATTGATCGCCGAAAGATCGAAATCGATCTGCGGCAGTGCAACCGAGTTGTCCGCCTGGCGCAGATAGGAACCGAGCGTCTGCGCGACGACCGTCGGCTGCTCGAAAATCTCTTTCTGCATGAAGTGGCGATAATTGCCCTTCTCTACCGCTGCGGCCGATGCACCCGATGTGACGACGTCCCGCTCGACGGCATTGTTGTCGGCATCGTAAATCCGTGCACCATCCTTGGTCACGACGACCCAGTCGCCTTCCTCGAGATAGGAAATGCGCTGCGTCAGCGGAGCCAGCGCTAGAGCATCGGAGCCGAGATACATCTCGCCTTCGCCGTAACCGATCACAAGCGGCGAACCGAGCCGTGCACCGATCAGCATGTCGGGATGCTGGCGGAAGGCAATGGCGAGCGCGAATGCCCCGCGAAGGCGCGGAAGAACGGTCTTCATCGTGTCTTCGGGCGAGGCTCCGTTCTCGATCTCGCGGGAAACGAGGTGGGCGACGACTTCGGTATCGGTTTCGCTATCGAGCGTGCGGCCGGCGGCGGTGAGTTCATCGCGCAGGCTCTTGAAATTTTCGATGATCCCGTTGTGTACGAGAGCGACTTCGCCCGTCGCATGCGGGTGGGCATTGTTGGCGGTCGGTGCCCCGTGCGTTGCCCAACGGGTATGTGCGATACCGATCGAACCGTCTGCCGGCTGGGCCTTCAGGACATCGACGAGGTTGGCAAGCTTTCCCTCGGCGCGGCGACGCACCAGTTGCCCATCATGGACGACGCAGATGCCGGAACTGTCGTAGCCGCGGTATTCCATCCGCTTGAGGCCATCGACCAGCCGGTCTGCGACCATATCATTGCCGACGATGCCGATAATTCCGCACATGTTTCTATCCGTTTGCGAGTTGGAAGTGGCGCGCCCCTAGGCGCTCGATGATGAACGAAGCGTGTGCTGTAACGGGAATTGCCCGCACTTCAAACGCTAGTCGCAGGCGACGCCGTTTTTCGGCTGTCTCGCCAGAGATACAGCCCTGCCCCGATGATGATCGCTGCACCCACGACGGTAAGAATGTCGGGCACATCGTCGAAGAACAACCAGCCGAGCACGCTGGCAACCAGTATCTGGACATAGCTCGCAGGTGCGATTTGCGCTGCACCGGCCTTCGTCGTGCCGATGTAGGTCAGCCAGTGCGCCGTCGAAGCGGTCGCCGCAACGATAGCGCAGCGGATGACAACGCTCCAATCCGGCATGCCGATTTCAAAACCGTCAATACCGGCCCAATCGGCTCCGAAAGCCGCGACGATCAGGATCGGCGCCGAAACAACCGCGATATATGCCTGCATCGACAAGGCGCTGCCCTTGCCGGCAGATGCACGGTTGAGAATGATCATCAGCGAGAAGAATATAGCCGCAATCAGCGGGAGGACTGCAGGCCAGCCGACCTCAGCGAGATTGGGCCGCAGGATGATCGATACGCCACCCAGCGCAGCAAGCGAGGCGAACCACACCGCCGGGCGCACCCGCTCGCCCAGCAAAGGACCGCTCAGCAGCGCAGTCAGCACCGGCGAGACGAAAGTGATCGCCATAGTTTCTGCCAGCGGCATGATGAAAATCGCGGCAAAGAACGCGAGCGAGGAGAAGGCGAGGCAGATGCCCCTGCCGATCTGCAACCACGGGTGATCGGGCATCAGGGAACGCGGCCCCTGGCGAACCACCAGCAGCGCAGAAAGCACAATCGCACCAATTGCAAAGCGAAGTGCGGCGACAGCCGTGACCGGCCAGTCGCCCGCCATGGATTTCACCACCGCATCGCCCACGGAAAGAATGGAAAATCCGGCCAGCGCGTAAAGCATGCCGGCCCGTTCGTCGTGTTGCACCCCGTCTCCCCTGGCGAATTCTTAGCCCGGCAGCCCCTCCCGCAGATGCAAGTCAAAGGCAAGCCTTGGTTTCCATGGTTTACCATTCCTTAAAGGGCCTTGCCCCAGAACGGCCTCCACAAGCCGGGGGCAACTGAAATTTCATGACGAAACTGATCATCCAGATCCCATGTCTGAACGAGGCAGAATCCCTGCCCGAAACGCTGTCGCGCCTGCCGCGCCAGATCGACGGGATCGACACGATCGAAATCCTCATCATCGACGACGGTAGCACCGACGACACAGTCGGGGTTGCGCGCCGTTGGGGCGTGCATCACGTGGTGCGCCATCGCCGCAACCAGGGTCTGGCGTCAGCATTCCAGGACGGCGTCCGCAAGGCGCTGGCATCTGGTGCGGACATCATCGTCAACACCGATGCCGATGGCCAATACGAAGGGGCCGACATCGCCCTTCTCGTCCAACCCCTCCTCGCAGGCGAGGCGGATATCGTCATCGGCGACCGCGGCGTGGCCGACAATGCCCATTTCGGCCCGTTCAAGCGCCGCCTGCAGCGGCTCGGCAGCTATGTCGTTCGGCGCCTTTCGCGCGCGGATATCGGCGATGCGGTGAGTGGCTTTCGCGCCATCAGCCGCGATGCAGCCCAGCGCATGACGATCACGACCGAATTCAGCTACACCACAGACATGCTGATCCAGGCCGGTCGCAAGCGTCTGGCCATTACCAGCGTGCCGGTGCGGACCCACGCGACAGAACGTCCCTCGCGCCTGTTCAAATCGATCCCGCGCTTCATCATGAACACCGGCGTCACCATGGCGCGCGCCTATACGACGTATAACCCGCTGCGGGCATTCGTCGGCTCCGGCCTCGTCGTCGGCACGATCGGTGTCATTCCGATGCTGCGCTTCGTGTGGTTCGTCCTTCAAGGGGACGGATCGGGTCACATCCAGTCGCTCGTCATCGGCGGATCGCTGATGGTGATCGGTGTGCTCCTTTGCCTGCTTGGAGTGCTTGCGGATCTCGTCGCCTCGAACAGGAAACTGGTCGAAACGAGCCTGCTCGAAATCCGCCAGCTGCGTGACGAGGTCGCCGGATTGCGCAGAGAGGGCCCTGCAGAAGTGCCCGCGCAAGCAGAGCCGGTCCGCAAAGCTGGATAGGCGCCATGGCGAGCGCCCCGATCTTGGCCGTTACCCCTCAGAACAATGGCAGCGCATTCTTTTCACGCTCGCTGAGCCGCCCGCTCACGCTTGCCCTGTTCGCGATGCTCGCCGGGATGCACCTTTCGATGGCGTTCGGCCGGGCGATCAATTGGGACGAATTCTTCTTCTACGGCCAGGTGGAAATGCTGGCGCGGGGCGAGTTCCTGAAGCCGCTGCAGACAATCCACACCCGCCTGTTCGTCTGGATCGCTGCCCTGCCGGGTGACGAGGTTGATCACATCATCGTGGCGCGGCTATTCATGCTCGCAAGCCTCGGCGCGATCGGTGCGTCGATCTACGGTGTGGCATCGAAATTCACTGACAAGCAGAACGCGGCGCTGTGTAGCGCAGCCTATCTCGGTGCCGGACTGGTACTTCAGCACGGCACTTCGTTTCGGGTCGATCCGATGGCTGCGGCCCTGCTTTCACTCGCCCTGCTCGTTCTCGCAAGGTCACAGATGAATTGGTTCCACGCCCTCGCGATGGGGGCTCTGTGCGGATTGGCCGCGATGGTGACGATCAAGGTCGTTCTGTGGCTGCCCGCCTTTGCGGCTGTGGGCGTGATGCAATGGCATGAACGTGGCTGGGACAAGGGCTACGTCGTTCGTGTTGCCGCCTCTGTTTTCGCTGCCGCTGCGAGCTTTGCGAGCCTTTATGCCTTTCATTCGATGGGCGCCGATCCGGACCAGGCGAATGCCGCGGCGCAGGACATTGCCAGTTCTTCGATTGCGAAGATGTTCGGATTCTTCAACACGCCCTACCTGATCTTCATGGTGAAAGGCGCGCTGACCGCCATCATCCTTGCGATAGGAATAGTGCTTGTCCCGTTCAGGCTGGCGAAGATCGACGCCCACTGGACAAGGCGCCTTGCGATAGCGGGCCTGTTCTTCCCGATCCTGACACCGTTCTTTTACCACAACAGCGCGCCCTATCTTTATACCTTCATCCTTCCGCCGGTCGCGATGGCATGTGCCCTTTCGATGCCGGTTCTGACCAAGCGTTACGGTGCAGCAGCAGTGGCAGCGATCATCGCTCTCAACGCAGCGGCGGTCTGGATCGTCGACGAACGCGGCATGACTGGTGCACAGCAGGAAGTCATCGGCGGCGTGCACGAGATTTTCCCAGAGCCGGTTTCCTATTTCGATTGCTGTTCGATGGTCTCGACCTTCAGCAAGTCGAACACATTCCGCACGCCGTGGGGCATTGAGCGTTACCTCGCTTCCGGACGCCCCGCGATGCTGGAAGCCATGCAAACGAAGCCCGTCCCGCTGCTTCTGGCCAATGACACCCTGTTCACCGGCCTGTTCGACGGGGACGACGCCATCACCTTCCACCCTGATGATGCCGCCGCGCTGCGCAATACATACATCCCGCTCTGGGGCGATGTCTTCGTGGCTGGCAAAATCGTGTCCGCGGGCGATCAGTTGACGTGGAACGTGCTGGTCCCCGGGACCTACACTGTCGAAGGCAATGTGCTTATCGACGGCGTTGGTCACACCGACGGCGATCTGGTGCAACTGGACCGCGGCGACGTGAAGCTCGAAAACAGGGACGGAACGGAAGCGAGGCTACTCTGGGGAGCCGGGACCAAGGCGCCTTCGCGCCCCTTCCCCGAAGAATACTGGACGCTGTTTTGAACGCCGAACCGGCCCTGTTCAAACCGCCAGTCGACAAGGCCGGAACGGAACCCGTGTCGCTGACGGGGAAATTGCGCGCGTTCCAGAGGCGCTGGCGGACGCCTGTCCTGGCCATAGCCGCAATCTTCTTCCTGGGCGGTGCGATATGGTCGATCGCTTCTCTCGATCTAGCCCCAGGCGATATCGCGATCGGACCTCTCGTGATCCTGATAGTCGCCATCATACCGGCCACTCTCGCCTATAGTGCCGTCAACCTCATGCTGATGGCACGGGCGGCCGGCACCGCCATGACCTTCGCCGATTCCTTGCGCACCAACGTCTTTGCTTCGCTAGCGGAATTGCTGCCAATTCCTGGGGGCGCCATCGTGCGCTCGCACGCGCTCGTCAGATCGGGCAGCAAGTTGTCGCACAGCGTCGAATTGGTCGTCGGCTTCGGCTTGCTATGGATCGCTTGCGCTGCCGTAGGTGCCGCTCTGTCGCTTCAGACAGCCAGTCCCGCCGCACTTCCTGTCGCAGTGATTTCGGCGATGGCGACCCTCTTCATCACAGGCTGGATCGCAGCCCGGTTCGGATTTGCTATCGCGATGGCGGCTCTCGCCCTGCGAATCCTTGGACTGGGCCTGATGGCCGTGCGGGTTGGGCTTGCCTTTGCCACGATTGGTCTGGCTATCGCCTGGTCCGACACACTGGCCTTCACTTTCGCGATCATTGCCGGGACCGCCTCGGCCATCGTTCCGTCCGGACTGGGTGTTTCGGAAGGCCTTGCCGCAATCGTAGCGGCGCCTGCCAATGTCGCACCTGCCGGCGCATTTCTCGCCGTTGCTCTCAGCAGGTTGTTGGGATTGGCTGTCAACGCCATTGCCGCAGGGCTGTTTTCGCTCCACGCAATGCGCCAGGCAAAAACAGCGGGATTGTAAAGTGTCTGGCGAAACGAGACCGATTACGGTTCTGCATGCTTTCAGCCGGCACAATGCGGGCGACGGCCTGCTGGTCGACCTAACGCTTGATGCTCTGGCCGCCGCCGGAGTGAAGCGCCACCGGATCGAAGTGCTCGCGCTCGACCCGGAAAGCTTTCCCGAGCTGGACAAGGTGCACCGCGCGCCGGGGGAGCCGACAGCCAGGCCGACGATCAAGCTTGCCAAGGCCGCCGGTACGCTTGCTGCCAGCCTTGCGGGTGTGGACAGCTTGAGAGACCGCCTGAAGAAATCGCATGCACTCGTCGCAGTGGGTGGTGGCTATCTCGTTGCCGATAGCCCGACACGTCAGGCCGGCGTGCTGCTCAATCACCTCGCGCAATTGCGTGCCGCAGCGGGCCATCCGGGCCCAACGATCTACTTGCCGCAGAGCATCGGCCCTCTCCACGGAGTGGCCAAGGCTCTCGCTCTGCCGGCCCTGGCGAAGATTGACAGGATCTGGGTTCGCGACGACGAGACCGAGCGCGAGCTCGGCTTTTCCAACACGCGCCGCTGCCCGGATCTCGCAGTCATGGAACTAGCAGAGCGGTTTTCCGGGATCGAGGCTTCCCCGTCAGATGGCCGCCCGGTCCTCGTCGGCAGGGACCTGCCAAGAGCAGGTGACTATGTCGAACGTCTGGGCAAGCTGTCGAACTCTCTCGGCGATGCCTGCTGGGCGGTGCAGGCCGACGTTGCCGGCCCTCGCAGCGACCGCGCCTTCTACCACCGACACGGATGGCACGATGCCGGGTCGCTGGCGCAGGTTCTGCAGGAACCGACGGGCCCGGTGGTTTCGGTACGGCTTCACGGCGCGATCGCTGCCTTGCTGGCGGGACGACCGACGATCCATCTCGCCTATGAACGCAAGGGATGGGGCGCCTATGAAGACCTTGGCCTTGCCCGATGGGTTCACGATGCGCGCGACTTCGATCCGGAACTCGTCGCAGCCCAGGTCCGTGAATTGTCGCAGGATGCCGGGCCATTCTGGCAGGCAGTGGCGCAAAGCTGCGACAAGATCCGCGCTTCGAAACAGGAAATGATTGCCGATCTTGCGGCACGCCTTGGCGAGTGAACCTAGTGATCCATTGCCGCTTCGATCGGCGCAAGATACTCCTCGATCAGCTTTTCCCAGCGATAGCGCGACAGGATTTGTGCAGAGCGACCGGCTGAGCCGGGCTGGCGTGACATCAGTGTTTCAAGCCCTGCTGCCAGCGCGCCGACATCCGCAGGATCCTCGACAAAGACGATGTCGCCCTTGATGCTCTCCCATTCGGGTAGCAGCTCGATATTCGTGTCGCGCGAGGCAAGGACCGGCTGACCGCGCATCAATGCTTCGAGCAAGGCGACAGGCAGTCCCTCGACGTCACCGCCAGCCGCCCTGGCCGGAAATGCGAAGCGCGCGCACGAGGCCAGAAAAGCGTCCTTCTTCTCGCCGACCAAGAACCCCGGAAAGCTAACATCCGACTGTGCGACCATCTTGCGCAGCGCGGCTCCATCTTCGCCATCCCCAGCGATTGCAATCGAAGGTTTGGCACCTCGAGAAGCCAGCATCTCCGCTGCCTCGATGAGATAATTGAGCCCCTTCTTGCGCGACAGTCGGCCCATCGTGCCGATATCGATCGACTGTTCGGTTGGGATTGTTTCGACCAGTTTGGCAACGCCCATCGGAAGCACGGCCGACTTGGCGCGAAACGCATCACCCTCAGCCGCCCCAAGGTAACCAAGCGCAAGGTCGAGCTGGCCGGAATTGACGCAGAAGAACCGTTTCGCATCGCGCAGGATCGCCCGTGCGGTTGCCCTGCCCAATCCGCCAAGCCTATCGAACACGGCAAGGTCGCTCGAATGGGTTTGCAGGATATACGGAATGCCAAGTTTGCGCTTCAGCCGATGCGCAACAAGCCCCTGCGGCATGACCCAATGCGCATAGACCAGGTCGATTGCGCGCTCCTCGATCAATCGCTTTGCATGCATGTATTGCGACAGCAGGAATGGCGCGATCTGCGCTGCCAGCAGCGGGTTCCGCCTAAGGTTTGGCAGGATAGCCGGGTAGGCGAGGCCCTGCCACTTCGCCGGCCTGAAATAGGAAAAGCGCTCAATCGAAAGGCGCCCATGCTGCTCGAAACGGGGTGCCGCCAGGTCGTGCGGAGCAAGGATCGTGAGGCTGTCGCCAGGCCTTGCCGCAAGCCATGCATCGGCCTGCTCGCGGACGAAATTTGCCTGCATGTCCCCTTCGAAACGGGGCAAGGTCGAAGTCAGGAACAGGACGTGCATCGGTCCTTCCTTAAACGCTCCGTCAATCGCGTCCAGCATGCGCTGAAAATTCATCTTTTCCAGCTAGTTTCCTACGCTGTACCGCGCTGCAAACCGGCAATCCGCCGATAGCTGGAAGGGACGAGGCGATCCTTAGGAAAAAAATAAGGTTTCCTCTTTATTCACCAATCTTCGTGAGGTGATCTTCGTCATATGACGGCGATTGCCGAAGTGAGACAGTTGACGCCTAGGGGGCTTGGAATGACGGCATTCGGAAGGAAGAACGGACCCGGGGGCATGCAGCCCGGGGCGCGTCCGTCCTTTGGTGTGGCTCGCCCGATGAAGGGCGGCGCCGGTGGTGGCCAGCAGGCTGCCAACCCGAACGCAGGCGGAGAACAATTCCCGCCGCTGCCGGACGACCAGCAGGTCCCAGCACCCTCCCCCGCGCCCAGCTCGGGCGGCAAGGGCACCGAAGATGCAATGGCGCGCCTGTCGGAGCGCATGAACGCGACACACGAAAACACCGAAATCGGTGGTTTCGAAGCCAGCGTCCACAAGATCAAGGAACAGGTACTGCCGCGCCTGCTCGAACGCGTCGATCCGGAAGCCGCCGCCAGCCTTTCGAAAGAAGAGCTGTCGGAAGAATTCCGTCCGATCATCATGGAAGTGCTGGCCGAACTGAAGGTCACGCTCAACCGCCGCGAACAGTTTGCACTCGAAAAGGTCCTGATCGATGAGCTGTTGGGCTTCGGTCCGCTCGAAGAGCTGCTGAACGATCCCGACGTGTCCGACATCATGGTCAACGGCCCGGACCAGACCTACATCGAAAAGAAGGGCAAGCTGATCATTGCCCCGATCCGTTTCCGCGACGAGCAGCACCTGTTCCAGATCGCGCAGCGCATCGTGAACCAGGTCGGCCGCCGCGTCGACCAGACCACACCGCTGGCCGACGCCCGTCTCAAGGACGGCAGCCGTGTGAACGTCATCGTCCCGCCGCTCAGCCTCAAGGGCACGGCGATCTCGATTCGTAAGTTCTCCGAGAAACCGATCACCATCGACATGCTCAAGGAATTCGGTTCCATGAGCGAGAAGATGGCGACCGCCCTCAAGATTGCCGGCGCCTGCCGCATGAACATCGTTATCTCGGGCGGTACGGGTTCGGGTAAGACGACCATGCTCAACGCCCTTTCGAAGATGATCGACCCGGGCGAGCGCGTGCTGACTATCGAAGACGCGGCCGAACTTCGTCTGCAGCAGCCCCACTGGCTGCCGCTCGAAACGCGTCCGCCGAACCTCGAAGGGCAAGGTGCCATCACCATCGGTGACCTTGTGAAGAACGCCCTGCGTATGCGTCCTGACCGAATCATCCTGGGCGAAATTCGTGGCGCGGAATGTTTCGACCTTCTCGCCGCCATGAACACCGGCCACGATGGTTCAATGTGTACGCTCCACGCCAACTCTCCTCGCGAGTGTCTTGGCCGTATGGAAAACATGATCCTGATGGGCGACATCAAGATTCCGAAGGAAGCCATCTCGCGCCAGATCGCGGAATCGGTCGACTTGATCGTCCAGGTGAAGCGTCTGCGCGATGGTTCTCGCCGTACCACCAACATCACCGAGGTGATCGGGATGGAAGGCGACGTGATCGTGACGCAGGAGCTTTTCAAGTTCGAGTATCTCGACGAGAGCGAAGACGGCAAGATCCTGGGCGAATTCCGCAGCCAGGGCCTGCGCCCCTACACGCTGGAAAAGGCACGCCAGTTCGGTTTCGACCAGGCCTATCTGGAAGCCTGCCTCTAAAACTTCGCGCTGACGCCGGCTTCTAGTTGGCGAGTAACTTCGGAAGCGACAGGGCGATAAGTCCCCCGCCGATAATCATGCTCGCCATGAACAGGCTGGTCCACGGCACCAGGCTGACCTTGTTGATGTCACTCCGCTTCGACCGACGCCGGTCACCGATCAGCGCCACAATCGAAAGCGCGATGAAGCCTGCCCCCCACAGGGCAAGAATTTCTGCATCGCTGGCGAACAAAATGGACTGGTAGAAGTTCATCGGTCGGCTCACATGGGTCTCGATGGCGCTTATCGCAATCCCCAAATACCTGCATCAAATCGGACGAGCGATGCCGTTATGAACGCGTCGCCTCCCGACCAGCGCCCTTTGTTTGCTCTCCTTTTGCGATTGGCCGCCGCTGCAAGCCTCGCCTTGCTCGTGGCTTTGGTGAAGCTCGGCAGCGAGAGCGGGATCGCCCTCCCCGAAATCCTATTCTGGAGGCAACTCCCCACTGTCCCGCTGGTCCTGTTGTTCTTCTGGAGCCAGGGCCGGATGGCCGATCTCAAGACCGATCGCCTGCGCCAGCACGGGAAACGTGCGGTGATCGGCCTGATGGGCATGGTCCTGAACTTCGGTGCCGTGACATTGCTTCCGCTGGCGGAGGCAACGACCTTCAACTTTACCTCCGCGATCTGGGCCGTGATCCTGTCGGCGCTGATCCTTCACGAACACATAGGGATCTGGCGCTGGAGTGCTGTTGCCCTCGGATTTGGCGGTGTGATCATAATCACCCAACCCGGCGACGGACATATCCCGGTTCTCGGCGCAGCGGTCGCCTTGGGTGCTGCATTCATGATTGCGCTTATCTCGATCCTGATCCGCGACCTATCGCGGACGGAGCAACCGCTTGTAATCGTGTTCTATTTCTCGCTCCTCTCGCTTCCCATCCTCGGCGGTGCGCTGCCGTTCTTCTGGACCGAAAAGACAGTGGAGCAATGGGCCATACTGATCGGAGCCGGCCTCGTCGGTCTGCTCGGACAATTCCTGCTCACGGCAGCCTTGCGCTACGGAAGTGTCGCGAGCGTCATCGTGATGGATTATTCGGGCCTGCTATGGGCGACCCTGCTTGGATACGCCTTGTTCGAGGCACTTCCGTCGACAACGACCTGGCTAGGCGCGCCATTGGTGGTCGCGGCCGGTCTGATCATTGCATGGCGGGAAAACCTCGTCCGCAAGAAAGTCAGGCCGCCTGCCACGCTCTAGCAGGAACCCGAGCGTTCCTTGATCGTTAGCCTCTCATACGCGCATCACGTGCGAGGAGATCGAACATGACTGTCCGCAAGACCCTTATCGCAGCGGCCCTGGCTGCGATGACCCTGACTTCTGCCGCATGCAACACCGTCCGCGGCGCCGGTCAGGATCTCGAATCCGTCGCTAACGACGTAGATCAGGCTACCTGATCGAACCCCTCTGGTCCGAACCTTCGAGGTCGCGCTTGAAGAGACCAAGCAAAAAGCCCGCCGTTTTCGGCGGGCTTTTCATTTTCTAGCGACGGTTCGGTGCTTCAGCTGACCTGGCGCTCCTGCCCTTCCCAGAAGGGCGCACGCAGTTCGCGTCGCAGGATCTTGCCTGATGGATTGCGCGGCATTTCGGGAATGACATCGACGGTCTTCGGCGCCTTGAAGGCAGCCACGCGCTCACGCGCCCATGCGATGACATCGTTGGGATCGACTTCCATCCCGGGCTTTGCGACGACACAGGCCTTGACCTCTTCGCCCCATTTCTCGCTCGGAATGCCGATAACGGCAACTTCTGCAATGGCAGGGTGCCCGTAGATCGCGCTTTCAACCTCTGCCGGATAGACGTTCTCGCCGCCCGAAATGATCATGTCCTTGATGCGGTCCTGGATATAAAGGTAACCGTCATCATCCATGTAGGCGGCATCGCCCGTGTGCAGCCAGCCATCTTTGTCGATTGTAGCAGCGGTTGCTTCGGGCAGTTTCCAGTATCCCGATGTGTTGGAGGGCGAGCGTACGGCGATCTCGCCGATTTCACCGCGAGGGACTTCCTTGCCGTCAGGGCCGAGGATCGCAATCTCGGTCCCGGGCACCGCCTTGCCGGCAGAACGCATGCGCTTGTTGCCTTCCAGCGTATGATCGTCCGGCGGCAGGCTCGCGATGGTACCGGTTGTTTCTGTCATCCCGTAAGCTTGCAGGAAGCCTGTCGTCGGCATTGTCTTCACCGCCTCGCGCAGCAATTCGAGCGGGATCGGGGCAGCGCCGTACATCAGGTAGCGAAGGTTCGAAAAGTCGGTCGTCGCGGCCTTCGGATGCTGGATCACCATCTGCAGCGCCGCAGGGACGATGAACATCTGCGTTACACCGCTCTCGATTCCGTCGAGCACGCCTTCGGGAGTGAATTCGGCCTGGATCAGCGCCCTGACGCCGCTGGCAAAGGAAATGTTGATCAGCCCGGTTCCGCCGATATGCGCAATCGGCATAGCGACGAGAACGCAGTCGGTCGGGCGATACTCGGCCCAAGGCAATTCTTCGGCGATACCGAAAGGCCGCAAGCCAAGAAGATTGCGCCCGGTAAGGACCACGCCCTTGGGATTTCCCGTCGTTCCCGAGGTATAAAGCTGCAAAATGCCGTCGTCAGGTCCGGCGGCGTCGAACTCGGCGCGATCGCTGGTGCGCACCGCTTTCCACGCCTCGCCTTCGCTGAGCACCGCAGGACGTGGATCGATCCCATAGGCGACAGTGCGTGCTGTTTCGGCGAATTCTTCGCCCGCAAAGAGGATCTTCGAACCGGTATCCTTAACGATGTAGGCGATCTCTGGCGGCGCAAGTCGCCAGCCAATAGGGGCCATGACCACGCCCATCCTTGCCGCGGCGGCGAACAGGATCGCATAAAGATCGCTGTTCTTGCCGAGCCATGCGATCCGGTCACCTTTCGCAACACCGGCGCTCTGGAAATAGCCGACAGCGCGGTCGGTCAGTTCGAGCAGGTCGGTGTAGGTGAGCTTGCGGTCGTCCTGCTCGGTCGCGATGTTTTCGGGACGATGCTTTGCCCAGTGTCGGATTACTTCATCATAGGTGAGGTAGGTATGCTGGTCGGTCATGCTCTCTCCACGGATTCTTCGATCCCTGGTTGAGACTTATGACAAGGAATATCGCCTAGCGCCAGATAAGTTGCGCAGCAGGACTGATCAGCTCCAGCGCCCCTGTGCGCGGGCCCTGCCTTCGCGAATGATCAGCCACAGCAACAGGCCGAATGGCCCGGCGAAGAACGTCGCGAGCAGGATAGGCGCCTGCAAGATGCGCGAGAACCCTTTGGCGTCGGCGTCGCGCGAGATCCAGATTCCGACGAACAGGTCAAAAGCGAGATAGTGCGTCCATCCGATCGTCACCCCTCCATCGCTGGCGAAGATCGTGCGAACGCCCTCGATCGAATTGAAGTTGCCACCGGCACCGCCGACCGGATCGACCAGGCCTGTCAGGATGGAAACTAGCCCGGCCGCATAGACGAGGCAGAGCAAACCCACGCCGAGATACAGCAGGGCAGAAAGCAGCGCCGGCCATCGCGGAAGCAAGATCAGCGCACCCCAGGCGATCAGTGCGAGCAGGTTCACTCCTCCGAATATGGCATCCCAGCTCATTCGATTTCTCCCGTGTCAGTATTGCTGCCGCGCCGCCACCATGCGGCCAAGAGGCTTCCCATGACAACATGGTACAGTGCGGAAACCGCGCTCGGTACCGGTGCGAGTGCCGCCTGTAGCGGCATCTGGAACTGGGCTGCGAAACTGGGGCTGGAGGCCAGGGTCGATCCCAGTCCCGAGTTCTGCATGCCGACCTCGATCGAACAGGTTCGCGCTTCCTCCTCTCCGAAACCGGTCAAGCGGCTGAGCCAATAACCGAACAGGAAGCCGGTGGCGTGCAAGGCGAAGAGCGCGAACAACAGCGTACCTGCATTGTCGATGATCAGGTCCTTTGATCGGGCAATGATACCGCCTACGATCAGGACAACACCGATCACGGAGACCATCGGGGAAACAATTGCCGCTTTCGCGGTCACGCCGGGCAACAGCCGATTCAGGACGACCCCGGCAACGACAGGCAGCAGGACTACCGTGACCATTCCCCGGAACAGGGCCCACTGGTCAATTTCGACATAGATCCCGGCCAGCCAGCTCGTCAGCAGAGGTGTCGCGACGATCGCAACCATGGTCGATGCCATCGTCATCGTCACCGATAGCGCGAGATTGGCACGGGCAAGGTAAGTCACGACATTGGAAGCTGTGCCGCCCGGGCAGCACGCGACCAGTATCAAACCGACCGCCAGCCCGGTCTCAAGCCCGAACAATCGAGCAAAGACGACGCCAGCCAGCGGCATGACTGTAAATTGCAGGGCCACCCCGATGCCGACCGCACGGGGCATCGATAGTATCCGGCGGAAATCCCCCGGAGAAAGCGTCAGCCCCATTCCGAGCATGATCAGGCCGAGTAGCACGCTGACCAGCGACTGGCCGAAAGGCTGGAAAGTGCCGTCTACGACCCACAGGAAATGCGACGGGATCAACCACGCCCACAGCGTTCCCAGCACCGTCCAGACTGCAAAAAGGTCCGTCGCCTTGCGGATCATCCAGCGCCCCCTCTCCCTCCAGAACGGGTTAGCGCCGAAAGCGTCACCTGCCTAGCTGGTGCGGTTTGCCCAGTCGCGAGCTGCCCGGATTATGCCGTCGTTGTCATGGATGAATTTTCCGGCGGCACGGCGCATCGAAAGCTGCAGGGCCGCCTCTGCCACGGTTGTGGCCTCGATCGAGCGGTAACGACGACGCGGGCCATTGAGGAACGGATCGACCAGCGGACTGGCAATCCGGGCAAGCCCCTCGCCTATGCGCATGTCTCGTTCGCGGGGTCCCTTCAGCAAACCCGGTCGCAAGATGTCGAGACGTTTGAATTTCAACGACTGTAACTCGCGCTCTACTTCGCCTTTCACCTTGAGATAGAAGTTCTTCGACTGCGGGTCTGCGCCAGCCGAGCTGACCGCGACCATTCGTTCCGCCCCGGCATTCAATGCAGCACGGGCAGTCGCCAGGACGAGGTCCTGGTCCACCGCGCGAAAAGCCGCCTCGTCCTTCCCCGCCTGTTTCCATGTCGTACCGAGCGCGCAGATGAGAGTTGTCGGGCGAAGGACATCCAGCACCTCGTTCCAGTTTGCCGGATCGGCGAGAACCATTTCCATCCGTCCGCCGGGGGGCAATTTCATCTCGCGGCGGGCGATGGCAACGACCTGGACCTCTGGCTGTCCCACAGCAGTTTCGAGCAGCGTTCGGCCGACGAGGCCGGTTGCACCGACCAGAGCAATGCGGACCGGCTCAGACATTGGTCAAACCCTTGGGACGCTCGCCGTAAATGGCGGCACAGCTCTCGATCGCGAAACTGTCGCTCATCCCCGCAATGAAATCGGCGATCACGCGGCTGCGCGCAGGATCGTGTTCGGGAAGACGGTCCAACCAGTCCTTAGGCATCAACTGTGCGTCCTGCGCATAGGCGGCAAACAGGCGCGCCACGACATCGCGGGCACGCTCGGCAGCGGCAATCTGTTCGGGATGATAGTAGAGTCTTTCGTACATGAACTTCTTCAGACCGCGCTCTTCCTGTGCGAGCGAAGGAGAGAAGCCGCCCAGTTGCCGCCCGGCATCGCGCACTTCCGCGATAGAGCCGATCCCTTTTACCTGCTCGCTCGTGTGCTGGATCACATCGTTGACCATCAGGCCGATCTGGTCGCGCACGAGTTCGCGCAATTGCCTGTCGCGCGGGGCGTTGGGGAAGCGTTTTTCGACGGCACGCCACTGGTCTGCGAGGAAATCGACGGTCAGCAGGTCGTCCAGCTCCAGAAAGCCTGCCCTGAGCCCATCGTCGATGTCGTGATTGTCGTAGGCGATATCGTCTGCAACCGCCGCGATCTGCGCCTCCAGCGACGCATATTGACCGAGGTCTAGCGGGAATTCGGCATCGAGCTCTGCCAAGGCCCAGTTGGGAGCGATAACCGGTCCATTGTGCTTTGCCAGGCCTTCGAGCAGGTCCCAGCTGAGATTGAGGCCATCGTGTTCCGGATAAGGGCTTTCGAGGTGCATCACCGTGCGCAGCGCCTGGGCATTGTGATCGAAGCCGCCGTGGCGGGCCATCGCTTCGGACAGCGCCGATTCCCCGGCATGGCCGAACGGCGGATGGCCCAGGTCGTGTGCCAGGCACAATGCCTCGGTCAGGTCCTCGTCGAGGCCGAGTACACGCGCAATGACGCGCCCGATCTGGGCAACTTCCAGGCTATGGGTCAGCCGGGTGCGATAGTGATCGCCCTCGGGCGCGATGAAGACCTGTGTTTTCGAGCGAAGCCGGCGAAAACTCATCGAATGGATAATCCGGTCGCGGTCGCGCTGGAATTCGCTACGTGGTCCACGCGACCCACCGCTGCCGAGGGAGTATTGGCGACCGCGCGGAGCGGCGGGATCGGCTGCGTAAGGTGCCCTCGTCATCGGGTAGCGGATTAGTGGAGCGTCGCCGCGCCGACAACCGGAACAATCGGGCAACACTGCAGCTCATCGCCAGAAATGGAAAGGGTCGCTTTCCCCAAGGGGAGAGCGACCCGACTGAACCAAGCGATCCGAAGAGCTCTTTTGAGCTTCATGTACGCGCCATGCGAAGCGCGGTATTCGTCATTTCGTAATCAAGATGTCACGAATTGGAAGCGCGACTTGTAAAAAATCGACAGGTTGTTTTCTGAAAGAGGTGATCCGTGGCATAAGTCGCCCCAGCACCCTCCACATCAGCAGTTCATTCCTTGCCCAAGATCCATTCGGCCGCCGCGTCGCAATGAATCCGCGTGCTGTCATAGATCGGCAGGATGTTGGCATCGACATCGACCACAAGATCCAGTTCGGTGCAGGCGAGCACGATCGCCCGAGCCCCTTCCTGTTCCTTGCGCGTGATGATCGTGCGCAGCGTCCTTTCGGCGGCGCGCGTTACCTTCCCCACCATCAGTTCCTCGTAAATGATGCGGTCGATCGCCTCCACATTGCTCATGTCGGGAGGCAGGAGATCGACACCATGCGCGACGAGCCGCTTGCGATAAAAGCTTTCGGTCATGACATTGCGCGTTCCGATCAGGGCCGCGCTCTCGCAGCCGTCGGCATGCATCCGGGCGCCTACGCAATCGGCGATGTGGAGGATGGGAATATCAACCGCGTCCGCAACCTGGTCGTAGATCCTGTGCATGGAATTGGCGCAGATGATCAGCCCTTCGGCTCCGGCCTTTTCGAGCCGAGAAGCACTCTCCGCCAGGACGCTGCCCGCCCGTTGCCAGTCGGCATCTTCGCGAAGGCCGTAAAGCTCCTGGAAATCGAGGCTTTCGATCAAAAGCGGCGCGCTTGCCTTGGGGGCGGACCTTTTCTGGATCGAACGGTTGATGCAGTCATAATAAACGGCGGTAGAGACCCAGCTCATACCGCCAATCATGCCGAGTTTTCGCACTAAAACCCCTTCCGTCTATTCCCCCTCGCAGCCGCTTTTATGCATGCATCGTCACGAGCGTCCAGAGCCAAGGATTTTCCGAGGCATTTTCTGATCTTGGTTGTTTAACGGGGAATTAGTGAGGGCGGCCCGCACGCGCAGCGCACGTGCGGAAAGATCACTTCTGCATCTGCGCGATCCAGCGGCGCACAACGTCCAGCCCTTCGCTATCGACGGTCGATTTGCCCAGTTCGGGCATCGCCACACCCGGTTCTGGCGACCCCATGCGAAAGGTCAGGATAGAGTCATCCGGATCGCCCGGGACGATATCGAATTCATGACCACCCGATCCCCGTCCCGCTGCAACCGGACGTTTGAAGATGCCGATGGCATGGGGATCGTGCTGCTCCCAGCGCAGGTCGAGCCCGGAATTGGAGGCCGTGGCTCCCGGTTGGTGACAATGGGCGCAATTGGTCTCGAGATATCCGCGAGCTGCAGCATCGATCGGGACCGATGCCCTCTCCTCCCACAAGGGGATACGGGCGGCGAGTTCGGGTGCCTCGTCCAACTTGCCCAATCCGACAAAGTCGTCGAGCCAGTCGGCGGAAAGATTGCGCGCCTTCGGCCCGATCGGCACAACCTCGCCATTCAATCCGTGGCATTCCTTGCACTGGTTCTTGTTCGGAATCCGGTAGCTGATGGTCTGCCCCGAAGGCGTGGTTACAGGCAGCCGCCCTCCGGCAACCGCCAGCACCGCTTCGGTCTGCTGGTCGTTCCAGCGATAGGGCAAGGCAACCCAACCGTCGGTGCGATGGAGCAGCACACGCGTTTCGATCAAGCGACGGCCATTCCCCTCGCCGAACGCGAAAGTCTTGATCAGCGCGCTGCCCACCGGGAGAGCGAGCAAGCCTTCGCCCCTTGCCTTCGCCACCTTGCCGCCAGGCACATAGACGAAGCGCAATTTTTCAGCGCCATCCGAAAAGAGCGGCGTGTTGAGGCGATAGGGCACTACGCCCGGGCTGGGCTGCTGCGCTGGCGCGTCGGCGAAGAAGCCGAACTCGGAAAGGTTGCGCGGCAGGTCGAGCCCGCTGACCGCTGTATCGTCCACCGCCGTCTGGGGATTGGCCCGCACCGTGACCGCGCCGAGCAAGGCGGCGACCGCAAGGCCGGCAAGTACACCTGCCTTCATGGTCAGATACGGTCGAACAGCCGTTCCGGCGCGCCGATTTCACCGAATTCCCACGGTTGCCCGTAGGCCGGAAGATCGCCCGGGCCGGGCTGCGCTTCCGCGAGAGGCTGTCCCTGGCGCGTCAGGTTAAGGGTCCACGAAGAGATCTCGGGCGTTGCAAGCAGTGCGGGATTGTCTTTGTCCTGATTCAGTCCGTCCCACATGATCGGCGGCAGGGCACCACCGAAGCCCGCCAGCAATTGCTCTGCCCCGTCAAGCTGCGGGTCGGTCGAACCTTCATCGACGTCGTTCTCTGCAATCACGACTTCGCGCGGGAAGGGATTGTAGCGCGCATCGTCAAACGGCTTCGTATAGGCGGCGATGATGAAGGATGCGGTGGGATTGTCGCGCACGATATTGTCGCTGATCCAGACCTTCTCGTTCGCCATCACCATGATGCCCGTTCCGCGCCGGACGCCCGCAACGATATTGCCCGGCGGAGCAAAGTTCGCGGTCTTGTTACCCACGACGAGGTTCTGTTTCAGGATGACATTGCCGCCGCCCATAACTGGCAGGCCGGGCAGGTCGAAGACGAGGATCCCGCCGGTGTTGCGGGTGACAAAGTTGCGCTCCACGATGGCATCGCGGCTGTTCTCAATCTCGATCCCGGCGACATTGTCGGTCGCGATGGAATCGCGGACCGTGATCTTCTTCGACTGCCCGACATAGATGCCGGCATCGGATGCGCCCGACACCTCGCAGGCATCGACCAGGATGCCGGTGCTTTCGACCGGATAGATGCCGTAGGCGCCATTGGTGGCTGCCGGACCATTGGTCCAGGTTACCCTGATGCGGTGATAGACGATGTCATCCGCACCCTTCGACTTGATCCCGTCACCCTTGGGATTCTCGAGCGCGAAATTGCGCAGCGTCACGCCATCGCTGGTTACCAGCAGCCCCTCGCCCGCATCACGCTGGCCGGTGAAATCGAGCACCGTCGCTTCCATCCCGGCACCGCGAACGGTGACATTGTCGACATCGAGGCTGAGCCCGTCGCTGATGGCAAATCGCCCGGCACCGAGAACAATTTCGTCACCGGGTTCGGCAAGGATCAGGGCCTCTTGCAAACGTTCCTGCGCTCCCGCGCCCGCGGCAACCTCGTGCGTTGCGGCGGCAAGGCTCGATGCGCTCAGCAGCGCAAGGGTGGAAATGACGGTGCGGATCATGGTCGCTCTCCCTTGCAAGCCATTGTGCCGCAAGGGAGAAAGATTGCAAGCGCCGCTAGTCGAGCGCCTTGACGATTTCCTCGACCATTTTCTTCGCATCGGCCAGCAACATCATGGTCTGGTCCATGTAGAAAACGTCATTATCGACGCCCGCATAGCCCACGCCGCCCATCGAACGCTTGATGAAGAAGACCTGCTTGGCCTTGTCCACGTCGAATACGGGCATGCCGTAGATGGGCGA
The DNA here is from genome assembly GCF_001281485.1 of Altererythrobacter epoxidivorans. Classification (NCBI taxonomy): domain Bacteria; kingdom Pseudomonadati; phylum Pseudomonadota; class Alphaproteobacteria; order Sphingomonadales; family Erythrobacteraceae; genus Altererythrobacter; species Altererythrobacter epoxidivorans. The sequence continues at coordinate 1,696,323 of NZ_CP012669.1, forward strand.
AGACTTGTCGGTCTTGGCCGCAGGGTTCACCACGTCGTTTGCGCCGATGATGAAGGCGACATCGGCCTGCGCGAATTCGCTGTTGATGTCTTCGAGTTCGAAGACGTTCTCGTAAGGCACCTGCGCTTCGGCCAGCAGCACGTTCATGTGCCCCGGCATGCGCCCGGCGACGGGGTGGATGGCGTATTTCACCTCGACGCCCTTTTCCTCGAGGATGTCCGCCATTTCGCGAAGCGCGTGCTGCGCCTGCGCCACAGCCATGCCGTAGCCGGGGATGATGATGACCTTTTCCGCCTGTTCGAGCATGAAGGCGGCATCGGCCGCGCTGCCCTGCTTGTAGGGGCGCTGTTCCTTCGCTTCGCCGCCCGCGCCCGAGCCTGCATCGGCACCGAACCCGCCTGCGATCACGGAGATGAAACTTCGGTTCATCGCGCGGCACATGATGTAGCTGAGGATTGCGCCCGAAGAGCCGACCAGCGCGCCGGTGATGATCATCGCCGTATTGCCGAGCGTAAAGCCCATCGCCGCTGCGGCCCAGCCCGAATAGCTGTTCAGCATCGAGACCACGACCGGCATGTCCGCCCCGCCGATGGGGATGATGAGCAGGAAGCCAATGACGAAGGCGAGCACCGTCAGCGCGACGATCAGCGGCATGGTCTCGGCAGGTCCGGCCATGGCGAACAGTGCGGTCAAAACGATGATCGCAGCGAGCGTGCCGAGGTTGATGACGTGCCGAGCGGGCAGCAGGATCGGCGAACCGCTCATCCGCCCCGACAGCTTGGCAAAGGCGATGACCGAGCCGGAAAAGGTGATCGCCCCGATCGCGATACCGAGACCCATCTCGACCTTTGAGACTGCGCCTATGCCGGTTTCAGTGAGCAAGCCGAAAGCCTCAGGGTTGAGATAGGCCGCCCAGCCCACCAGCACCGCGGCAAGGCCGACAAGGCTATGGAAGGCCGCGACCAGCTCGGGCATCGCGGTCATGGCGATGCGGCGGGCTATGGTGACGCCGATGATTGCACCGATGGCAATAGCAGCGAGAATTTCGCCGATAGACGCCCAATCGGGAGTGATCACACCTCCACAAGGTCCTGGCCCGTCGAAGCCAAAGGACCCCGAACAATCTATCGTGCTGGGGTCAATATAGGGCCAATGAGTAACCAACGTCGTCATCACCGCAATCAGCATACCGATCATGCCGAAGCGGTTGCCCGTCCGGCTCGTCGCGGGCGAGGACAGGCCGCGCAGCGCGAGGATGAAGAAAACGCCCGACACGAGATAGGCAAGCGCTACCCACGGGTTCACCGGTGCGTGCGCGGCAGCAGCCTCGCCCACAGTACCCAGAACCTCGCGACCGTTCTCGTCGATGAATTGGAAGTCGGTGCCCGGAGGCACGGAAAGCGCAGGAACGCCCATCACTTGCGCTCCTTCTTCTTGTACATGGCGAGCATTCGCGCCGTCACTGCAAAGCCGCCGAAGATGTTCACACTCGCAAGCACGATGCCGAGCAGCCCCAGCCACTTCGCCCCGGGCACATCCGCAGCTGCCGCCGCGATCAGCGCGCCGACGATAATCACCGAGGAGATCGCATTGGTAACCGCCATCAGCGGCGTGTGCAGCGCGGGCGTGACCGACCAGACCACGTAATAGCCGACGAAACACGCCAGCACGAAAATCGAAAGGATCGAGATAAAGTCCATGTCAGTCCCCGGTTACCGGTCTCTTGGCAGTCCACGGCAGCACGAAACTGCGGCCCTCTGACCAGGTCTGCCCGATCATGTTGCCATCCACGAGGCACGCCGAGGTATGATAATACCCGCTGCCGTCGGTGGTACGGAAGGCAACACAGGTCCTGCCCTGTGCCGTTCCCGCTTTTCCAGCAAGAATTTCGCTGTTGTAGAAACTGCCGCCAACGGAGCCGTCGTTGCCGACAGTTAGCACCATCGGCTGAGAATAGGATTGGTCGTCGAGGTTCAACCTCAAGTTGACGGTCCATGCGCCCGAAAGCGCCTCGGCACGCTCTTCAGCAGGCGTTGCCGCCACTAGCATCAAAGCCATGAGCGGAAGCAGAGCCCTCAACCCGCCAGCCTCTCGTTCACGACCTTGCCGCCCTGCGTCAAACGCACGGCATTGCCGATCTCCTCGTCGAGCACAGGCTTGCCCGCTTCCTTGTCCCAGAAGGCGGAGAGGAAATTGAAGTGGTTGCGAGCAAACAGCGCCGAAGCGTCCGCCGCAAGATGGCCCGGCGTGTTCGAATAACCGACGATCTTCACGCCATGTTTCACGACCACCTGGTCGGCCACAGAGCCTTCGACGTTGCCGCCCTGGGCCACCGCGAGGTCGAAAATCACGCTGCCGGGCTTCATCGTCGCAATCTGCGCGTCCGAGATCAGCCGCGGCGCGGCCCTGCCCGGAATGAGCGCAGTGGTGATCACGATGTCCTGCTTGGCGATGTGGCCGGACACCAGCTCGGCCTGCGCCTTCTGGTATTCCTCGCTCATTTCGGTGGCGTAACCACCCGAGCCTTCGCCCTCGATCCCTTCGACGCTTTCGACGAAAATCGGCTTGGCGCCGAGCGATTGGATCTGTTCTTTCGTCGCGCTGCGAACGTCGGTCGCCGAAACCTGCGCACCCAGACGCTTGGCCGTCGCTATCGCCTGAAGCCCTGCAACGCCCACGCCCATGACGAAAACCTTGGCCGCCTGCACCGTGCCGGCAGCGGTCATCATCATCGGGAAGGCGCGGCCATATTCGTTCGCTGCGACCAGCACCGCCTTGTAGCCAGCGAGGTTCGACTGGCTGGAAAGCACGTCCATGCTCTGCGCACGGGTGATGCGCGGCATGAATTCCATTGAAAGCGCCTCGAAACCGGCCTTTGCATAGGCATCGACCGTGTCGCGCCGTGTGAATGGATCGAACAGCGCTGCGACCCACGCCCCTGCATTCGCGCCTGCCAGATCGGCAACATCCGGTGCCTGAATGCCGAGCACGATGTCGGCGCCCTTCACCACGTCCTTCGCACCGGCGACGGATGCTCCCGCCTCAGCATAGGCCGCATCGGTGATCGAGGCGCCTTCGCCTGCCCTACTCTCGACGGCTACTTCGGCGCCCAGGCCGATGAATTTCTTCACCGTTTCGGGCGTGGCGGCAACGCGCTGCTCACCGGCAGCGCGTTCTTTCAGGATAGCGATCCGCAAGGGCTATCGCCGCTTAGTCGGCAATCAGGACGACTACGACGAGAGTGATGACCGCGATGAGCGGCACCGTCCATTTGAGGCTGGCGATGAAGCTGTCGTACATCTTTTCAGCCGATTTCATATCCTGCGAAGCCATGATTATCCCTGTAGTGAAGGCAAAAACTGGCGTCGGTCTATCGCGCATTCCGGCCAACCTCAAGTGACCATGCAGCCGGACAGGCGATAGCATCCTTATCAGCCTTAATAGGCTCTTTACTCCTCACCGTTAAAGCTGACCGCGTTTCACATCGGGACGGTTTGAGGGATATGGGGACGAGCGACCAACGCCTGTTGATGTTGATCGACGACGAACCGGCACAGAGCCGGTTGATCTCGGCGCTTGCCTCGCGAGAGGGATGGCGCACGATCGTCGCCGCCGACTCAGAAACCGCCATCGCCATGCTCGGCACACGAGAGGGCATGCAGCTGTCTGCGATCATCCTCGACCAGTGGGTGCCGGGTGACGACGCCTGCGCGCTGATCGAAGAACTGAAGAGCCGCCGCCCCGCGCTGCCCATCCTCATGCTGACGACGAGCGCCTCTCCGCTGCTGGCGGTTGAGGCCATGCGCGCCGGCGCCTCCGACTACCTGATAAAACCGGTCGCTCCTGATCGCCTGATGGAAGCGTTGCGTGCTGCGACAGAGCGGTCTTCCTCGCAGGACGAGCTCCAGCCGCTGACGGAAAAAATGCACGCATCGCTCGATTTCGACGCGATGATCGGCACCGCGCCCAAGTTCCGCACGGCACTTGCCCAGGCGGCAAAGACAGCTCGAGGGCACGGCCATGTGTTGATCGAGGGCGAAAACGGCACGGGCAAGGAAATGCTGATGCGCGCCATGCATGCGGCAAGTCCGCGTGCGAAGGCTCCGTTTCGCATCATCAACATCGGCGGCGTTCCGGCCAACTCGGTCGAATCGGTGCTTTTCGGCCATGAACCCAACGCCTTTGCCGGCGCTTTCGATCGCCAGATCGGGGCATTCCAGCATTGCGACGGCGGCACGCTGGTTCTCGATGAGATCGATCGCCTGTCTGAAAGCCTGCAGGACCAGCTGTTCGAGGTTGTCGAGAAGGGCATCGTTCGTCCGCTGGGCGCAAGCCACGGTTTCCGCGTCGATGTGCGGCTGCTGACGGCAAGCAATTTCCCGATGGAGCAGCTCGTCGAGAGCGGGCATTTCCGCGCCGACCTGCATGCAGCGCTTGCCGCCACGACGATCAAGCTTCCTCCCTTGCGCGAACGAGCGAGCGATATTTCCGCTCTGACCCGTCATTTCCTCGCCCGCATCGGCGAACAGCCCGGCCTCGTGCACCTGTCGATTACCGACAGCGCGCTCGCCTTGCTGGGTGCCTATGATTGGCCCGGAAACGTCCGCCAGCTGCAATCCGTGCTGTTCCGCGCCGCCGTCTATTGCGAAGGCGAAACGCTGACGGCTGACAGCTTCCCGCAATTGTCCGAACTGCTCGGCGGTCCGCAGGAAATCGTCAGTCCGATCCATGAAGGCGTAGGCGTGATGCTCTACACCGAGGACGGCAACCTCCGCGCGCTCGAGGAAATCGAAGCTGACGTCATCCGCCTCGCCATCGGCCATTATCGCGGACGCATGACCGAAGTCGCCCGGCGCCTCGGCATCGGACGCTCCACGCTTTACCGCAAGCTCTCAGACCTCGGCATAGACAGCGCAGCTTAAGGCGGTTAGCCCGCTGCGCATGTCTGAACTCAAGGATTTTGCCGGGCGCACTGCGCTCGTTACGGGCGCTGCTTCGGGTATCGGGGCAGCATGTGCGAAAGCTCTCGCCGAACGCGGAGCCGATACGCTCTGGCTCGTCGACACCGATGAAGCCGGGCTCGATGCGCTCGACCTCCCTTGCACCGTCCACCGCATAACCGGCAGCGTCGCCGATCCGGCCTTGTGGCAGCGGCTCGAGGGCGAATGGGAAGCGCTCGACCATGCTGTCGTCAACGCGGGCATCGGGTCTGGCGGGCAGATCGCCGAACTCGATTTCGCGGACTGGCGCAAGGTCATGGACGTGAATCTCGACGGGGCGTTCCTGACCCTCGCCGCCGCCATGCGCGCCATGGCGCAAAAGGGTGGGAGCGCAGTCGTCACGTCCTCGACAACCGGGATCAAGCCGATCGCCGGCATCGGTCCCTATGGCGTGGCGAAAGCGGCGGTTGCGCACATGGCGCGGATCGCGGCGCTGGAAGGCGCACCGAAGAACATTCGCGTGAACGCCATTGCCCCGGGCGGCGTCGATACCGCGATCTGGAACAGCTCCGAAGACTTCAAGCGATCGGTCGAGGCACAGGGCCGCGAAGCGACATTGAAGGCGATGGCGGGGACGACCCCTTCGGGCCGGTTCGCCACTGCCGAGGAAATGGCGGACACCATCCTGTTCCTGCTGTCGGACAAGGCCGCGAACATGACCGGCCACGTGCTGGTCAGCGACGGCGGCTTTATTCTCTAGCGAGCTTAGCCCTCGGGCAATTCGCTGAAATCGGTGAGCGCCGCGTCGCGCATCCCGCGCCAGACATTGCGCGCCTGCACCGTTTCGAAAACGTCGTGAACACGCAGCAATTGCACCCCGGCATTCATTCCCGCGATCGCAACCGCCAGGCTGCCGCCCAGCCGATCGCCAACCTCAGCCTCGTTCGAGAGCGCACCGATCATCCGCTTGCGGCTTCCGCCGAGCAGGATCGGCTGGCCGAGCGCATGGAACAACGGCAGCGCATTCAGCAGCGCAAGGTTCTCCGCCAGCGATTTCCCGAAGCCGATGCCCGGATCGAGCACGATCTTCGAGCGCGATATGCCATTCGACACGGCCTCGTCGCGTCGTGCGGCGAGCCAGTCGAACACGTCGAACACGACATTGTCGTAATCTGCATCGGCATGGAGGTCGTCGCCCTTGCCGGGCGCATGCATCAGGATGACTGGGCAGCCTGCACGCGCTGCAATCTCGACCGAACGCGGATCGTGGCGCAGCGCGGACACGTCGTTGGCGATATGCGCGCCAGCTTCCAGCGCGGCTTCGAGCACGCCGGCGCGCCGCGTATCGACGCTGATTGCCGCGCCCATGGCAGAGCAGTATTCGACCGCCGGCAGGACGCGATCCTTCTCGTCGCCTTCCCAGGTTGCAGGAGCACCCGGGCGGGTGCTTTCGCCGCCGATATCGATGATCGCCGCGCCCGCTTCGAGCATGGCGGAGGCATGAGCCCGCCCTGCTTCCGGATTGTCGAGAAACGCGCCGCCGTCGCTGAAACTGTCGGGCGTCACATTGAGGATGCCCATGACCTGCGGCTGGTCGAGCCGCACGGTACGCTGGCCGCATTCGAGCGGCGGGTGGACGAGGCCGAGGTTCGACCACTGGTCTTCCGCTTCGGCGGCCACGCAGTCGGGCAATCGGCCGAGAACCTCGGCAACGCTTTCGACATCGCAAAGCCAGCGTTCGGCGACTTCGCCATCGCGGCGCAGGATCACGGCAAAGCGGCTGGCATAGACCATTCCGCCGGCGAGCCGGACCGCCCGCCCTTCTTCCACCTGGGGGGCCGATGCGAGCCCGATCGGGCGGATGTAGATGCGGTCAGTCACTCGGGCATTTCCAGATGCAGGTTACCTCGGCAAATCCTACGCGATGGAACACATGGAACACAGTCCCGGCACTGGAATCGCGGGGGAGAAAACGGGGGCCGGTCATGTCGCCGTCCTAGCCCGCGAGGCAGGCGTAGGACAGGACGATCAATCCTCTGTCGCGAGGAGGTAGAGCTGGCGGGCAGCGTCGATCGGCTTCATATCGCCCCCAGACGCCGCATCCTCGTAGTGCCAGAACGACCAGCCATTGCAGCTCGGTGCGCCCTGCAGGTCCTTGCCAAGGCCATGGATGCTGCCGACCTGCTTGCCCTCGGAACCATTGAGTTCGAGCGAGCCGTCGGCGCGAACGGTGGCAACCCAGCGGCGCTTTTTGTCGAAGACTTCGGTGCCAGGCTTGAGGAAGCCGTTTTCGACCAGCGAACCGAAGGCGACGCGCGGCGCCGACTTCTTGCTCTGCATGGTTTCGATCACGCTTTCATCGAGCGGCAGTTCCTTTTCGATCCGCTTGTAGGCGGCATCGCGATAGACGTTCTCGCGTTCGCAACCGATCCACTGGCGGCCAAGACGCTTGGCCACCGCGCCGGTGGTGCCGGTGCCGAAGAACGGATCGAGGACAACATCGCCCTTTTCGGTCGTCGCAAGCAATACGCGGTAAAGCAGCGCCTCGGGCTTCTGCGTCGGGTGAACTTTCGTCCCGCCTTCTTTCAGGCGTTCGGCGCCATTGCAGATCGGCAGGACCCAGTCGCTGCGCATCTGGAGCTCGTCGTTGAGCGTCTTCATCGCGCGATAGTTGAACTGGTATTTCGACTTCTCGCCCATGCTCGCCCAGATCAGCGTTTCATGGGCATTGGTGAAGCGCGTGCCCTTGAAATTGGGCATCGGGTTCGACTTGCGCCAGACGATGTCGTTGAGGATCCAGAAGCCGAGATCCTGCAGGATCGCGCCGACGCGGAAGATATTGTGATAGCTGCCGATGACCCACAGTGCGCCATCGGGTTTGAGGACGCGGCGCGCCTCTGTCAGCCAGGCACGCGTGAAATCATCATAGGCCTTGAAGCTGTCGAATTGGTCCCAGTGATCGGTCACGGCATCGACGGCGCTGCCATCGGGGCGCGAAAGATCGCCGCCAAGCTGCAGGTTGTAGGGCGGATCGGCAAATACGCAGTCGACGCTGTTGTCGGGCAGCGAACGCATCGCTTCCACGCAATCGCCCGGCAGGATCAGCCCGGTGGGCAGGTCCGCCTGCGTTTCGACAGCTGTTTTCGCACGCGTGGCGCGCGTCTTCGTGGTCTCCAAGACCCCCATCATTCACCCCTCATCAGTCGCATCCAAGCGAGTTATCCACAGGGTGAGTCCATCGGGACTCTGCGTCAAGTGCAAAGCGATAGGCGGTTATGGTTAACAGCGCGTTAGCTATGAGAGAACAAAAAGAGTCCCGCACAAGATGTTGAGACTGCATCGATTCTCGTGACTCGACATGATGGGGTGTGACACGAAAGACTCGACATTGGCGGCAATGTGAAGAACTGTCTGTCGTCACGAGCCCCGGGTCGCCAACCGGGAGAGAAACATGACGCTGGAAGTAATCGGGGCAGGCCCCGGCCGTACGGCAACCTTCACCATGAAATTTGCGCTGGAGCATCTGGGCTTCGGTCCATGCCACCACATGGCAGAGGTTTTGGCCGATGCCCGCAGGCAGGTGCCGCTGTGGCTGGGCGTTATCAACGGCAAGCCCGATTGGGACGAAGTCTTCGACGGGTTCCGCTCTTGCGTCGACTACCCTTCCGCTTCCTACTGGCGCGAACTTGCCGACTATTACCCCCAGGCAAAGGTCATCCTGACCGTGCGCGATGCCGACGGCTGGTTCGAATCCGTCAGCGAGACGATCTTTTCAGACCAGATGCAGGCCGGCCTTGTCGGCAGCCCGACCGGCGACATGATGAAGGGGGCGATCTTCGATCACTTCGACGGCGGCGATATTCGCGACCGCGGCTTCATGACCGACTGGTACAACCGCCGGAACCAGACCGTGATCGACACGATCGCGCCCGAACGCCTGCTGGTGTTCCACCCCAAGGAAGGGTGGGAGCCACTGTGCAAGTTCTTGGGCGTACCCGTCCCGCCTGAGAAATTTCCGCGTGTGAACAGCCGCGACGAGATCCAGGAGGCCAGCCGCGAAGAGGGGATCCAACCGGGCCCCGACGAAGCCGAAGCCTTCGGCAAACGTTATATCGCGGAGCTTAAGGAGAAAGCTTTCGCTTCCGGCTAGACACCGAAGGCCAGCGCCGTGTTGACGGCGAACACCATCACCAGCCCTGCGCCGAGCACGCGGCCGATCTGCTTCGCCTTGGCAAGGATGACGAGAAGGGCCGCAGTCGATGCGGCCAGCAGGACCAGCTCGTAAAGCAGCAGGCTCGTCGGCACCGGCATGGGCGCGACGCTCATCGTGACGCCGCCGATCAGCAGGATGTTGTAGATGTTCGAACCGAGCACGTTGCCAAGAGCAAGGCCGGGCTTGCCGCGCATGGCCGCGGCGACAGAGGCAGCAAGTTCGGGCAGCGAAGTGCCGACCGCCACGACGGTGAGGCCGATCACCGTCTCGCTGACGCCGAACAGGCGCGCCATGTCGATCGCGCCGGTGACGAGCAGATTGCCTCCGAAAACGAGGATGCCGACACCGATCACAAACAGTGCGATGGCAGCGGGCAGACCATAGGACGCTTCGCCCTCGCCTTCCGCGTCGTCTTCTTCCTGCTCGTAATGCGGCGGGTGGTTGTAACGCCAGTAAACATAGGCAGCGATGCCTGCGAGCAGCACCAGGCCGACATATATCGAGGCAAGCTGCGCTGCGGTGATCGCCCACAGGACGCAGGTCGCCACCAGGGCGACGACTGCGTCGCGCTTGCCCGTCCCGCTCAGTGCAATCGGCATGACGAGCGCGGCGACGCCCAGGATAAGCAGCGTATTGGCAAGGTTCGACCCGACAACATTGCCCCATGCCAGTTCGGGCGAACCGAGCAAGGCAGCCTCGACGCTCGCCACCATTTCAGGCATCGAAGTTGCCGCGCCGACTATGACGAGTCCGGTGAACAGGCTCGACACGCCCAGCCGCTGGGCAATCGATACCGCGCCGCGGACCAGCAGTTCGCCGCCGATGAAAAGGGCCACGAGGCCGATGGCGCTATAGATAATCGCTTCGATCATGGGCTGCGATGTAGTGTGTTGCGCGGATTAGAGAAGCGTCAATTGCGCCACTGGCGCGAAACTCTGCCGATGTAGCGGCGTCGGGCCGTGGCGGCGAAGCGCATCCATGTGTTCCGCGGTGCCGTAACCCTTGTTCCGGTCCCAGCCGTATTGGGGGTGCTCGGCCGCCGCTGCCAGCATCAGCCGGTCGCGCCATTCCTTCGCAACGATCGAGGCGGCCGAAATGCTCGGCTCGATCCCGTCTCCGCCGACGATGGCCCGGGCCGGCCAGCGCCAGTCCCTGCATCGTCCGTTGGGGGTAAGGTTGCCGTCGATCAGCACCTCGTCCGGCGAAGCGCCCAGCAACTCCGTCAGCCGTCCGACCGCATCGCTCATCGCTTGCATAGTTGCGGCGAGGATATTGAGCCGGTCGATATCCGCCGGTTCGATGATCCCGACCGCCCAGGCACAGCTGGACCTGACGCTTTCGTCGAGCTGTGCGCGCCGCTTGGCCGACAGCTTCTTGGAATCGTCCAGCCCTTCGGGGTAGGCTTCGCAAAGCACCACCGCTGCAGCGACGACCGGACCTGCGAGGGGGCCACGACCGGCCTCGTCGACGCCGATCACAAGTCGCGCGGCACCAAGCCCGCGTTCAGGAGTTCCACACAGCATGAAGCAACTATCTCTCGCAGGACTATCCCTATTCCCCGCACTGGCCCTGACCGCAAGCTGTCAGGCAGCGCCAGGTGTGGACAGCGCCTCGTCTTCTGACACCGCCTTCGAGGTCGAACAGATCGCAACTTTCGACGAGCCCTGGGCGGGCACGTTCGTCCCCGGCCTCAACGTTGTGGTGGTGACGGAAAAGGCCGGCAAGCTCGTCGGCCATGACATGGACAATGGCAGGACGATCTCCTTCACCGGCTTGCCCGAGGTCGACTACGGCGGCCAGGGTGGCTTGGGCGACATCGCCTTCCTGCAGAGCGAGGCGGCCATGCCGCTTTCCGGGCGAACGATCTTCCTGAGCTTTGCCGAAGCGGGCCAGGGAGACACCCGCGGCGCCGCAGTCGGCAAGGGCACCCTGTCATGCAAGGACCGCCAGACATGCGAAGTGCGCGACTGGAAGGTCATCTGGCGCCAGTCGCCCAAGGTATCGGGCCGCGGACATTACTCGCACCGGCTGCTGTTCTCTCCGGACGAGCAATATCTTTATGTCGCGAGCGGTGAGCGGCAGAAGATGCAGCCCGCTCAGGACCTCGGCAATAATCTCGGCTCGATCGTCCGCCTGACGCTGGATGGCGTGGCGGCGACGGGCAATCCTTTCGGCTGGACCGATGAATCGGCCACTCCGGTCGAGGAGACACGGCAGGTCTGGTCCTATGGCCATCGCAACATCCTCGGCCTCGACTGGGATGCGCAAGGGCGCTTGTGGGATCTCGAGCATGGCCCGCGCGGAGGGGATGAGCTCAACCTCGTCCTGCCCGGCAAGAACTATGGCTGGCCGGTCGTTTCCAACGGCGTGCATTACAATGGCGACGCTATTCCCGACCATGACACGCGCCCCGATCTCGAGGCTCCGAAGCTGAGCTGGACGCCCGTGATCGCGCCCGGCGACATGCATTTCTATCGCGGCGACCTGTTCCCCGAATGGAAGGGCGATGCTCTGATCGCAGGTCTCGCAACCGAGGCGCTGATCCGTGTCGAGATCGACGGCGACACCGCGACCGAAGCGGCCCGCTATGGCTTCGACAATCGCCTTCGTTCGGTGTTCGAGGGACCCGACGGCGCGGTCTATCTGCTGGAAGATGCCGACAAGGGACGCCTGCTGAAGCTCACTCCGCGCTAGGGCTTTGCCCTGCCCAAGCGTATTTTGATCGACAGCGGGTGCGCTGCACCGTAATCGCGCGCGCCGATGCCGAGTCTGATCCCCCTTGCCAATGTGCCGCCCGAAATGATCGAGCAATTGCTCGACCGTGCGTTCGGGCCGGGCCGCCATGCGCGCACCGCCTATCGCATTCGCGAGGGGACCGACTGGCTCCCGGGATTGAGCTTTGCCGCGCTCGACGATGACGAAATGCTGGTCGGAACGATCCAGATCTGGCCGGTCGCGTTGACCGATCCGCAGGGTCGCCAGCACCCGCTATTGATGGTCGGCCCCGTCGCGGTAGTGCCCGAACACCAGGGCGAGGGATATGGCAAGGCGCTGATGATCGCCTCGCTCGACGCGATAGACGGCATGTCGAGCGAACAACCGGCCCTGCCGCAAGTGCTGATCGGCGATCCCGATTATTACGGCCGCTTCTTCGGCTTCCATGCCGATGCGACAGGCGGGTGGCATTGCCCCGGACCGAACGATCCGGCGCGCCTGCTGGTGCGGACGAAGAACACAGCCGTGCTGCCGCAGGAAGGCATGCTGGGCCCCTGGATGCCCGCGATTGCCGAAAACCGGTAAACGGACAGGGTTGGCGAATTAACCTCTCTCTGGCATCGCGGGATTCCGAATGCCTTACGAACCGCCCCCATATCTCGCAGAATTGTCGCTGGGTGAAATTGCCGAGCAAGTCGCTGCGCGCAAACTGCCCCCCGTTGAAGGATGGGCACCCCAGTCCAAGGGTGACAGCGAAATGCGGATCGCTGCCGATGGCACCTGGTACCATCAGGGATCGCCGATCACCCGCGATGCCATGGTCCGCGCCTTTGCCGGATTGCTGAAGCGCGACGAGGATGGACAGCATTGGCTGGTGACGCCGTTCGAGGCACTTACGATAGAAGTCGAGGATGCGGCCTTCATCGCGACCGATTGTGCACGGCGTGACGGAGGGCTGGCATTCCGTCTCAATACCGACGAGCTGCTGATTGCCGGTCCCGATCACGCCCTGCGCGCTGCAGGGGACGTGGATACGCCGGCGATCTACCTTCATGTCCGGCGCGGTTGCGAAGCGCGGCTCAATCGCAGCACTTACCAGCAGCTGGCCGAAATTGCCCTGGCCGAAGGAGACGACTGGACCGTCGAAAGCCAGGGCGAACGATATACGCTGACGCCCGAATGAGCGCACTTTTCGACCGCCTCGCAGACCTGTTCGAAAAGGGGCACCGGGAAGACATTCCCGACCTGATGACCGATTCCCGCTTTGCCGAAGCTGGCAGGGCGACAGAAGCGGCCGTGCTGATCGCGGTGACCGAAAGAGATGAACCGGGCTTGCTCCTGACCCAGCGACCGCGCGACATGCGCGACCATCCGGGACAGGTCGCCTTTCCCGGTGGCAAGATCGATCCGGGGGAAGATGCCGTGCAGGCGGCCCTTCGCGAGGCGCATGAGGAAATCGCGCTCGACCCGTCCCAGGTGAGGATCATCGGCACGACCGATCGTTACCAGACCGGTACCGGTTTCGACGTGACGCCGGTTCTAGGCGTGGTTCCCCCCGACCTCGACCTGACGCCCAACCCTGACGAGGTAGAGGCATGGTTCGAAGTGCCCCTCTCGCTGGTGCTCCGACGCGAAAACTGGACCGAGCAGGAAGTTTTCTGGCGCGGAAAGATGCGACAATATCTCGAAATGGATTATCAGGGTTTCCGGATCTGGGGCGTGACGGCGGCGATCATCGCCAACCTGTCGCGCCGGATCACGCACGGGGGGCTGTTCGATGACCGGTGAGGTCGATTTGGGGGCATTGCAGAAGGCCGAATGGCCGAAGCGCGAGGATCTTGCCGCGCTCGTCGATGCTCTCGGTAAAGACAACATGCGCTGGGTTGGCGGCGCGGTCCGCGACACCCTGTTGGGCCATCCGGTCCACGATATTGACGCTGCGACGACCCTCGAACCGCAAGAAGTCATCAACCGCCTCGACGAGGCCGGAATCCGCACCGTGCCGACGGGGATCGATCACGGTACCGTCACCGCGATCTTCGAAAGCGGCAATGTAGAGATCACGACGCTGCGGCATGACGTTTCGACCGACGGGCGCCGCGCGACGATCAATTTCGCAACCGAATGGCGCGACGATGCCGCACGGCGCGATTTCACGATCAATGCGCTCTATGCCGATCCGGTAACGCTGGAGATTTTCGACTATTTCGGCGGGCTGGACGACCTTGCGGCGCGGCGCGTGCGCTTCATCGGCGATGCGCATGAACGCATCCGCGAAGATCACCTACGTATCCTTCGGTACTACCGTTTCCAGGCCCGCTTCGGCTCCGCGCTGGACCAGCAGGCAGAAGATGCCTGTGCCGAAATGGCCGAAACACTTAAGGGCCTGTCGCGAGAACGCGTCGGCTGGGAATTGCAGAATCTGCTCACCCTGCCCGATCCGTCCGATACCGTGGCGCGCATGCTCGACCGCGGCGTGCTGAAGGTCATCCTGCCTGAAAGCTGCAAATCCTTCGTCAGGACGATGGCGACGATGATCGCGCGCGAACGGGAACAGGGGATCGATCCCGATCCGATGCGCCGCCTTGCCGCGCTGTTGCCTCCGATGCCCGAAGTTGCAGGAGAAGTCGCCTCGCGGCTGCGCCTGTCGAGATCGCAGCGCAACCGGCTCGCCTGCGTGGCCTCGCGCACCTCGTCCGACAGCGAAAACCCCCGCGCCCTCGCCTATTCGGAAGGGTTGGATTGCGCGATCGACCGGCTGCTTCTGGCAGGGGTCGATACCGGTACCGTTCGTGACTGGGAAATCCCGCAATTCCCGCTGAAAGGCGGCGCAATCGTCGCTCGCGGGGTGGCCGCCGGACCTGAAGTGGCCCGCATCCTCCAATCGATCGAACACCGCTGGGTTCGCGAAGGTTTTCCAGACGAGGCCCGCGTTTCCGAGCTGCTCGACCAGGAACTGGCCAAACGCTGACACCGTGCTTCAGCCCAGCTTCAGGCTGAGATTGCTACAAGGGGGCGGTTGTCAGGATAGCGCCCTTGTGGCTATGACCTGTCACCGCAAGGTCCCGTTCCGGGCCTTCAGGCGGTTCTCGCACCCTCTTCGTGCCGCCACCCTACAATCGAATTTTTGTCGCCTCTCCCCGCGTGAGGACAGCGGTTGGCGACGCGTCTGAAGTAACCAATTGGAGATTTTACATGAAGTTTGCGAAGCTCGCCTTCCTGGCCACCGCGCTTGCGGCGACCCCGATCGCGGCTCACGCAGCCGACGTTGCTGTGGGTGCCACCGTTTACGGACCCGAAGGCAATGAAGTCGGCAAGATCGAAAGCGTGACCAACGGCCAGGCCGTGCTCGACACCGGCAAGCACAAGGTTCCGCTGGGTGTAGAATCCTTCGGCGAAGCCGAAACCGGCCTGACCATCACCGTGACCAAGACTGTCCTCAACAAGATGATGGACGACCAGATCGCCGCCGCCAATGCGAAGCGTGACGCTGCCCTGCTGGTTGCTGCAGCAGTCGTTTCGGCTGATGGCCAGGCCGTCGGCACGGTCAAGGAAATCGACAGCGAAGCCGATGCCATCGTGGTTGAGCGCGACGCAGGTCTCGTGACCCTGAAGCGCGAACATTTCGCAGTCGACGCGAATGGCGGCCTGATGGCGCTGTTCACGCTGGAGCAGATCGACGGGGCCACCGTCGGCGCTCAGTAAGCCGAGGCTTCCATAACGAAATGAAAGGGGCCGTGGGCGGAAACGCTCGCGGCCCTTTTTCTATTCGCGCCCGAAGCTGCACCCGGGAAGGATAGCTTCTTCGAAAACCGGATCTCTCCGAACGAATTCCAGGCCGAACCGTCCTTGCATCACCTCTAGTTGGATGCAGTCGCGGTCCTTGTTGGCTTCCACGCTGTAGCGTTCATGCAGGTTGCGCGACGTCGATTGCACGACGCGGTCCCAATCGCTGTCTGGTCCAACCAGGTAAAGCTTTCGCTCCCTGTTACGCGATGTAAGGCGGCTGGCATCGTGAATGACGAAGGCCTGCTCGCCAAGGCTGGCTGGTTGCACGGACAGCGTCGCAGTATGGCGATAGGCCGCCGATGCAGCCCCTGCTCCGTACAAGGTATAAAGCAGGAGGAATACGACCCGGCCCGCCTTTGTCAGGTGCGCTTCCGCCGGTAGCCTCGCAGCAAATTTATGAGCCATAGCGATGCCGGTGATCAGCCCCGCCAGCGCGCCTACTGCCAACAACGCGAAACCTGGATTTTCGAGCATTTCGAATGCCTGAAAATGCTGGTCAATTGCGAGTACAGCGAGGGGCCCGAAAAAGGCGAGTAGGACAATTGCCGCCGGTCCAGAGTCAGGGCTCTTTCGGATCAAGCGGCGCTCCTTGCAGGTCCGGGCTTATTCGCCCGCGAACTTGTTGTCCTTGGGGAAGCCCTGTGGCGGCATGCGACCCGCCGCACCGCGCGCGACCTTCCATTGCCAGATATCGTTCTCGGTCCTCGTACGGTCGCCCTTGCCCCCCATCTGCCAGCTGAGTCCGTCTGCTAGGACAAAGGTCTTGGCATCGGACAGGCCGCCATCACGATAGCGCTGCAGGGTTACGCCCTGCCCGCGCGACATCACCGGCACTTCTTCGAGGTTGAACACCACCAGCTTGCGGTTTTCGCCAACGCAGGCGACGTGGTCATGACCTTCGCCGATGGGCCGCACCACGACCAGCTTCGCATCGCCCTTGAGGTTCACGACCTGCTTGCCCTTGCGCGTTTCGGCCAGCAATTCGCTGGTTTCGGCGACGAAGCCCTTGCCGACCGACGAACCGAGCAACAGCCGGTCCTTGGGCTGGTGGACTATCATCGCAGCGACCCGCGTTTCCGGCTCAAGGTCGATCATCGACTGGACCGGTTCGCCAAAGCCGCGCGCACCCGGCAGCTTGTCCGCGCCTAGGGTGTAGAATCGCCCGTTTTCCGCCGCGATCAGGATCTTGTCCGTCGTCTGGGCGTGGGCGATGAAGGCGAGTTCGTCGCCTTCCTTGTACTTGAATTCCTGGTCGAGCGGGACGTGACCGCTGGCCGCACGGATCCAGCCCTTCTTCGACAGGATCACCGTGACCGGTGCCTTCTCGATCATGGCGTCCATGCTGAATTCGACCGCCGGTTCGGCTTCCTCGATGCGTGTCCGGCGTTTGCCGAGCGTGGTATCTTCGCCATATTCCTTGCGCAGGGCGTTGAGGTCGCGCTTCAACCTTGTGCGCTGGCGGGCGGGCGAACCAAGCAGCTTTTCGAGCTCGTCCTTCTCTGCCAGCAGGTCGTCCTTTTCCTGGCGAAGCTGCATTTCCTCGAGCTTGCGCAAGCTCCGCAGGCGCATGTTCAGGATCGCTTCCGCCTGCCGGTCGGTGAGCTTGAATTCCTCCATCATCACTGCCTTGGGATCATCCTCGTAACGGATGATCTCGATCACGCGGTCGAGATTGAGGAAGGCGATGATATAGCCTTCGACCAGCTCCAGCCGCCGGGCGATCTGGTCGAGCCGGTGCTGGCTGCGGCGTTGCAGGATTTCGATCTGGCTCGCGGTCCAGTTCTGCAGCAGTTCCTTCAGCCCCATCACCATCGGTGTGCGGTGGGCGTCGAGCACGTTGAGGTTGAGACCGAAGCGCGTTTCGAGATCGGTGAGCTTGAACACCGATTCCTTCAGCAATTCGGGATCGACGTTGCGCGTGCGCGGAACCAGCACGATGCGGATCTGCTCGTCGCTTTCGTCGCGGACGTCTTCGAGGATGGGCAGCTTCTTGTCGGCGATCGCCTGCGCGATCTGCTCGATCAGCTTGCCCTTCTGCACCTGGTAGGGGATTTCCGAAATGACGAGCTGCCACTGGCCGCCGCCCAGCCGTTCGATCCCGGCCTCGCGATCCTCCGGCTTTTCAGCTTCGGCCGCGTGAAAGACACCGCGCACGCGGAAACTGCCGCGCCCGGTCTCATAGGCATGGGAAATGACATCGGCGCTGTCGACGATATGGCCGCCGGTTGCAAAATCGGGACCCTGGAACAGCTCCATCAGCCGCGCATGCTCGACATGGGGATTGTCGATCAGTTCCAGCGTCGCATCGATGATTTCTGCAACATTGTGGCTGGGAATATTGGTCGCCATGCCGACCGCGATCCCGCTTGCGCCATTGGCCAGCAGGTTCGGGAACAGGCCTGGGAAGATTTCGGGTTCGACCTCTTCGCCATTGTAGGTCGGGATGAAATCGACCGTCCCTTCGTCGAGGCCCGACATCAGTTGCAGCGCGGTCTTGGTCAGGCGCGCCTCGGTATAGCGATAGGCAGCAGCGTTATCGCCATCGATATTGCCGAAGTTCCCCTGCCCTTCGACCAGCGGGTAACGTAGAGCGAAATCCTGCGCGAGGCGTACCATCGCATCATAGACGGATGCATCGCCGTGCGGGTGGTATTTACCGATCACGTCACCGACCACGCGGGCCGATTTCTTGAACGCGCTCGACGGATCGAGCTTCAGCTGCCGCATCGCCCAGAGGAGGCGGCGGTGCACCGGCTTCAACCCGTCGCGCAGATCGGGCAGCGAACGCGCCGTGATCGTGCTCAGCGCATAGACGAGGTAGCGTTCCTCCAGCGCGGAATCGAAGGGTGCATCGACGATCGCGTCGAATGGATCGGGGCCTGAATCATCGAGTTCTGTGGTCGACATACATCTCGCCCTATCAGAGCCACGGCTCACCTGTCAGCATGGAACATTTCGCTTTCCCCGCCCGTTGATCAAGCGAAACCGAAACAAGGAGTTATCTATGACACGCGTACTCATCATCGCGACGGACGGCTTCGAGCAATCAGAACTTCTGGGCCCCAAGGGCAATCTCGAAGATGCCGGAATCGAAACCACTGTTGCCAGCCTCGACGACGGAGAGATCAAGGGCTGGCAGGACAAGGACTGGGGCAAAAGCGTTCTGGTCGACCTGACCGTCGATGAAGTCAGCACCGGCGATTACGATGCGCTGATGCTGCCCGGTGGCCAGATGAACCCTGACATCCTGCGCATGAACGATCGCGTCATCGAACTCGTGCGCGAATTCAACGACGCCGGGAAGCCTGTAGCCGCTATTTGCCATGCGCCGTGGCTGCTCGCCGAAGCAGGCATCCTGGACGGCAAGACCGTGACCGGGTGGCCCTCCATCCGTACCGACCTCAAGAATGCAGGTGCGCAGGTCCATGATTGCGAAGTCGCAGTCGATGGCAATCTGATCACCAGCCGAAACCCGGACGACATTCCGGCGTTCTCAAAGGCACTGATCAGCCAGCTTCAGAGCAAGATGGCCGAAGCTGCCTGATCCGACAGACTCACAGCGAGGACCCCGTCGCAGCAATGCGGCGGGGTTTTTCCATGTGAGCTAGGCGTTCGAGAATTTTCGCCGCGCAGCTACTTGCGGCGCATGTCGTAGCTTTCGATCGGGATCGTGACTGTCAGACCGTCCATTTCGGGCGTCAGCTCGATCTGGCAGGACAGGCGGCTGCACCGTTTCACACCGGCAGCGAAATCCAGCATGTCCTCTTCCTCTTCCGAGGCATCGGGCAGTTTGCCGAACCAATCATCGGCAACGATGACATGGCAGGTCGAACAGGCAATCTGCCCTTCGCATGTCCCCTCCAGCGGCATGCCGACCGCCTGTGCGACACGCAGCAGGTTGTCGCCGGCTTCGGCTGTCGCTTCTGTGACGCCACCCCTGGCGTCGATGAAGCGGACGGTAATGGTCACAAACCCTGCTCCTTCACCGCGGCGTTGATCTTCGCCGCAGCAGTCTCGACTTCTTCGAGCGTGGTGTAACGCCCGAAGCCGAAGCGGACAGAGCTTTTTGCTTGGGCGTCCGATAGTCCGATTGCTTTCAGCACGTGGCTCGGGCGGCCCGAACCACTGGCGCAGGCGCTTCCCGCGCTGAACATCACATCCCGGCATTCCGACATCAGCCGGTTCACGTCGAGCCCGTCGCGCCGGATGTTGAGATTGGCGTGCAGGCGCGCATCCTCGCCGCCGTTCAGGGTCCAGTCGGAGAACAGTTCCCTGGCGCGGTTCCACATGGCCTCGATATGATCGGCGTCCTCTTCCATCCGCTCTTTCGCGAGATGGGCGGCCGCGCCGAACCCTGCGACCAGCGCCGGGCTGAGCGTGCCGGACCTGTCGCCTTCCTGCAAACCGCCGGTGATCTGGGGATCGAGTTCGACCCCGTCGCGCACCCACAGCGCGCCGATACCCTTGGGGCCATAAAGCTTGTGCGCACTAATTGCGATCATGTCCGCGCCGGTAACCTCGATCTTGCCATAGGCCTGCACCGCATCGCACAGGTAGAGAGCGTTGTTCTCCTTCGCCTTGCGATGCCACTCGGCCGTCGGCTGGATCGTGCCGATCTCGTTATTGACCTGCATGACTGCGATCAGCCGGCAATCGGCTGGCACATCTTGGTTCGTATTGCACTGGCCATCGGCAGCGACATTCAGGAAATGCGCCTGCCCCAATGTCTTTGCCGTATCGTACACGGCGGCATGCTCGGATGAGCTTAATGATATGCTGCCGCCCCTGCCTGAACCGCGCATGGCGAGATTGATCGCCTCGCAGGCGCTTCCGGTGAATATCACGCGTCCGCCGGGTGGAAGCAGGGCCGCAACGCGCTCTCGCGCCAGTTCGATTGCGGCCTTAGCCTGCCGCCCCATGCGATGGGGCGAGTGGGGGTTTCCGAAGCCCGTCCCTTCCGGTCCGTCGAGCCAGCGCAGCATGGCATCGCGCGCTTCAGGGGCCAGCGGCGTGGTGGCTTGGTAGTCGAGATAAATCATGATCGGGCCATCCCTAACCACACATCGCAGAACCGTTCCACTTCTTCGCGGGTCGTATTCCATCCAAGGCTGACGCGGATGGTGTTGGCAGCCACTTCCGGTTCGACCTGCATCGCTTCCATGACATGGCTGGTCTTCATCGTGCCCGAAGAACAGGCGCTGCCTTGCGAGACCGCAATACCTGCCATGTCGAAGCGCATGACCTGGGCCGTCGCGCTCATGTTCGGCATGGCGATGGCGCGAATATAGGGTGTAGAGTCTAAGAGCCTGTCGGACAGCCAGGTGCCGCCCTCGGCGCGCACCTCGTCAGCCAATTGGTCAAGCGGTTTGAGTATGGCCGGGTCGAGATAGGGTTGGCCCGCTACCTCGAGTGCCGCTGCCATGCCGAGCGCCCCGGGCAGGTTCTCGGTCCCTCGACGATAGCCGCGTTCATGTCCACCGGTCGGGGACAGCATGGCATAATCTGCTACCAGCAATGCTCCGATGCCGATCGGCCCACCGAACTTGTGCGCGGACAAAACCGCCATGTCGCAAGGCGGCAGCGCCAACTTGGCCGCGCTTTGCGCACAATCCGCCAGCAGCATGCCGCCGGCATCTTCGACCATGGCAGAAATCGCCTCGAGATCCTGGCGGTTGCCGGTCTCTGAATTCACCTGCTGAACTGCGACCAGCGGATTTTCCCGCTGCAACGCTTCGCGCAAATTCTCGAGATCGAGCGCGCCGTTTGAAAGGACCGGCAATCGTTCTGCATCGGGCACCGCCTTCAGGACGGCGTCGTGTTCGACCGAACTCACCAGCCGCGCCCCTGCCTTCGCCTGTTGCAAGGCAAGGGCCGCAGCTTCGCTCGCGCCGCTGGTGAAAATCAGCTCGTAGTTCTTGTCACCTTGGCCCAACCCGAGGCGCGCCTTGATCCGCTCGCGCGCATCTTCCAGTGCGGCGCGCGCCTTGCGCCCTTCGGCATGCGGGCTCGATGGGTTGGCCCAGATGCGAAACCCCTCTTCCATCGCCGCGCGCGCTTCGGGGCGCAGCGGGGAGGTTGCGGCATGATCGAGATAGATGCGTTCAGGAATGGGTCGCCCCCGATGGTCACGTGCGCGAAATGATTGCGATTTTTACATCACGCCCTATATAGCCACCGACTTCGCATAGGCCACCCGGCCGCTCGCGAATTGGCCATTTTCTGCAAGGTTTTCGATGCCCTCAGTCATCTTTCCCGGCCCCGAAGGCCGTCTCGAAGGTCGTTTCTCCCCTCCGCCGCGTCCGCGTGCGCCTGTTGCAATGATCCTGCACCCGCATCCTGAAGGCGGCGGCACGATGAACGATCGCATCGTCCAGCGTCTGTACAAGACATTCGCCGACCGCGGTTTCGCGACCCTGCGCTTCAACTTCCGCGGCGTCGGCCGCAGCCAGGGCAGCTTCGACAATGGGATCGGTGAACTTTCGGACGCTGCATCGGCGCTCGACTGGGTCCAGTCGATCCACCCCGAAGCACAGACGACCTGGGTTGCCGGCTACAGCTTCGGTGCGTTGATCGGCATGCAGCTGCTGATGCGCCGCCCCGAAGTGCGCGGCTTCATCTCGGTCGCACCGCCGGCCAACATGTACGACTTCAGCTTCCTTGCCCCCTGCCCTGCCAGCGGCATCTTCATCCAGGGTGCAGCCGATACGGTCGTGCAGCCGGGCGCCGTCCAGAAGCTGGTCGACAAGCTGCGCACGCAGAAGCACATCACGATCCATCACGAGGAAATTCCCCGTGCCAACCATTTCTTCGAAAACGAAATGGAAGACCTGATGGGTTCGGTCGACAACTACCTCGACTTCCGCCTCTCGCCGGACTGCCCGATCAAGTAATCGGGCGTCCGCAAGGGTCCACCACACCAAAGGTCCTGATTTGCAACGCGAAATCTCTTGCCTCAGAAATGTTATGTTGTAACATTGCACATATGGAGTCGCCAAGGCGCGGCTTCGCAAAGTGAGAGGAGCCGCATCATGAGCTATGTTTCGCAGAGCCATGCCAACCGCCCCGCCGCCGTTGCGGGGGTTATTGCCATCCACGCCGGACTGGGCGCGATCATCGTGCTCGGCCTGCAGACAAATGTCGTCAACCTGATCACCGATGGTCCGGTCGCCGCGTTCGATGTGAAGGACGAGGTCGAGCCACCGCCTCCCCCGCCTCCGCCGGTCGATGAGCCCCAGGTCGACCCGGTGACGCCGCCGCTCTACGTCCCGCCGGCACCCATTCCGCTGCCCACAAAGCCGAACTTCGTCGATACGACATCGGAATTGCCGCCGATGACCGACGAAGTGATCCTTAAAGTGCTGCCCCCTGTTCGTGAAACCCCACCCGTCAAACCGACGGGCATGCCTGCCGAAGGCGCAAGCCCGCGCAACAATCCGGGCGCATGGGTGACGGACGCGGACTACAAGAGCCGCTGGATCCGCGAAGGACTGTCGGGCACAGCCCGCTTCAAGCTGGAGATCGGATCGAACGGCCGTGTCGAAAGCTGCCAGATCACGCAGTCCACCGGCCACCCGGCGCTGGACGACGCGACTTGCGATCTCGTCACCAGGCGCGCCCGGTTCGATGCTGCGAAGGATACGACGGGTACGAGCACCCGCGGCACCTATTCCAATGCCGTCCGCTGGCAGATGCCGGACTGACTACTGACCCGAAACCTTGTCGAGCGGGGCATCCCCGCTCGCATCGGGCACCGTCCAGATCGCGATGTTGAGTACCGCGATCACGGCCAGGAAAACCATCAGCAGCGGGCGCTTCAACTCGCCCGTCTTGCGCCACAGCGCGACCGCGCCGATCACCAGCGCAACCGCCGCCAGCATCAGGATGGAAAGGACCGCGCTCACACCTGTCTCCGTATGGTCATGACATCCTGCTAGACGAATATTGGCTGCGGCGGAACATCCCTCGACCTTCGATTGTTCAATAGGTTGTAACAGGGACAACTGACGAAGGAGACGGCGCGATGAGTATTTTCGGCAAGATCAAGGATGCAATTTTTGGCAAGAAGGCAGAGGCCAAGACCGTGCCGACCACGCCGACACCCAGCACTGCCCCAAGTGGTGGCGCCGGATGGGGTTCTGCCGCACACAAGCAGGGCATGAGCGAAGTCGATGTCGAACAGCGTCTCGATGGCATGGAAGGCGCGGACAGGCTGAACTGGCGCACCTCGATCGTCGACCTGATGAAGCTGATCGGCGTCGATTCATCCTATGAGAATCGCAAGGAACTCGCGACCGAACTGGGCCGCAGCGATTATTCGGGCAGCGCCGAAGACAACATCTGGCTGCACAAGCAGACGATGAAGGAGCTGGCCAAGAATGGCGGCAAGGTGCCGTCGAGCTTCCTCGACTAGGTCAGGCGCACATTAGACCGTTTGAAGGGGCCGGGATTCCGGCCCCTTTTCGTTTCACTTCTTGCCGAAGAACTTGCTGGCAAAGTCGGCAATATCGTCGAGCGGATTGCCATCGTGATCGGCATCGAGAATTTGCATGAACTTTGCGAGCGAACCTTCGCCGCCGACCGCTTCGCGAACTTCCGCCAGGATGCTTTCGTCGATACCGGTGCGCTTGGCTGCAAGGCCCACGGTGTCGCCATCCTGGTGGTGCGCCTCCGCAAGTCCGGCAACCGCCTTCTCGACCGTACGCGGATCCACACCCATCTTGTCGGCAAGGTTCTTGACCGTCGGATGGTCGTGAGCGGCACCGAGGATTTGATCGAACAGGCTCATGTCATTTCTCCACCAAAGGGATCAGAAGCGTACATTCTGACGCAAAGCCGGCGCAAAGAAAAGGCCCCGTTCCCTTAGGAACGAGGCCCCCCTCTCCAACCGGGAAAACGGTTGTCAGGCCGCCACGGCGGCCCCCGGCGCAGCCTCGCGCACGCCCTGATCGACGTGGCTTTCGAACTGCGCGAAATTATCGATGAACAGCTGCACCAGCTTGCTGGCGGTGCGGTCGTATTCTTCCTTGTCTGCCCAGGTCGAACGCGGATCGAGGATCGCGCTGTCGACACCTGGAACCGCGACGGGCACTTCGAACCCGAAATTCGGATCGACGCGGAATTCGACATTGTTGAGCGAACCGTCGAGTGCCGCATTGAGCAGTGCGCGGGTTGCCTTGATCGGCATGCGGCTGCCTGTGCCGTATTGGCCGCCGGTCCAGCCGGTGTTGACCAGCCAGCAGGTCGCATTGCCCCTTGCGATACGTTCCTTCAGCAGGTTGCCGTAAACGCTGGGGTGGCGCGGCATGAATGCAGCGCCGAAACAGGTCGAGAAAGTCGCTTCGGGTTCGGTCACGCCGATCTCGGTGCCAGCGACCTTTGCCGTGTAACCCGACAGGAAGTGATACATTGCCTGGTCGGGCGTGAGGCGAGAGATCGGAGGCAACACGCCGAATGCATCGGCGGTGAGCATCACGACATTGGCCGGAACCGGACCGAGGTTTTCGGCCGAGGTGTTCGGGATGTAGTTGATCGGATAGGCGCCGCGCGTGTTCTCGGTCTTGCTCGTATCGCTGAAATCGATCTCGCGCGTGTCCTCGTCCATCGCGACGTTTTCGAGGATCGTGCCGAACATCTTCGTCGTGGCGTAGATTTCGGGTTCGCCCTCTGCCGACAGGTCGATCATCTTGGCATAGCAGCCGCCTTCGAAATTGAAGACAGCAGTGTCGGACCAGCCATGCTCGTCGTCACCGATCAGCGTGCGGCTGGCATCGGCCGAAAGCGTCGTCTTGCCCGTGCCCGAAAGGCCGAAGAAGATTGCCGTCTTGCCGTCGGGGCCGACATTTGCCGAACAGTGCATCGGCATCACGCCCTGCGCAGGCAGCAGGTAATTGAGGATGCCGAAGACGCCCTTCTTCATCTCGCCCGAATATTCGGTGTTGCCGATCAGGATCAGCTTTTCAGTGAAGCTGACCGCGATCACCGTGTCGCTGCGGCTGCCGTGGCGTTCCGGGTCCGCCTTGAAGCTCGGCAGGTTGATGATCGTGTATTCGGGGTCGAAATCGGCCAGCTCTTCCTTGGTCGGACGAACCAGCAGGGTGCGTGCGAACAGCGAATGCCAGGCCATCTGCGTGATGACGCGCACGTTGACGCGATATTCGGGCTGCGAACCGCCGAACAGGTCGGCCACATAGAGTTCGTCCTGACCCTTCAGAGCCTCGAGGAAATCCGCCTTCAGATTGGCGAAGTGTTCCGGGCTCATCGGCTGGTTGATCGCGCCCCAGTTGATCGTGTCTTCGGTCGTTTCGTCGCGGACGACGAACTTGTCCTTCACGCTGCGGCCGGTGAACCTGCCAGTATCGACGACCAGCGGGCCGTCTTTCGCCAGCTTGCCCTCACCACGATCGAGAGCATGCTCGACCAGCTGGGGCGTGCCGAGATTGGCGTGGATCTTGGCGGACGTTTCGAAGCCCTGGGCTGAAAGGGGGCGGGCAAGCGGAGTGGACACGAAATTCTCCTGCGACAGTTCCGGGATGGCGGCCGGGATCGACTCGGGTCATGCGATTCGCGATACATTTGCATACGAATGCATGGGATCGGCAACCCTCTAGTGCGACGTGCGGCATGCGTCAAACCGGTCCGCGCATCGTAAGACCAAAGGACCAAATTCGCAGCCGCGTTGTTTCATCAACACGATACCGCTAATCCCGTGCGAGCAAAGCAGAAAGGGCCTCGGCCATGGACGAGATGGAAACGGTGGAAAGCGGCAAGCGCGACCAGATGGTCGTGGCTCTTGTCGATGACGATCGCAACATCCTGACGACCGTTTCGATCGCCCTCCAGGCAGAGGGTTTCGTTACTCGGGTCTATTCCGATGGCGAAACTGCCTTGAAGGCGCTGCTGGAAAATCCGCCAGACCTCGCTGTTTTCGACATCAAGATGCCGAAGATGGACGGCATGGAATTGCTCCGCCGCCTGCGCGAACATTCCGCCCTTCCCGTCATCTTCCTGACCAGCAAGGACGATGAACAGGACGAGGAAGCCGGGCTGGAACTTGGCGCCGACGACTATATCGCAAAGCCGTTCAGCCTGCGCCTGTTGCTGGCGCGCATAAAGGCGATCCTGCGAAGGGCCGACCCGACCCGCCCGCTGGACAGCGACGTGGGTGATGGCGAGCCTTCCAACCCGTCGCTCAACCGCGGCCGCCTCCACATGGATCCGGCCCGTCACCAGGTGACGTGGGACGGGGCGCCCGTCTCGCTTACCGTCACCGAATTCCTTATCCTGGAAGCGCTGGCGGCACGGCCCGGCGTCATCAAGAGCCGCAACCAGTTGATGGATGCAGCCTATCCCGACGACATCTTCGTCGATGATCGCACCGTGGACAGTCACATCAAACGGATGCGCCGCAAGTTCCGGCAGGCCGACCCTGAGTTCGGCGCAATAGAAACGCTTTACGGCGCAGGTTACAGCTTCACCGATGGCTAGCACATTGCAGCGAATGCGACTGGACAAGAACCTCGAGCCGCTCGGCTGGGCGGGACGCCTGTCGCTTACCTCGCGCATCCTGGTCGTGAACATCCTGCCGCTGGCGCTGCTGGGTGGCGGCATCTTCTACCTCGATTCCTATCGCAAGCAGCTCCTGTCAGAACGTTACAAGCTGGCTCGTATCGAAGCGCAGATCACCGCCGAAGCGCTGGCAGGTGCCACACGCGAACGGCAGGAAGCGCTGCTGGTCCAGATCGGCCGCGAACAGCGGATGCGGGTGCGCATGTATGACGCTGAGGGCCGCCTATGGGCTGACAGCTTCGAATTGGCTGAACCATCATTCGAGTTCGACGATATCCGGCAGGACAATTTGTCCGACGACTTTGCGCAAATGCTCGACCGCGCGGTCGACACGATCGTCGGTGCCGAACCGATCCCCGACTACAACGAGCCCGAGGATCCTTCGGCGGACGCATGGCCAGAACTCGTTCGCGCACGAGAGGAAGGTCTCTCCCAGATCCAGCTGCGCGATGCGCCGGACGGAACGCCTGTCATCAATGCCGCGGCGCCGGTCGGGCTGAACGGCGCCACGCTGCTGACGACGCGCAACGCGGTCGACATCACGGAAAACGTACGCGCCGCGCGCTCGACACTGGGTTTGGCGGTTTTCTTCGCCATGATCGCCTCGATCCTGCTGTCGCTTTACCTTGCCCGAACCATCGTCGCCCCGCTGCGATTGCTGGCGAGCGCCGCCCTGCGCGTCCGGCAAGGGCGCGAGCGCGAAGTCGAGGTCCCCCGCCTGCCCGAAAGGCGGGACGAAATCGGCCTGCTCGCGCGTGCAGTTTCGGACATGACCAGCGCGCTGCGCCAGAGGATCGATGCCGTCGACAGCTTTGCCGCGGATGTTGCGCACGAGATCAAGAACCCGCTGGCTTCGCTGCGTAGCGCCATCGAATCGCTGCCGCGGGTCGAGGATCCCGACCTTCGCAAGCAGTTGACCGACATCGCCACGCACGACGTCCGGCGGATCGACCGCCTTGTCACCGAGATCTCCGATGCCAGCCGCATCGACGCGGAAATGTCTCGCGCCACGCTCGAACGGATCGACCTGACCAAGCTCGTGGAGCGCATCGTCGGATCGAGAGAGGCACGCGCGGAGAACCTCGATCACCGGATCGTGCTGGATTCGCGCGGTTATGCTGCGATCGTCACCGGCGTTGGTGCGCGGCTTGAACGCGTGGTCGAAAACCTTCTCGACAACGCCGTGTCCTTTTCGCCGCCGGAAGCATCGGTCGAGGTGATGGTCGAGAACGACGGCGAACGGGTAGTGCTGACTGTCTGTGACAGCGGCCCCGGTATCCCCGAAGAAAACCGCGAGAAGGTGTTCCAGCGTTTCCACTCGGTGCGGCCCGAAACGGAAGATTTCGGCAATCACTCGGGGCTCGGCCTCGCGATTGCCCGCACTATTGCAGAGGCGCATGACGGTATCCTGACTGCACAAAGCAGGCTCGACGGAAAGCCAGGTGCCTGCATGAGGCTGGACCTGCCCGCCGCGCGATGAGCGACCACTTTTCCATCGTGTCGGGGGTGTCGGCTGTTGCGATCGACGGTCGCGCGATCCTGATCGAAGGAAAGCCGGGTAGCGGCAAATCCTCCCTCGCACTGGCGATAATCGATCGGGGCGCGATGCTGATCGGGGACGACGGCATCCGGATCGATACTTCCGGCAACAGGTCTATCGCCCTTCCCCCGCCGAACATCGCCGGCAAGCTGGAAATCCGCGGTGTCGGCATCGTCGAACTGCCGACCGGATCAGCTCCAATCGCATTGATCCTCGACCTCGATGGCAGTCCCGAAAGATTGCCCGACACTTTGGTCATGCGAACGATGGGCAATGTCGCGATCCCGGTCCTGCCCTTCGACGCGAAGGCCCCCAACGCAGCGCTCCGCGCCCAGTGGGCCTTGAAGCTGCATGGTGTCGCATTTTGACCGGCCGCCGACATTCTCCTTCACTTTGCGAAGCAACGGCGCAACAAGGACGGCCATGAGTTCAACTGGTCCCCATTCGGGCAAACAGCGCGTGCTTCTCGTCACCGGACTTTCCGGAGCGGGCAAGACGACCGCGCTGCAAGTGCTCGAAGACCTTGGCTGGGAAGCGATCGACAACTTTCCCGTCCGCCTGCTCAAGCGCCTCGTCGCCAAGCCAGACCGACAACAGGGAATGCTGGCGATCGGCTTCGATTCGCGGACCCGCGGATTTGTCCCTGCCGAAATCATCGACCTCGTCAAAGATCTCGCACAGCGGGACGATTTGGCGATCTCGACCCTGTTTATCGATTGCAACGGGGGCGAACTGGAACGGCGATATAACGAAACCCGCCGCCGTCATCCGATGGCACAGGAACGCCCCTTGCAAGAGGGCATCAAGGCGGAGCGCGAATTGCTCGACCCGTTGCGGCGGTGGGCGGACATGATCGTCGACACCAGCGAGCTTTCTTCCAACCAGTTGCAGCAGCACATCCGCGACCTGTTCGGCGACACTGGCGCACAGCCGATGACGCTGACTGTCTCGAGCTTCGGATTCGCACGGGGGATGCCCCCGCTCGCGGACCTGGTGTTCGACATGCGCTTCCTCGACAATCCGCACTGGGTACCCGGCTTGCGCGAACTGACCGGAATGGATGCGCCGGTGGGCGAACACATCGAAAAGGACGCCGGATTCAAGCCAGCATTCGAGCAGATTCACGACCTCTTGCTGACCTTGCTGCCGCTCTACGAAGCGCAGGGGAAAAGCTATGTCCATGTCGCCTTCGGATGCACTGGCGGCAGGCATCGCAGCGTGTTCACTGCCGAACGTATGGCGGAAAGCTTGCGCGAGTCAGGTTTTTCGCCCACTGTCCGCCACCGCAATCTGGGATCGCGCGCAACCGACGAGATCGAAGGACAAAAGCGTTGAACTTCCCGGCAAGATCACAACGGCGTCGCACGCCCGCAGGTAACGGAACTCTCTCGCAATCATGATCGGTATGATTCTGGTCACCCATGGCCGCCTGGCAGAAGAATTCGTTCACGCGATGGAACACGTCGTCGGCCCGCAAGACGGGGTCGCTACCGTGTGCATTGGCCCCAACGACGACATGGAACAGCGGCGCAAGGAGATTGCGAGCGCCATCACCAAGGTCGATGCAGGCAAGGGCGTTGTCATCCTGACCGACCTGTTCGGAGGCACGCCTTCGAACCTTGCCATTTCGCTGCTCGATGCAGGGCATGTCGAAGTGATCGCCGGTATCAATCTGCCGATGCTGATCCGCCTGTCAGGCGCGCGCAAGTCGATGGACGTTCATGACGCGGTAGAGGCGGCGCAGCATGCGGGGCGCAACTACATCACGGTCGCCAGCGAATTTCTCGAACAGGGCACACCGGAAAAGCGGGCGAAGGCATGAGCGAAGTCCGGCGCACCGTAACGATCGTCAATCAGCGCGGGCTCCACGCACGTGCCAGCGCCAAATTCGTCGGCGCCGTCAGCGCGCTCCCCGATACGACGCAGGTACGCGTCACCAAGGGTGCAAACGAAGCTGCCGGCGGATCGATATTGGGGCTGATGATGCTCGGTGCTGCCAAGGGTGACGAGATCGAAGTTATCGTGTCCGGAACCGACGCGGACAATGTTCTGGAACAGCTCGTCACGCTCGTCGATGATGGCTTCGGCGAAGAGTGATCCAGACGCGGGCTCGGCAATGAGCGAGAAGACATGATGCGCCGCGAGATTACCGGCTTTTCCAATCCGACAGTAAAGTTCCTGCGCTCCCTGCGCGAGAAGAAGCATCGCAAGGCTGCTGGCAAGTTCATGGCCGAGGGCCTGCGCTTGCTGACCGATGCGCGCGAATCCGGCCATGTGCCGGAAACCCTGGTGATGGCTAGCGGACGCGATCCGCACCCGCTGATCGATGCCCTGGAAGATGCGGTTAGCGCGGCTGGCGGGGAAATCATCGAAACATCGCCCGACATTCTCGAAAAGATCACGGGCAAGTCCAACCCGCAGGCTGTCGCGGGGGTTTTCGACGAATTCGATACGTCGCTTTCGGCCGTCGACCGCACGAGCGCGAAGATATGGCTGGTGGCGCAGGAACTTCGCGATCCGGGCAACCTCGGCACGATGCTGCGCACGGGCGATGCAGTCGGCGCAGGCGGGTTGATCCTGATCGACGATTGCGCCGACCCATTCAGCGTGGAGGCGGTGCGCGCCAGCATGGGGGCGATCTTCACCCAGACAGTTGCAAGGGCGAGATGGGACGAATTCCTGCCCTGGCTACGTGGCGGCCAAGGGCAACTGGTCGCCGCTAGCCTGCGCGACGCCGTGCCCTATCGCGGCGCACCCTATTCCGCCCCGTGCTTCGTGCTGGTCGGCAATGAATCTCAGGGGCTTCCCGAAGCATACGAAGCCGCATGCGACCTGCGCGTAACCATGCCAATGCGCGGGCGGGCCGACAGCCTCAACGCTGCAGTCGCAGGTGCAGTACTCGCCTATGAAGTGCTGGAGACCCTCGAAGCCTGATCAGTCGCCTGCGACGAAGAAGTTGATCCGCCAGCCATTCTCGCTGCGGTTGGCGAGCATCCGGTAATCGACGATCGAGCGAAGGTCTTCGCGGGCCACCCAGCCTTCGCGCCCGGCACGCGTTCGCACATTGAGGAACGGCTTTTCGGTATAGCCGTCGTTGATCAGGGTCACGAGGTCCCAGGCAACGAACTCGATCGGTTCAGCATCTACCGAAGCCTTGGCGCGCACCGGAACCCGCTCGCCCAGTGCCAGCATCGCCGAATAGGGATCGTCGAGGTTCATGTCCTGCGCGAAATACCAGGGCAGCGTGATCGACCCGTCATCACTGGCAGCACAGCCCAGCTTCTGGAGCGCGGCCAGTTCGTCCCACAGCTTGTAATCCGGATCACCAAGCCGATCCCGGAGGGTGGAGGTTCCGGAACCGCCACCGAAATCGAGTTCGACATCGGGGCTGGTAATGGTGATCAGCGCATCGGCATCGCGCGCTTCGACCGCGCGGCCGAGCGATGCCAGGAACTCCTTGGCACCCGGCAAGGCGTCGCACTCGTTACGCGGGGAATACGGGCCGGCCTGCAGTTCGGTTGTCTGGACGGTTTCCGCCACACCATTGATCGCAGTCTCGACCGAATCGCGCAGCTTTTCGGAGGGCGGTTCCGCCCGTGAACAGGCTGCGACGATCATCGATAGTGCGAGGGCGCTGGTGAGCGAGAATGCGGTTTTCATACAGGTCCTGACCAAATTCTATTCCTCCCCATCAACCGGAGCGGCAATCTGCGGTTCCGCATCACTCACATCCTCAGCGGTGTAACGCGGCGTACCTTCGACGAGCGGAATTTCCTCGATCTCGCGCTTGCCGATCTCGATGCCCTTTTCCTGCAACCTGCGCCCCGATGACAGCACATTCCGCTCGAAACTGCCGACGAACCTGTTGTAATTGCTGACTGCAGTTTCGAGGCCCCCGCCGACGCGCTTCATGTGCTCGGCTGCAACGGCAAGGCGATCGTAAAGCTCCGCCCCGGCCTTGCCGATTTCCACCGCCTCGCGAGCGATCGTGTCCTGTCGCCAGACCTGCGCCACCGTACGCGCAATGGCGACGAGATTGGTCGGCGTTGCGAGCAGAACCTTGTTGTGAAAGGCGAAGTCCCACAGCTCGGGATCGTGTTCGAGCGCCGCCGCCACGAAATGTTCGCCCGGCACGAACATCACGACATAATCTGGCGCATCGTCGAACTGGCTCTGATAGCCTTTGGAACCCAGCGTCTGGACATGGCCACGCATCGACTTTGCATGCTGGTCGAGGTGGCGTTTACGCTCGTCGTCGTCATCGGCCTCGAACGCCGCCTGATAGGCGTTGAGCGAGACCTTGGCGTCGATGACCAGCTTCTTCTGCCCTGGAACATTGACGATGGCATCGGGACGCAGCCGCCCGCCTTCGGTTTCCATCGATTGTTCGAGATGGAAGTCGGTGTGTTCGGCAAGCCCGCATTGTTCGAGCACATTCTGCAATGCCCGCTCGCCCCAGCGACCGCGTGCCTTGGGGGCATTGGTGAGGCTGTTGCCGAGCCGCTGCGCTTCCTTGCGCACTTCCTCCTGCGAAATCCGCATTCCTTCGATCTGCTGATGAAGGCGCGAAAATGCATCGGCGCGCTGGCGTTCGAGAGAGCCAACCTGCTCCTCGTACTTCTGCAGGCGCTCGTTCACCGGCTTGAGCAGGGAAGCCACGGCTTCCTTGTGCTTGGCCTCGGCCTCGCCCAGCCTGCTGGTCGCCTCGCTACTGAACCGCTCGCGCGCGGCTTCCAGCACCTTGGCACCGGTATTCTCGAACTCCTTGAGCAGCTTTTCCCGGCTTTCCTCGAGCAGGCGCTTCTGTTCCTCGAACCCTGCAGCCTGCGCCTTGAGCGCGGTATTTTCGTCTCGCGCAGCGTCCAGCTTGGCCGCAAGATCGTCCGCCCGTGCGGCACGGTCCGACATTGTCGCAAGTTCCGGCGCCATGCGGGACAGCTTCTCCGCAAGCTCCTTCGCCTCGGCATCGCGTTCGGCATGTCGTGCCTTCCAGTCGGCGGCAGGGCGCGAACCGATGAACCAGCCGGCAATGGCGCCCGCAGCAAGGCCGACGACGAGAACGATCAGGGCAAGAAGTGTAGGATCCATGAGCGGAACATAGCTGGAACGAGGTGTCTCGCCAAGACGCCAGTGGGACATTTCGGAACCAATCCCCAGCCTCGCACGCTAATCAGGCAAAGGAGATAATCGATGTCGATCAAGGAAATGATCAAGGAACACCCGCAAGTCGGGGCCGACTGGAACGAGCAACTGGGCGAGGCCGTAAAGCACGCAATGTATTGCGCGGCGATCTGCAACAGCTGTGCGGACGCCTGCAGCGCCGAAGAAATGGATATGTCCGCCTGTATCCGCGCCTGCATGGACTGCGCGGACATCTGCACAGCCACCTATCGTACCGCGACCCGCCGCACGGCCGGCAATGTCGCCGTGATCGAAGCCCAGCTGCGTGCGTGCATCACCGCGTGCGAGCACTGCATCGATGAGTGTTCCAAGCATGACAACGACCACTGCCGTCGCTGCGCAAAGATGTGCCGCGAATGCGCCGACGATTGCTTGAAGGCACTCAACGGCATGATGCAGCACGCCTGATCCCACTTCAGGCATCACGCGCCGCAAAGAAAAACCCCGCCAGTGGCGGGGTTTTTTGTGAGCGGATTACGCTGCCTGGCGAAGCTTCTTCAGCTTCTTCAGCGCCATGTTGCGCTTCAGGCGGCTGAGGTGGTCGATGAACAGGATCCCTTCGAGATGGTCCATCTCGTGCTGGATGCAGGTGGCCATCAGGCCTTCCATTTGTTCTTCGTGGTGCTTCCCCTCGAGGTCCTGGTAGCGGACCGTGCAGGTCGCCGGACGATCGACATCGGCATAGATGTCGGGCACCGAAAGGCAGCCTTCCTGATAGGTCGCAAGGTCTTCGGCGGGATCGACGATTTCCGGATTGATGAACACGCGCGGGTCCAGCTTGGTCGCCGGATGGGTGTGCTTGTGCCCGTCGTGCTCGCACTCGACCGGCTCGCCGTCGGGATCCTCGGGCTGGAGGTCGATCACCAGCACGCGCTTGGGCACGCCAACCTGGATCGCCGCGAGGCCGATGCCGGGCGCGTCATACATAGTTTCGAACATGTCTTCGACGAGCGTCTTCAGCTCGTCGTTGAACTCGTCGTCCCTGACGGGTTCGGACACGACCTTGAGCCGGGGATCCGGCACTTCGAGGATTTCACGTATAGCCATGGGGGCGATTTAGTGTCGCGGCGCGCTCATCGCAAGCGATTGCTCCCGATAAGTCTGATCGATCAACCCACAGGTCTGCGCGCACGCAAGGCCTGCGCCAAAGTACCCTCGTCGAGGTAGTCGAGCTCGCCGCCGACCGGCAGGCCGTGCGCAAGCTGGGTAATGCGGAGCGGAAACTTCTCCAGCCTTTCGGCAAGGTAATGAGCGGTTGTCTGCCCTTCGAGCGTTGCATTCATGGCGAGCACGACCTCGTCGATGCCGCCCTCCTCGACCCTGCCCAGCAGGCTCGCAATATTGAGGTCGTCGGGCCGCACGCCGTCCAGCGCCGACAGTTTCCCGCCCAGCACGTGATAGCGGCCCTGGAACAGGCGCGATCGGTCGAGCGCCCACAGGTCGGCCACGTCTTCCACCACGCAGAGCGACTTCTGGTCGCGGCGCGGGTCGGAACATATGCCGCAAGGGTTGCGCGTATCGACATTGCCACAGGTGTCGCATTCGACCAGCGTGTCCTGCACCGCACCCAGCGCAGTCAGGAGCGCGGGCAGTGCCTGCTCGCGGTTCTTCACCAGCCACAGGACAGCGCGCCGTGCCG
The DNA here is from genome assembly GCF_001281485.1 of Altererythrobacter epoxidivorans. Taxonomy (NCBI): domain Bacteria; kingdom Pseudomonadati; phylum Pseudomonadota; class Alphaproteobacteria; order Sphingomonadales; family Erythrobacteraceae; genus Altererythrobacter; species Altererythrobacter epoxidivorans. The sequence continues at coordinate 1,731,905 of NZ_CP012669.1, forward strand.
AACGCGGACCCAGCCCGGGTAGCCGCGCCAGGGCGCTCGCCAATGCTTCGATCTCTTGCGATGCCATGGGGTGACAGATAGGGGCCAGAGCGCGACCAAGAAAGGCCACAAGTTACATCATGCGCATAATCTTCATGGGAACGCCCGAATTCGCGGTACCGGCGCTGGAAGCGCTGCACGATGCGGCGCATGAAATCGTCTGCGTCTATACCCAGCCGCCACGTCCGGCCGGTCGCGGAAAGAAGCTGCAGCCCTCGCCCGTCCACAAGACCGCAGAGCGGTTGGGGATCGAGGTACGCCATCCGGTCTCGCTCAAGTCCCTAGAAGAGCAGGAGAAATTCGCCGCGCTTGGCGCCGACGTCGCGGTCGTTGCCGCCTATGGCCTGATCCTGCCCCAGCCGATCCTCGATGCGCCCGAACACGGCTGCATCAATATTCACGCCTCCATCCTGCCACGCTGGCGCGGGGCCGCGCCGATCCACCGTGCGATCCTGGCCGGAGATGCAGTGACCGGCGTCACGATCATGCAGATGGAAGCGGGACTGGACACAGGGCCGATGCTGGCGATGGTCCGCACCCCGATAGAGGACAAGACAACCGGCGAACTGACCGAAGAACTTGCAGAGCTCGGCGCGCAGCTGATGGTCGGAACCCTTCGCGATCTCGCTATCCACGTGCCGGTCGCGCAGGACGACGAGGACGCGACCTATGCGCCCAAGATCGACAAGGCGGAGGCGCGGATCGACTGGAGCAAGCCTGCCGAAGAGATCGAGCGCCTCGCCCGCGGTCTCGCACCGTTCCCCGGCGCATGGTTCGAGATGGACGGCGTCAATGGCCCCGAACGCGTCAAGTTGCTGCGCGCCGAAGTGACGGAAGGATCGGGCGACGCCGGCACGGTGCTGGACGAAGACTTTGCCATTGCCTGCGGCACGGGATCGATCCGCCCTGTACGCCTTCAACGCGCGGGAAAGCCTGCGATGGATCGGGCAGATTTCTTGCGCGGAAAACCCGTAAACAAGGGTGTCGTCCTGCCGAACCGGAAGGCATAAGCGGGCCAGCTGCATAAGAACAAGGATCTGATATGAAATCGAAATACGCCCCGGCCGGGATCGGGATCGGCCTCCTTGCATTTGCCGCAGCCTGTTCGCAGGCATCCGATGGCGCAGCCGCGCAATCGGCTGGCGGCGCGCAAGCGGTAACGATCGAAGCAATCGAGCCTGTTCGCGCAAACCCTATCGAAGAACAGCTTCTCACCTGTTCGCACACCACCGAGATCGGCGCGAAGATCACCAACTATTTCGTGCTCACCCAGGGTGCCGCGAAAAGCTATTCGCAGTTCCAGAATTATGCCCGGAACCTTTGCGATCCGGGCCAGCCCGATTGCGCACAGGGCTGGATCGGCGACGACATCGCGTCCTACTCCGTCAACCAGAACGGCGTGCGCAACCAGTTCCTGGTTGATCTGGAAGCAATGACGATGGAACGTGCCGTGACGAAACGCGACGGCACGGTCGAGGTGAGCCAGTACCAGTGCACCTCCGAAGCACTGCCCGAAGGCATCCGCATCGAATGATGCGTGCCAAGCCGGGTGGCTTTTACGGAAATCTTGGCTAGCAAGCGTCCATGACCGCCCCGGGCACGAAACGATATGCGCTGACCATCGAATTCGATGGCACGCCCTTCATGGGCCTGCAGCGCCAGCCGCATGGGCCGAGCGTGCAGCAGGCGCTGGAGGATGCGGCCAAGGCGGTAACGGGCGAGGATGTGACGCTCCACAGTGCCGGCCGGACCGACACCGGCGTGCATGCCCTCGCCATGCGCAGTCACATGGATATCGAGAAGGACATTGCGCCCTTCCGCCTGATGGAAGCGCTCAACTATCACCTTCGGCCGAACCCGGTGGCGGTGCTGGCGTGCGAGGAAGTTGCAGGTGACTGGCACGCGCGCTTCTCCTGCATCGAACGGCGATACGTCTATCGCATCGCCAGTCGCCGCGCGCCGTTGACACTGGCGAAGAATCGCGCCTGGCAGGTGCCGCAGGAACTCGACCACAATGCCATGCACCGCGCCGCACAGGCGCTCGTCGGCCAGCACGATTTCACCACCTTCCGGTCGGTACAGTGCCAGGCGGCGAGCCCGCTTAAGACGCTCGACCGGCTCGACGTCGAGCGCGTCGACGGCTTTTATGGCGACGAAATCCGTATTTATGCCGAGGCGCGCAGCTTCCTCCACCACCAGGTACGCAGCATGGTCGGATGCCTCGCGCTGGTTGGCATGGGACGCTGGGAAGAGGAACAGGTGGCAGAAGCGCTCGCCGCGCGCGACCGGCAGGCGCTGGGCCTCAATGCACCGCCGCACGGGCTCTATTTCGTCGAAGCGATCTATCCCGACGAGGCTTGACCTAACGTCACCCTAGCCAAGCCCTTCTCCCGCGCCTAGCAACCGTTTCAACCTGCAACGGATTCGCAATTGGGAGAATGATCATGGCCACTACCGGCAAACAGCTTTTCACCACGCTCGAAAGCGATGGCACCCTGACAGTCGCGATCGAGGAAGTGAGCTTCCCCGATCCAACCGGCAACCAGGTCCTGGTCAAGATGGAAGCCGCGCCGATCAATCCCTCGGACCTCGCAATCCTCACCAGCGCCGCCGACCTCGAGAATGCGGATTACAGCACCGGCAAGTTCGTCGCCAACATGCCCGAACCGTTCAACAGCGGCGCGCGCGCGCGCCACGGCCAGAAACTGCCCGCCGGTAACGAAGGTGCAGGCACCGTGGTCGCGACCGGTGACAGCGACATGGCGAAAGCCCTGATGGGCCAGCGCGTCGCCTGCGTTCCGGGCAGCGCTTACAGCCAGTATTGCATTGCCGATGCCGCCATGTGCCTGCCGCTGGGCGACGTTTCGGCAGAGGACGGGGCAAGCGCCTTCGTCAACCCGATGACCGCACTGGGTTTCGTCGAAAATGCCAAGATGGACGGCCAGAAGGCGATCATTCACACGGCCGCTGCGTCGAACCTCGGCCAGATGCTGATCAAGATCTGCCAGGAAGACGACATGGAACTCGTCAACATCGTCCGCAAGGCAGAGCATGTCGACATGCTCAAGGGACTTGGCGCGAAGCACGTCGTCAATTCCTCCGATCCCGATTTCATGAAGCAACTGCGCGAGGCGATCGATGCGACCAATGCCTTCTACGGGTTCGATCCGATCGGCGGCGGCCAGGCGGTCGACACCGTGTTCAAGGCGATGGAACAGGTCGCGGTGGGCAAGATGTCCGAATATTCGCGCTATGGTTCGAACCAGCAGAAGCGCATGTACATCTATGGCCGGCTCGACCTCGGCCCGACGATCCTTACGCCCAGCTACGGCTTTGGCTGGACCCTGTCGGGCTGGCTGCTCACCCCGTTCCTCGCCAGCGCCGGGATGGAAACGGTTGGCCGCATGCGCCAGCGCGTGCTTTCGAACATTACCACGACGTTTGCCAGCAGCTACAAGCGCAAGGTCAATCTCGAAGAGATGCTGACCAATGACGCCGTCATGGACTATCGCCAGATGAAGACGGGCGAGAAATACCTCGTCACGCCCTGGGCCTGATCCGGCTGCGACGCGTTAGCGCGCGTCGAACGCAGACTGTATGGCGGCGGGGTCGGTGGTCCCGCCCGCCAGCAGCAGCATCAGCAGTACGCGAGCCTTTTGCGGGTTGAGCGCGCGCGCCGCGACGAAGCCGCGAGCATCGTCTTCCACCTCGACATTGCGATCAACCATTCCCTCGTCCACCCGGCTCGATCGAACGACGGGGACGCCTGCGGCAACAGCCTGCTGAAGCGCAGCCAGCACGCATTCGGGTGCATTCCCCTGCCCCATCCCGGCGAGCACGATGCCCTTGCATCCGATACCGAGCAGCGCCTCCACCGGCTTTTCATCCATCCCGGCACCTGCGATCAGGATCGCGACGCGCGGCAGCGCCTCCGGCCAGGCGAACCGGGCCCTTTCTCCGATCCGTGCCGCAGGGCCGAACCAGTCGAGAGTGCTCGGCGTAACGCGGGCAAGCGGCCCTCTCGGAAATCCCTTGAAAGCATCGATGTTGCTGGTGGCCGCCTTGCGCACATCTCGCGCAGCGAAGACCGTATCGCCCATCACGACCAGCACGCCGCGATCGCGGGCAGCCGGGTCGCGCGCAACCTGCACGGCATTGGCGAAATTGCGCATGCCGTCGCTTCCCACGGCATCGGCGGGCCGCATCGCGCCTACGAGGATCACGGGCATCCCGCAGTCGAGCGTGAGATCGAGCAGGAGCGCTGTTTCTTCCGCAGTGTCGGTGCCGTGGGTGACGATCACGGCGCAGATATCGGGATCGGATTGCGCCTCCAGGATCGCTGCGTGAAGCGCCTGCCACTCCGGCCAGCCGATGTCCTGCGATCCGATCGATGCGATTTCGCGCGTATCGAACTGCGCATCGATACCGAGCGCCCTCGCCTCGGCCAGCATGGCGCTCGCCCCGATCTGTCCCGGGCGATAGCCGCTGCCAAAAGCGGAGCCGCCGCTGCCCGCAATCGTTCCTCCGGTCGTCAGAACCCTGATCGTGTCGGTCATGCCGCGAAACTCTCTCCGGACTTGAACGCTGATCTACCAGTACAATGTGCCGATATGGCTTTCGGAGCATAGGCCAAACCGGCAAGCAGGGCAGGCAACATGTTCAGCGACCAATAGGAATTGTCCGGTCGCGCAAAGATCGCGATCACGCCGAAATATCCAAGCATCACGGCCATCCCCCGCGCCGGTGAAAGTATCGACCAGCCCACGAATGAAAGTGCCAGCATCGCAGCAAAGAGCATGATCGGTAGCTGTCCGAACAGGCTGTAATCCGACATCACATCGACAAATCCTGCCCAGCCTTGCAGGCCGAGCCAACCCCCGGACGTCAGGTCACCTGGCTGGAGTTGGGCTGAAACCATCTGGGAATGATACGCCATCAGGGCTGCGAACAATGCAGCAACGACCAGCCACGCCGACATTTCATTCCAGCGACGCTGGTACAGGGCAAAGGCCCCGAAAATCGCTCCGAACAATAGCGCATGTTCGCGTATCGAAACCGCCAACGCGGCAAGCAGGACCGTGGGGAGCCATCGCTCTTTCGTATACAGCCCCAGTGCCAATGTCAGAAGCAGTCCCGACCACAAGTCGTGCGAATGTGCCATCTCGGTGGAGACGGCAAGGAATGCCGAACTCGTCATCGCAACGGCAGCAACCGCGCGTTCAACCACGCTCCCGGGCAGTCTGACGATCCAGACAAGTATGGCGAGAAACGCCAGTGCGAGCGCGCCAACGCGCGCTGGAACGACCGACTGAAAAAGAGCCAAGGTCGGAAGGCGGACGGTGTAGAACGGTTGGAGCGGATAGTTCCGCTCGCGGTGCAACTGCGCTGCCGTTTCGTAATAATCGCTTCCCGACGCGACCCCTTCGGCAACGTCGACATAGAGGTCGATATCGGTGAGTTCGACGGTGTCTGGCGTTAGGCTCGTGTCGATCGGCGGAGAGCCGACATTCGAAACCGAAAAGATCGCCCACACCAGCAACACGGCGATTGCCGCGCATTTCAGTTTCGGAAGGCCTCTCGACATGGCTCTTTCACTAGCGTGACTAGCCGGGAGTGACGAGTGCCAAGGGAGCAATTGTCCAAGTTTCGACGAATTGCGCTTTCAGCAATTGATTTTGAAGATTTGCACGCTAGATAGCGCTCTTCCCGAAGCGGGGCCGTGGGGCGATTAGCTCAGTTGGTAGAGCATCTCGTTTACACCGAGAGGGTCGGCAGTTCGAGCCTGTCATCGCCCACCACCGCCGCTTCTCAGTTGCCGATCGCCTCTTCGATCGCAGCGCGCGCTTCCTCGCTATCCCATTCGTAGCCCCCCGCCACGCGGAAGATTTCGGTGCCGCTCGCATCGTAAAGCACCGTCGTCGGCAAATTGCCCTGGAATTTGAAGCCAAGCTCGTTTTCGGTGTCCAGCCACGGTTCGAGATTACGGAATTTCTTTTCGGCGAAGAATGGTTCGACCAATTCCGCGCCGCGCAGGTCCTGGCTCACCGTCACAACCCGCAGCCGGTCGCCGAATTCATCGGCAAGGTTATCGAGCATCGGCATTTCGACCACACAGGGCGCACACCATGTGGCCCAGAGGTTGACCAGCACCGGTCGGCCCTGCAGCGCGGCCAGGTTCAGCGTCTTGCCAGCGGGGTCGACGAGTTCGACTGCAGGCATCAATTCGCCCGCGAAGCTGCGATCTATCGCCCCGTCCAAGCCCTGCTTTGCGCTCGCCAATTCGCCCTGTTGTTGCGCAGGCTGTTCAGGCTCTCTATCGCAGCCAGCCAGTAACAGCGCTGATGCGAGACCAAGGAAGGGCATTGTGAGCGATAGCCGTAAGGACACGTCGGGCTCCAATCAGATGTGGGGCGGCAGGTTTGCCGAAGGCCCTAGCGCGATCATGCGTGAAATCAACGCCTCTATCCCGTTCGACAAGGCGCTGTGGCGGCAGGACATCGCAGCGTCGCGCGCGCATGTCGCCATGCTCGGCGCGCAAGGCATCGTATCGCCCGAGGATGCAGCGACCATCGACGGCGGACTGGCCAGGATTGCGGACGAATACGAGCGAGACGGGGTTCCGGAAGACTGGGATCTGGAAGATATTCATATGACGGTCGAGGCGCGGCTGACCGAACTGGTCGGCCCGGTCGCCGGTCGGCTCCACACTGCGCGCAGCCGTAATGACCAGGTGGCGACCGACTTCCGGCTGTGGGTGCGCGATGCGAACGACCGCGCCATTGCCGGGATCGATGCCCTTCAGCGGGCGCTCGTCGAACGGGCCGAAGAACACGCCGACAGCGTGATGCCCGGCTTTACCCATTTGCAGACCGCGCAGCCGGTGACGCTGGGCCATCACCTGATGGCCTATTACGAGATGCTGCGCCGCGATGCCTCGCGCTTTGCCGATGCACGAGATCGCGGGAACGAGAGCCCGCTGGGTGCCGCGGCGCTCGCCGGGACCGGCTTCCCCATTGATCGCGACGCGACCGCATTGGCGCTCGGCTTCGACCGGCCGACCGCCAACAGCCTCGACACCGTGTCGGACCGCGACTTTGCGCTCGATTACCTGATGGCGGCGAGCCAGTGCGCGCTCCATCTGTCGCGCCTTGCAGAGGAATTGATCCTCTGGGCAAGCCAGCCGTTCGGTTTCATCCGACTGCCCGACAGCCTTTCGACCGGCAGTTCGATTATGCCGCAGAAAAAGAACCCCGATGCCGCCGAACTCGTGCGCGGCCACGCCGGGCGGATCGTCGGTGCAACGACGGCTCTCATGATCACGATGAAAGGCCTGCCCCTCGCCTATTCGAAGGATATGCAGGACGACAAGCCACCGGTTTTCGAAGCCGCGGGCCTGTTCGACCTGTGTCTCGCCGCAATGCAGGGAATGATCGCGGGCGCGACGTTCAATACAGACAGGATGCGCGCCGCTGCCGGCCTCGGCCATGCAACCGCCACCGATCTTGCCGACTGGCTGGTCCGCGCGGCCGATATCCCGTTCCGCGAGGCGCACCACATCACGGGTGCCGCGGTAAAGCTGGCAGACAGCAAGGGTTGTACATTGGAAGACCTGTCGCTCGGCGATTTGCAGGCTATCGACCTGCGGATCGATGACCGCGTGCGCGAAGTGCTCACGCTTGATGCATCCGTTGCTGCGAGAAAGTCATTCGGCGGCACCGCACCAGACCAGGTGCGTCAGCGGATAGCCGACGCGCGCCGGGCACTTGGGATGAACTCATGAAGAAACTTGCTGCTCTTTCGCTGGCAATCCTGATCGCTGCATGCGGACAGAAGGCCGATCTCGAACCGCAGGCCGGCCAGACGCTGCCCCCCGCTCCACATGGTGCAGAGGCTCCGCCAGATTCCGAAGAGCTGTTGGAATTGCCCGCGCTTGCGGCACCAGAACGCAGCGTCGAGCTTCGTCGCCGTTCCGAGGAACGCGAAGACGATCCGTTCGATCTTCCCCCAGAATAGGCTGGACGAAAAATGGACCATTTTGCCTATCGTGACGGCGTCCTGTTTGCCGAAGATGTGCCGCTGCCGCTGATTGCGGAAGAAGTCGGCACCCCGGTTTACGTCTATTCGCGTGCGACGCTGGAGCGCCATGCCCGTGTGTTCACCGAAGGGCTGGCCGATGTGCCGAAGAAGCTGATTGCCTTTGCCGTCAAATCTAACCCGAACCTGGCCGTCCTCAACGTGCTGCAGCGCGCCGGTTTCGGTGCCGATGTCGTTTCGGGTGGCGAATTGCGGCGTGCGCTTGCAGCCGGCATGGCACCCGAGATGATCGTATTTTCCGGCGTCGGCAAGACGCGGGCGGAACTGCAGCTCGGCCTCGACGAGCGGATCGGGCAATTCAACATCGAATCGCGCGAAGAAGGCCGCGAGCTGGCAGAGCTTGCGGCAGAACGCGGTGAACGTGCCCCTGCCTGCCTGCGTATCAACCCCGATGTCGATGCAAAGACGCACGCCAAGATTTCGACCGGCAAGGCCGAAAACAAGTTCGGCATCCCGCTGGTCCATGCACGCGAAGCCTACGCAGAACTGGCCGCACTCGAAGGGCTCGACCTGCGCGGAGTGGCAGTCCACATCGGCAGCCAGTTGTCCGATCTCGAACCGCTCGAAACCGCTTTCGGTAAGATCGGCGAACTCGTCGAGGACCTGCGCGCGGCCGGTCACACGGTTACCCACGTCGATCTCGGTGGTGGACTGGGCGTGCCCTACAAGGCTGGCGAAACCATGCCCTCGCCGGCAGAATACGGGGAGATGGTCGCCCGCGTCACCCGCGACTGGGGCGTGCACCTGACGTTCGAACCGGGCCGTGTCATTGCCGGTAATGCAGGCGTCCTGCTGACCCGGGTGGTTCGCGTGAAGCGGGGCGGCAATGGACCGCCATTCGTGATCGTCGATGCCGCGATGAACGATCTTGCCAGGCCCGCTCTCTATGGAGCGTGGCACGATTTCGACGCTGTAGAGCCGACCGGAGAGCGGATGACCGCCAACATCGTCGGTCCGATCTGCGAGACGGGCGATACCTTCGCTCGCGATCGTGAATGCGATGCGCTGCAATCGGGCGATCTTGCCGTGTTCCGCACCGCAGGCGCGTATGGCGCGACCATGGCAAGCTCTTACAACTCGCGCGGTTTCGTGGCCGAAGTGCTGGTCGATGGCGACCGCTACGCAGTGGTAGCTGACCGCATCGACGCTGGCGCGATCATGGATGCAGAGCGCGTCCCTGACTGGCTCTGACGAGCAGCAACGATGATCTCGTCGCTGCCGCTGTTCCATCGCATACAGGGCCAGAAGGTCCTTGTGCTGGGAGACGGCGACGCGGCCGAACCGAAGAAGCGCCTGGTCGAGCGTGCAGGCGGCGAAGTCGAAACCGACATGCAGCGCGCCATCGACGAAGGTGTGCGGATCGCCTTTGTCGCCTACGAAGATGCGCGCGCCTGCGAAAACGCGGCGATCAATTTGCGCTGTGCAGGAATGCTGGTGAACGTGGTCGACATGCCATCGCTGTGCGATTTCACGACGCCGAGCATTCTCGACCGTGACCCGGTGCTGATCGCCGTCGGCACGGGAGGAGCATCGGCGGGGTTGGCAAAGCACCTGCGCTTGAGGCTGGAACGGATATTACCGCAAGGTCTGGGGCGCCTGGCCGAAGCCCTGTTCAGCGCGCGAGATACATTGCGAGAGAAATTTCCCGAAGCATCGGGCAGGCGGCGTGCACTCGACGAGGCCTTGCGCGAGGGCGGCGCCCTCGATCCCTTCAGGGAAGGCTCCGCGGATTCGGTCGACCAATGGCTGGAGCGGAGCAGCTTGCCGCAGGACAGGCTTGAGGTTTCATTCGACGTTTCCTCCGGCGATCCTGAAGATTTGACGATCAAACAGGCGCGGTGGCTGGGCGAAGCCGACACGGTCCTGATCGATAGCGAGGTCCCCGATACGATCTTGGCGCGAGCGCGGGCAGACGCCGCGAGGCTGCCCTATAGTGAAAAGGCACGAACGGCGGCGACCACAGGCCTGACCGTTATCCTGCGCTACCGTCCGACCGCCTAGGCCGCGATCGCTACCGGCTCGCCGATTTCCGCGAAATAGCGCGCCATCCCGTCGACTGCGCGGTCGCTGAGCGAGATGAAAGCGCGGCGCCGGTCCTGCGCATCTTCGACCCGGTCGAACAGGCCGGAATCGATCATCTGCTTGATCCAGCGCAGCGCCGTTGTCGGCGGGACGCCCGATGCAATGCAAAGCGAGGTGACCGAGACGCGCTGGTGCTCGCAATAGGCTGCCGTCAGGTCGAGCAGCATGTCCCACGCCGGATCGGCGAACAGTTCCGCATCGAAGAATTGCGCGCGGGCCTGACGCTGGCGGATCAGGCGCCGCAGCACGCGTGCGTCCGGAAGCGGCGGCCGCGCAGTGCGCATGCCGACCGGAGGCTGCGTTTCTGCGTCCTCGCCGCGAAACTCGTCACGCCGATCGGCAAGGCTGCGCAGTCCGGCACCACGATCAGAGAGGCTGTCGATCTGCCGCGCAATCGCCTCGACCTGCTGCGACAGGTGCAGCAGTGCGACCCGATCGTCTTCCGACATTTCGCGGACACGGCCCGGAGCGGTGTGCGCAAGGATACGTCCGATCGCAACGACGCGCTCTCCGCGCGTGCAATTGACGAGGATCTGCGGCGCGCTTTGGTCGAAACATCCGAAAACATCGTCCAGCGCATCGAGCGAGGTGGAGACGATCAGTTGCGACCCCGAACGCGCAACCCGCTTGTCGAGCCGGCAGAGCGCCGCCATCCCTTCCGCATCGACCTGCGGACAATCGAGCAAAACCACGTCGCCCAGAACCGCAAGCTGCCCCGCAATCAGGGCGCCAATATCGCCGCAGGTGCCGATCCTGAAACCTGCCCCGCGAAGGTCCTCTGCAATCTGGTCGCGCAGATACGGCCTGTCCGCAAAAACCGAAACACTGACAGGCAGGCCTGCCGGATCGGAGGGCGCGTCATATGTGAAATTGGCCTGGACCATCGAATCACTCCGTAGAGGTACGGAACAATAATGGAACAAATTGGGATCAAGTCAAGAATTCAGGCACTTCACTGCCGTATCTCGATCGGCGTCCCGTCGGGCACAAGTTCCCATATTTCCTCGATTTCCGCGTTCGACAGCGCGATGCAGCCGTCGGTCCAGTCGCCCCGCATCCTGAGGTTCGAGGCGAGCCCGTTGGGCTGGCCGTGCAGGAAAATGTCACCGCCGGGAGAACGCCCGTAGGCGCGCGCATATTCGCGGTCGCTCGCATTGGGATAGGAAACGCGCAGGCTAAGGTGATAGGAGCTCTGCGGGTTGCGCGTATCGATCGTGTAGCGGCCCTCTGGCGTGCGTTCGTCCCCCTCGAAACGCTTGTGTCCCATCGGTGCATCGCCGAACTGCAGCCCGCGATAGGCGCGAAAGGCCTCGCCCCGATGATAGAGCACGAGGATCCGGTCGCTCTTGTCGACGAGGACGAAATCCGCGACGCGCGGCACCATCCGCCGCGCTTCCCTCGGGACGCCATAACTCTGCTCGAGCGTGGGAGCCGCTTCTGGCGTGCCGCGCTCTGCCACTTGCGGGGCGGCGCAGGACGTCACCGCCAACGCCCCTACAAGTGCACACAAAAGGCCGCCGTTCCGCTTCATGCCTGCCAAGCTATCGCGGCAGGTCCAACATCGCAATTCCGTAAGACCCCACGGTCCCGCCGCGGGACCGGTCGTCCTGCCAAATCAGTCGATGAAGGGATCGCGCACCAGGATGGTGTCGTCGCGTTCCGGGCTGGTCGATACCAGCGCCACCGGTGTTTCGATCAGTTCCTGCACGCGCTGGATGTACTTGATCGCATTGGCCGGAAGGTCGGCCCAGCTGCGCGCTCCAGCAGTGCTCTCGCTCCAGCCGTCCATTTCCTCGTAGATCGGTTCGACTTCGGCCTGGTCGGCTGCGTGCGAGGGGAAGTAGTCGAGGATCTTGCCGCGCAGGCGATAGCCGGTGCAGATCTTCACCTTGTCCAGACCGTCGAGCACGTCGACCTTGGTCAATGCGATGCCGGTCACGCCGCTGATGGCGCAGCTCTGGCGCACCAGCACGGCATCGAACCAGCCGCACCGGCGCTGGCGGCCGGTGACGGTGCCGAATTCATGGCCGCGTTCGCCCAGTCGCTGGCCGACCTCGTCCTGCAGTTCGGTCGGGAACGGGCCGCTACCGACGCGGGTGGTATAGGCTTTGACGATACCCAGCACGAAACCGGTCGAATTGGGGCCGAGACCCGAACCCGCCGCCGCCGTCCCGCTGACGGTGTTGGAACTGGTGACAAAGGGGTAGGTGCCGTGATCGATATCGAGCAGCACGCCCTGCGCCCCTTCGAACAGGATGCGGGCGCCGGCCTTGCGCACCTTCTTCAGGCGTTTCCACACCGGCTGAGCGAACCTGAGCACGAAGGGTGCGATTTCCTTGAGGTCGGCAAGCAGCCGCTCGCGATCGACCGGCGGCTGGTCGAAACCGGCTCGCAGCGCATCGTGATGCGCGCACAGGCGGTCGAGCTGCGGTTCGAGCGCGTCGAGATGTTCAAGATCGCACACGCGGATCGCGCGGCGACCGACCTTGTCCTCATAAGCCGGACCGATTCCGCGACCGGTGGTGCCGATCTTGCCCGAGCCCGCAGCCGCTTCGCGCAGCCCGTCGAGATCGCGGTGGATCGGCAGGATCAGCGGGCAGTTGTCGGCAATCGCGAAGTTGTCGTCAGTGATGCTGACGCCCTGGCTTTCGAGCTTCTCGATCTCGGACTTCAGGTGCCACGGATCGAGCACCACGCCGTTCCCGATGATCGACAGCGTGCCGGTGACGATCCCGCTGGGCAACAGCGACAGCTTGTAGGTGGTGTCGCCGACGACGAGCGTGTGCCCGGCGTTGTGACCGCCCTGGAAACGGACGACGGCATCGGCGCGGCTGGCGAGCCAGTCGACGATCTTGCCCTTGCCCTCATCGCCCCACTGGGCGCCGATTACGGTTACGTTGGCCATGCTTACACCTTACCCCCTGCCCGGGGGATCCTCATGGTCCTTCGACAGGACTCGACCGTGGGATTTGGATGAAGGGGCGAAATGCGCCCCGAATGCGCCGCGCGGGTTAGTGCGGCAGGGGGGCCTGAGTCAAGCAAGAGCACCACAAGTTTTCCTACAGGATGGAACACATGGAACACAGTCCAGGGGGCAAAATCGCGGGTCGTTGCGGACAGCTATTTCGGTCACGATTTCAGCAGGTTGAGGCCGGTTTCGAGGCATCCGAGCCGCATGCCACGGACGTGCGAATGTAGGAAAGTTCTGTTGAAAGAGATTATCGCCATTGGTGCCTCGGATCGGCCATGCTCCGAAGGTCCGCTAACGACCCAATTGCGGACATTTATTGGAGGCGTAGCCCGACAAGTGAGCTCTTATCGGATTGTCGGAGCGAGGCCTTTCTGTTGGCTCACTTCCTTCTCAACCGCCCTAATGAAAATGTCCCCGTACTGTTCCGTTGAGCTGAAATTCTGTTCATACTCGCCAATGTTATGACCTGCTCCAAAGGCGCTCTTCAGACGGGAGACAATTTCGGGCCTCTCCTCAGCCAGGAATCTAATCAGTGTCTGGAGGATACGAGCGTGTGCCAACACCCGCCGCTCCAGATCGGTATCTTCCGGTTCCATGTTCATTTCCTCTAATCTTCGGCTTTCCGTTAGAGCAGGGTCGAGCATCATCCCGATCGGGATGTGCGGGCTTGAAGTTGTTGCTCTGAGATCTCTTACGAGCTGTGCATACGATCGGCGGATTGCTGCCGTTTGTGCTCCGCCATCGCGAGTGAGAGATCCTGATAAACGTAAGGCCCGACTTGATACTCGCGAACGAGCTTCATTTCGATACCCTCTGGAAGGGGGGTATGCGGGTGGCGCACTGCCCCGCCCTCGTCTTCCCACGATGCAATCGGTTCGGTGGCCGAGCCTTGGGAGGCATCACCCGCATAAGTGCCATAGATGATGGTCGACCGGTCTGCTGGTTTAGATGGCTTATCGATCATCGATTTTACCTTTCTAAGCGCGCGAATGCGCTCGGCATATTCGGCGACCTTGGCGAAGTGATTGTCCCGCTCCGCCCCGTCACCGGAGGCGGCGGCCCTCATCACCGCGGCCTGGTGCTCGTGCAGCAATTCGTTGAGGTCCATTGACATGACATGTTCCTGATGCGGAGGATGATGGGGACGGGCGGAATGAACCGGGCGCATCCCGCAGATGCGCCCGGTCATCATGCGTCAGCCCTGCTGCTGGCTGGCCTGGTCGCGCTGCTTTCCGTCCTGGCGGACAGACTGCTCCTGCTGGCGCAGGTTGGTGGCGCATTCCTTGCCGCCATCGGCCTGCTTAGTTTCATAGCTGAAACGCTGGCCGGACTTGGGGGTGGAAGCTTCCTGCTGCAGGTCGGACTTGCCGAAATCGAGCACTGCGCCGCCCTGTTCGGGTGCGATCGTGCCACTGCCCTTGCCGCTGTCATAGCTCCTGATGTTGCCATACTTTGTCATGGGGAATGTATCCTTTCATTTCGCGCAGGCGTTCATCAGCGACCGCTTGTGCGCGGGGCTAGAAGGCGAAATGGAAAGAAGGGAGGGCAACTGGCCCTCGGGACCGTCGATCGCGACTGGTAGCTACTAGCTATATGGGGGGGATACTTATCCAAACAAGTAGGTGATGTGAAAACGATCGCAGAATCGATATTGATAGCGACGCTGTCGGGCGTCCGCTTTCCACCCATCTGACGACGCTTTCGCCGAGCTAACGATGTGCCAAGAGCGGACCGGCGGATAACGACCCAATTGCGGACGTCGAGTTGAATGGCCATGATAACCGCTATGAAAACCTTTGCTGCCTCCACTCTAGTCTTAGTTTTGGTGGGCTGTGCGACATCGACGATCTCGCCAATGAACAGCGACTTTTCTCCACCGGCGGACGCAGAACTTGTGAGTGGTTTCGAACTTCGGGACCGGTACAGCCTTCCAAAGTACATAGTCGGCACCGCCATTTACGTGGACAGCGTCGCAGTCCACCATGACTACACCGAAACCAGTACGATTGTCTGGAAGGACACGGCGGGCGAATGGCAAAGAAGTCAAGTAGTCGAAGTTGGCCCAGGAGGACTTCTCGACATCGAGCGGAAATTGGTGAGTAACGAAACCAGCTCTCTTACAAAGGTACAAGCCGAGAGCTTGGATAGGCTGATTAGAAGGGCCGACCTTTACAACAGTGAGGTTAATCGGACTGGAGAAATTGGAATCGGTGCGCCTCGACATATTATGGCAATTGTTACTCCATTCGGACGTACGACCATCGAATGGGATGGCCGACTTCGAGGTAAGAGCGGCGCTGTTGCAGATATCGTTCTCGGCCACGACTGAGGTCTGTTTTCCACCCAGCTAACGACAATCAACCCGATTGCGGACATTCTGTGACGCGCTAACGTGGGAGTGTGATCAAGTTGCTTCATCGCGTCCGTCGAATGATCGATCGAGGATGGATCCGAGTAGGATGGGCAGGAAGGCCGACGCTGCGGCACCAAGTTATCGCATCCGTTCCCTTGGTCGCTGGCATGCTCCCCGCAGTTGTGTTGGAGCGTTATTCTTACGCGGCGGGTGCCATCATCGTTGCGGCGGGCATCTTACTTTACATCGCAATTATCACATGGATACATCTTCGGCGCATGGCTGGAGTGGGCTCATTTTCCACCACGCGGTCGGAGCGCTTCATCAGGCGAAACCGGCGGCAAAGAAACATGGCTGCGACACAGACCCCGCGCGATGAGCGCACGAATGACAGCTAACCACACAAACCCGGCCATTCCGGAAACATCGCTCCTCTCGCCCATTAATGTGGCAAAGGAGTATTTATGACCTACCAACCTACCCTCACCCTCAACGACGACCGCCAGATTCCCCAGCTCGGTTTCGGCACATGGGAAATCGCCCAGGACGATGCCGCAGGTGCCGTACGCACCGCGCTCGAGGCCGGATACTGGCTGATCGACACGGCAGCGATCTATCGCAACGAGGCGGGCGTCGGCGAAGGGATTGGCGACTGGTCCGACATCTTCCTCCAGACCAAGATCTGGAACGAGAGCCAGGGCTATGACCGAACGCTGGCCGCAGCCGGCAAGTGCCTCGGCAGGCTGGGCCGCGACCACGTCGACATGCTGCTGATCCACTGGCCCTGCCCCGACAAGGGTCTGTTCGTCGACACCTGGAAGGCGCTGATCGAGCTGCGCGACCAGGGCAAGGCGAAGTCGATCGGCGTATCGAATTTCCGCGAGGACGACCTGAAACGCATCGTCGATGCAACCGGCGTCGTCCCAGCGCTTAACCAGATCGAGCTTCATCCCAGTTTCCAGCAGCGCGACATGCGCAAGGTTCACGAGGACATGGGGATCGTTACGCAAAGTTGGTCGCCGCTCGGCCAGGGCAATGCCTTTGGCAACGATACGATCTCTGCCATTGCCGAAGAAACCGGCCAGAGCGCGCCCGCCGTCGTCATCCGCTGGCACATCCAGCACGGTTTCAGCACGCTGCCGCGTTCGACCAACCCGGATCACATCCGCGACAATTTCAAGGCGCTCAGCTTCGAATTGAGCGACGATCAGATGGAACGGATCGACGCGCTCGACAGCGCCGATGGCCGCATGGGGCCCGACCCGGCGAAATTCTCGTGACTTCGTGAAACTTCAATGCCTTGACGCTTGACTGTATTAGAAGCGCATGACACTCCGCCACTTCCCTGCCGGAGAATGTCATGTCGCTTCTACTCGCTGCCGCCCTTGTGGCGTCCGCCCCCGTCGCCCTTCCCGCAGATGGCGATCCGGTCGATGTCGTGGATGCGGCGGCGCGTGAACGCGGCGATCGTTCGCAGATCCTGGTTCTCGGCACATGGCATCTGAGCGCGCTGCCCAAGGAATTCGATCTCGAGCGGTTCGACGCGCTGCTCGACCGGCTAAAGGAATGGGCGCCCGAAGCGATCGCGATCGAGAACCTTTCCGGATCGCAGTGCGATTATCTCAAGGAATACGAGCACCGCTATCCGGGGACCTGGGAAAATTACTGCCCCGATCCGTCGGCTGCGCGGGCGACAACGGGCCTGAGCGCGAGCGAAGCGGATAAGGAAATCGCCGAACTGCTTGCCGAAACCGGCAAGAACCGCAGCGCCGCCGAGCGGCGGCGGCTGGCCGTGCTGTTCCTCGTGACGGGCGAGCCCGATTCCGCGCTGGTGCAATGGTTGCGCCTGCCAGAGACAGAGCGGCGCGCCGATGGTGCCCTCACCGCCGACTTCGCCGATATGCTCGACAAGCGGATCATGCGGCGCAATGAATCCTCGCTGATTGCAGCGCATCTTGCTGCGCGGCTCGGCCATGAGCGTGTCTATCCGGTGGACGACCACACCGGTGACGATGCGAGCGGTCCGTTCGACTACAATGTCTATGGCCCCGAACTGCGGGAAATCTGGGACAATGACGCATCGACGCAGCGCGGGGACATCTACAAGGACTGGAACGCGAGGCTCGACGCGGGCGACCTGTCGGTCATCGAATGGTACCGGATGATGAACACGCCTGAGCATTCCCGGCTGACCATGCAGGGCGATTTCGGCGCCGCTGCCGGGGCACGAAGCCCGAGCGGCACCGGACGCCAATACCTCGCCTATTGGGAGACGCGAAATCTGCGCATGGTCGCGAACCTGCGCCATGTGATCGGCCCTGGCCGCCGCGTCCTCACCCTGGTCGGGGCATCGCACAAACCCTATTACGAGCGCTATCTCGGCATGACGAGCGACGTCGAACTGGTGCCGGTCGACGCCGTGCTTGCCGATCCTGCGGAATAGGCTGCAAGCCGCGCAGTGACACTTCGCGACAATTCGCGACTTTCCAACGCCGCGAAAATTCATAGCCTCCGATGTCATAAAACACCGGAGGATTTCATGACCCGTCTCGCCTTGA
Source organism: Altererythrobacter epoxidivorans (assembly GCF_001281485.1). NCBI lineage: Bacteria > Pseudomonadati > Pseudomonadota > Alphaproteobacteria > Sphingomonadales > Erythrobacteraceae > Altererythrobacter > Altererythrobacter epoxidivorans. The sequence continues at coordinate 1,750,002 of NZ_CP012669.1, forward strand.
CCGCTGCCACGATCGCAGTCGGTTTTTCAGCCGCATCCATCGCTGCCGCGCAGGACATGCTGCCGCGCGAATGTCGCCAGGAAATCGTCCTGCTGTGCGGCAAGGACAGGAGCCAGCTTCGCAGCTGCATCGCCGAAAAGCGTGACCAGCTCACCGCCAGTTGCCGTGACGAAATCCGCAAGCGGGTTGAGGCAAGGCGCGGAGACAGACGCGCGGGCAAGCTCGCTGCGGCGTTTTCAGGCAAGGCTGCGGAAATGACCTATGGCAGCGATGCGCTGCAAACGCTCGATTTCCATGCAGCCGCGACGGATCGGCCCGCCCCGCTCGTCCTGTTCGTCCATGGCGGCGGTTGGAAACGCGGCGACAAGAACAATGCGACGGGCGAGTTCAAGGCCGCCCATTACAACGAGCAGGGGTATCACTTCGCATCGATCAACTATCGCCTCGTCCCGGATGCCACCGTGGAAGAGCAGGCTGCCGATGTCGCTGCCGCGCTCGCAAAACTGCTCGCCGAGGCCGACAGGTTGAAGATTGATCGCAGCCGCGTCGTCCTGATGGGGCACAGCGCGGGCGCGCACCTCGTCTCGCTGGTCGGCACGGACCCGCAATATTTGCGCGGCGCGGGCCTTACCCTGTCCGATGTGAGGGGGATCATCCCGCTCGACGGCGCAGCCTATGACGTCCCTGCGCAAATGGGTGAGAACGCCCGGCTGATGGGCGACACTTACGAGCAGGCTTTCGGCACCGATCCTGCGCGCCAGCGTGCGCTGTCGCCTACCTTCAATGCGCGGGCGCCGAACGCGCCTGCCTTCCTGATCCTCCATGTCCAGCGCAAGGACGGAACGGCCCAGAGCAAGGCGTTGGGTGAAGCGCTAAGGCAGGGGGGTACCGATGCGACGGTGCGCGGGTTCGAGGGTCGCGGGCTGCAGGGCCATGCCGAAATCAACCGCCGGATGGGCGACCCCGATTATGCGGCAACGCCTGTGGTCGACGCCTGGCTGAAATCGGTCTTCCGCTAGAGCGCGACCGGTTCCTTGCCGTCGAGGCGGTGGGTGCATCCCAGCGCCCTTGCATCCTCGCCTTCGCCGATCTGGGCCCGCGTGCGCCAGCCGATTGCGCGCAGCCGCGACGCTGCATCGCGGTCATGGCCGAGCGGCAGGTAGAGGCAATCTTCTGCAGGCTGATCGATATCGCCTGAAGCGAGCGATTCAACGAAGATGGAAAATCCGGTCGCCGCTTCTTCGCTGCCGCGAATTCGATAAGTGCCGCCGCGACCGACTGCACCGCGCACACCCTCTGCATAGAGGGTGAAGCCGATCCAGCTCTGGTATTCGAAGCCGTGGCGCTCGGTCGGGTCGAGCGTGATGCGCGCCTTGCCATCGATCCGTGCGGCAACCGCTTTCAGCCCCTCGATCCGGCTGGCGAGCGCGCCGCCTGCGTCGATGTCCTTCAACTTTGCCAGCGCTTCGTCGAAAGGTCCGGCCGCATAAAGCAAGGGCAGGTAAGCCTCTCCGCCTGCTGCCTTGAGCCCACCTGCATCCTTCATGTCGAGTTCGCGGCGCACGGCGTCCCGGGCGTCACCGGCCAGTGGCAGCGCCTTGTCCGACAGGGTGTCGACCAGGTCGGGCAGCGTGAAATCGACCGAAACACCCTTCAATCCGGCGGCATGCAGCGCCTCGACCGCGATCGAAACGACTTCGCAGACGGCCTCGACCGAATCCGAGCCGACCAGTTCCGCGCCAAGCTGGATGCGTTCGCGCGCCGGATCGAGCTGGTCCGCCTTAATAAGCGCGGTTTCGCCCGAATAAGCGAGCCGCAGCGGCCGCGGCGCGTTGGCCATGATCGTTGCCGCGATGCGCCCGATCTGCGGGGTGATGTCGCTGCGCAGTGCAAGGGTCCGCAGGCTGACCGGATCGACGAAGCGGAACATGCGGCGCGGCTGCACGCCGTCCATCCGCCCGGCCAGCGACTTTTCGAATTCCACGATCGGCGGCCGCACGCGGTCGTATCCATGCGAACCGAGCACATCGAGGCAGGCGCGCATGGCGCGGGTAATCGTTGCCGCTTCGCGCGGCAGGCGGTCTTCGAGACCTTCGGGCAGGAGATCGTCTGGTTCAGTCATGTCAGCCGGTCGCCTGCCCGAATGGAGCTTAAAACTCCAGAGGCTTCACGAATTTCACTCCTTCGAGGTCGCATGCCTGCTTCACCACGTCCTGCGGGATCGGCTGGTCTACGCTCAGGAGCAGCACTGCCTCGCCGCCGGCATCGCGGCGTCCGAGGTGGAAAGTGCCGATGTTGATGCCGTTCTGGCCTAGCAGCGTACCGATGCGGCCGATGAAGCCCGGCGCGTCCTCGTTGACGATGTAAAGCATGTGCCCAGCCAGCTCGGCCTCGATACCGACGCCGAAGATTTCGACGAGGCGCGGTGCGTCCGAACCGAACAGCGTGCCTGCAACCGAACGGTCGCCCTGCTCGGTCCCAACCGTCACGCGAATCAGCGTGTTGTAGGCGCCTTCACGCTCGTGACGGACCGATCGCACGTCGAGACCGCGCTCCTTCGCCAGGAACGGCGCGTTGACCATGTTCACCGTGTCCGAATACTGCTTCATCAGGCCGGCGAGCACTGCGCCCTCGATGGGCTTGCCCGACAGACCGGCGGCAGCGCCTTCGCGCTCGATGCTGATCTTGGTCAGATTGCCATGCGCCAGTTGCCCGACGAGGCTGCCGAGGTTTTCGGCGAGTTTCATGTAAGGCTTGAGCTTAGGCGCTTCCTCTGCGCTCAGCGACGGCATGTTGAGCGCATTGGTGACGCCCCCGTTGACGAGGAAATCGGCCATCTGCTCTGCAACCTGCAGCGCGACATTGACCTGCGCTTCGGTTGTCGAAGCGCCAAGGTGCGGCGTACAGATGAAGTTCGGCGTACCGAACAGAGGGTGATCCTTTGCCGGCGGTTCGGTTTCGAACACGTCGAGCGCGGCGCCTGCGACATGACCGCTGTCGAGCAGGTCCTTCAGCGCCGCTTCGTCCACCAGTCCGCCGCGTGCGCAGTTGACGATGCGGATGCCCGGTTTCGCATTCTCGAGCCGTTCGCGGCTGAGGATATTGCGCGTCTGGTCGGTCAGCGGGGTGTGCAGGCTGACGAAGTCCGCACGGCTGAGCAGCGTGTCGAGATCGACCTTTTCTACGCCGAGTTCGACCGCGCGGTCTTCCGTCAGGAACGGATCGTACGCGACGACCTTCATCCTGAGGCCGAGCGCACGGCTAGCGACGATCGAGCCGATATTGCCTGCACCGACGAGGCCGAGGGTCTTGCCGGTCACTTCGACGCCCATGAAGGCGCTCTTGGGCCATTCGCCGGCCTGGGTGCGTGCATTCGCTTCGGGAATCTGGCGGGCAAGCGCCATCATCAGGGCGATGGCGTGTTCGGCGGTCGTGATCGAGTTGCCGAACGGCGTGTTCATCACCACCACGCCCTTGCCGCTGGCATAGGGAATGTCGACATTGTCGACGCCGATACCGGCGCGTCCGATGACCTTCAGATTGGTCGCGGCGTCGAGGATGGCGGGCGTCACCTTGGTCGAGCTGCGGATGGCGAGGCCATCGTATTCGCCGATGCGGGCAGCCAGTTCTTCGGGGGTTTCACCGGTGATGACGTCGACGTCGCAGCCGCGCTCTTCGAAAATACGCGCGGCATTGGGGTCCATCTTGTCACTGATGAGGACTTTGGGTTTGCTCATGACGGAATTGTCCTGTCGTTCTCCCGGCATGCGGCCGGGCAATAATTGGGGAATGGCGGCGACCCTGGTTGCGGGTCGCCAGCCGGATCAGCCGTTCTTGACCTGTTCGTAGGCCCACTCGATCCACGGCAGGAGACGCTTCAGGTCTTCCTGTTCGACCGTGCCGCCGCACCATACGCGCAAGCTCGGCGGAGCGTCGCGATAGCCGTTAAAGTCGTAACCGACATCGCGGTCTTCGAGCAGCTTGACGATCTTCTTGGGAACGCCCGCCTTGTCCTCGTCGGATAGGCTGTCGTACCATTCGCCCTGGAAGACGAAGCAGACACCGGTGTTCGTGCGCTTGGCAGGGTCGGAGACCATGTTGCGCAGCCACGGCGTGGCCTCGATCCAGTCGGTCACGATCTTGGCATTGGCATCAGCGCGTTCGAACATGGCCTTGCGGCCGCCCATTGCCTGGGCCCATTCGAGGGCGTCGATGTAATCTTCCGTCGCCAGCATCGACGGCGTGTTGATCGTCTCGCCGCGGAAGATGCCTTCGTTGATCTTGCCGCCCTTCTTGAGGCGGAACAGCTTGGGCAGCGGCCATTCGGGATCGTATTCCTCGATCCGGGCAACGGCCTTGGGGCTGAGGATCAGCATGCCGTGCTGCGCTTCGCTGCCCATCACCTTCTGCCAGCTGTAGGTCGTGGCATCGAGCTTGGCCCAGTCCATCTCCATTGCGAAGACGGCGCTGGTAGCATCGTTGATGGTCACCCCTTCACGGCCCGGCGCAAGCCAGTCGGTGTTGGGGATCTTCGCGCCGCTCGTCGTACCGTTCCATGTGAACACGACGTCGCTTTCCTGCGGTATCGAGGCGAGATCGGGGATTTCGCCGTAATCGGCGTCGAGCGTTGTCAGCTGCGGCAGCTTGAGCTGCTTGACCGCGTCCTGGATCCAGACATTGCCGAAGCTTTCCCATGCGGCGACCGTTGCGGGACGGTCGGGGCGCAGCATCGTCCACATGGCGCATTCGAGCGCGCCGGTGTCCGATGCCGGCATGATGCCGACAAGGTAATCCTCGGGCACGCCGAGCATCTCCTTCGACAGGTCGATGGCATATTTCAGCCGCGACTTGCCAAGGGCGCTACGATGCGAGCGTCCGAGCGATTCGGTTTTGAGATTGGAAGCCGACCAGCCCTTGTGCTTGGCGGTCGGACCGGACGAAAAGAAAGGGCGCTCTGGCTTGAGCGTCGGTTCAGCAGTCATGTATTCTCTCCTTGCAGAGAGCACGCGCGGCGTTGGGACCGCGTGGCCCACTGGCGGCAATAATCTTGCGTTGGCCTGAGTCAATGAAGAATATGAATTCATGAACAGAGCGAGCGACCGGCAAAAGGGTTCCGTGTCGCGCAGCCTCTCGCCTTTCTCGCTGCGCTTCTCTATGCGCTTGCCGCTATGGAAGTCTCAGATCTCCGCATTGCGCTGTTCAGCGGCAACTACAATTACGTGCGCGATGGCGCGAACCAGGCGCTGAACCGCCTTGTCGAATACCTGCTGCGCATGGGCGCTTCGGTCAGGATCTATGCGCCCGTCGTGGAAAATCCCGCCTTCGAACCGACCGGCGACCTTGTTGCAGTTCCGAACATCCGCATGCCGGTGAAGAACCGCGGCGAATACCGCCTGCCGACAGGGCTGGACGAGAAGGCGCTCAAGGATCTGGAGAAATTCCAGCCCAATATCGTGCATCTGTCCTCGCCCGATCCGACCGCGCATCGTGCGCTGCGCTGGGCGCAGGATCACGACATTCCCGTGCTCGCATCGGTGCACACCCGCTTCGAGACCTATCCGCGCTATTACAAGGCGGCCTTCCTCGAACCTCTCGTCGTCTGGCTGCTGAAGCGGTTCTACCACCGTTGCGACGCACTGGTTGCACCTTCGCAGAGCATGATCGAGGAACTGATCGCGACCGACATGCACGACGATATCGCGCTGTGGACCCGCGGCGTCGATCGCACGATCTTCTCTTCGGAAAAGCGCGACATGGAATGGCGCCGCTCGCTCGGCCTTGCCGACGATGACGTGGCGATCGTCTTCCTGGGCCGCCTGGTGATGGAAAAGGGGCTCGACGTCTTCGCCGAAACCATCGTCCAGCTGCGCAAGATGCAGGTCCCGCACAAGGTGCTGGTGATCGGTGACGGCCCGGCCCGCAAGTGGTTCGAACACGCGCTTCCGGGCGGGATTTTCGCAGGCTTCCAGACCGGACCCGACCTTGGCCGCGCGCTTGCCAGCGGCGATATCTTCTTCAATCCGTCGATCACCGAAACCTTCGGCAATGTGACGCTGGAAGCGATGGCGAGCGGCCTGCCCGTGGTTGCCGCAGGCGCGACCGGTGCGTCGAGCCTCGTCGACGACTGGGAAACGGGTCGGCTGGTGCCCCCCGGCGATGCCAAGGCCTTTGCCGAGGCGATCAAGCCCTATTGCACCAATGACGATCTGCGCGCGCGCCACGGCGCTGCGGGCGAGGACAAGTCCCGCGAATACAGCTGGGACGCGATCAACAGCGTCGTCGCCGAAACCTACATCAGGCTGGTCGAACGGCGCGAACAGGAACGCGCCGAAGACCTGCTGGCCGAAGGGTCAGCGTAGGACGCCTGCTGCCGTCATGCGGCGCGCGTAATAGGCAAGCGCGGCGGTGACGATCCAGATGACGGCGGTGAAGATCCAGGTGAACGGCGAATCCAGTTCAGCCGGGATGTCGGATGTCATGGTGAAAACCGTCGTGCCGAGCAGGCCGACGAGCGACAGTACGAATGCGTGGAATGCGAACTTGCTGCGGACCAGCAGCAGGATCGAACCCGCAACCGCACCCCAGACACCGAAGGCCCACATGGCATCCGCCCACAGCGGGAAATTGGTGTAATGTCCCACGAGAGTGTCGAGCGGCACGCCCGCGTTGGTCGCAGCGGTCGCAAGGTAATCCATGTTCCGCGTCTGGGTCATGGTGTAGTCGTAAGCCCCGCCCGAGTTCCAGAGCAGCGCGACGAGCCCGATCACCCAGAGGTGCCACGGCGTTTTGACAGCTTCGGTCATATTTGATCCCCCTTCCCGAGATGCGGCGTTTTATCACCGGAACCGGGAAGAGGCGAATCAATCAGCAATCGGCGGTTTCTCGCCAGTCGAACGCCAGCGGAGCTTCGCGGAAGGCAAAACGGTCGAGATGGTGTTCGACAACGCCCTTCAATGCCTCCAGTTGCCCGGGCTCGCTCGCCACGATCGAGCAGCGGAGTGTCCCATCCTCTGCCGTCATCGTGAACACGGCATCGCCTTGCCACGATCCCGACTTGCCCTCGGCCGGAAACGTCACGCGCCCTTCGTTCTTGTCGAATGCGACGTCGAGATTGTGCGACCAGTGCTTGCAAAGCTGCTGCAGGTAACGCGAACCGTTCTGCGTCGGGACGCTAGCTTCGGCGGCGACGCTCATAGCCGTTCGATCCTGCGCGCGGCATCGTCGAGAATATCGACGATCTGTTCGAGCGTTTCGCCATCGAGGTTACCCGCATGGCGGTGGAGCCGCATCGCATTGCGAAGGTTTTCCATTGCCCGATGCATCTGGCGATTGGGGGATGAACGAACCTGCTCGCCAACCTCCGCCAGCCGCTTGATCACGGCGGCGACTGCCTTTTCCTCGTCGGCCAGTTCCTTGCGCCCGGCATCGGTCGCTTCGAAAACCTTGCGCGAGGTATCGTCGGGTAGTTCCGCGATCAGCCCTTCATCCAGCATCATCTGCAAGGTCGGGTAGATCACGCCCGGGCTGGGCGCATATTCGCCGCCGGACGATTCCTCGATCGCCTTGATCAAATCGTAGCCGTGACGTGGCTGGTCGGCGATCAGGCTCAGCAGCAGGAGACGAAGCTCACCGCGATCGAACCGGCGGCGGCGTCCACGTCCGCCTCGCCCACCCCGGCCGCCTCCGCGTCCGTCACCGAATGGGCCACCAGGACCGAACGGGCCATCGGGACCGAAAGGCCCATCCTCTCCGAACGGACCACCCGGACCGAATACTGCGTCGACGCCGGAGCGTTTGAAATCGCGCGAATTCATCTTTCCCATGCGGGCCGCACGCTTCCAGTTCCTGCGCATATCGCGCTCGTCAAAACCGAATCTCATATATCATAATCCTTCTTAAGATAGCTTACGATATATCTTAGAATGTTTAATCTTCAAGTAGTCCGGTGCATTTTTGCGTTTGCGGGGGTCGCCGCGAAGGCCGCGCTCACCTATCTATGCTGCCTATGGCCGACCTCTTCGCAGACGAACTTCCCCACGACAGCCGCGCCGATGCCCCTCGCGACGATGCGCCGCTGGCCGACAGGCTGCGGCCGCGTGTCCTGGGCGAAGTTATCGGACAGGATCACCTGACCGGACCGGAAGGCGCGATCGGCCGGATGGTGGCGGCAGGCCGCCTGTCCTCTATGATCCTGTGGGGGCCACCGGGCACGGGCAAGACCAGCATTGCACGCCTGCTTGCCGACGCGGTGGGTATGCGTTTCATTTCTGTCAGCGCGGTCTTCTCAGGCGTTGCCGATCTCAAGAAAGCCTTTGCCGAGGCGGACAAGGCGGCGCAGGCCGGCCAGCGCACCTTGCTGTTCGTGGACGAGATCCACCGCTTCAACCGTGCGCAACAGGACGGCTTCCTGCCCTTCGTAGAGCGCGGAACCGTGACGCTGGTCGGCGCGACCACCGAAAACCCGAGTTTCGAGCTCAACGCAGCACTTCTGAGTCGGGCGCAGGTTCTCATACTAGAGCGGCTCGATCACGAGGCGCTGGGCAATCTCCTCGACCGTGCGGAGGAACTGGAAGGCCCCCTCCCCCTCACCCCCGAGGCACGCGAAGCACTGGTCGCGAGCGCCGATGGCGACGGACGTTTCCTGCTCAACCAGGCCGAAACGCTCTACAATGCGCAGATCCCCGAACCGCTCGATCCGGCAGGCCTCGGCAAGTTCCTGCAGCGCCGGGTCGCGGTCTATGACAAGGATCGCGAGGGGCACTACAACCTCATCAGCGCGCTTCACAAATCGCTGCGCGGCAGCGATCCGCAGGCTGCACTTTATTATCTCGCGCGGATGCTCGTGGCTGGCGAGGAACCGCTCTACGTCCTCCGGCGGCTCGTCCGGTTTGCCAGCGAGGATATCGGCCTCGCCGACCCACAAGCGCTGGTTCAGTGCCTTGCCGCAAAGGACGCCTACGATTTCCTCGGCTCTCCCGAAGGCGAACTCGCCGTGGTCCAGGCCTGCCTCTACTGCGCAACCGCTCCCAAATCGAACGCCGCCTACAAGGCACAGAAAGCCGCCTGGCGCAGCGCGAAGGAAACCGGCAGCCTGATGCCGCCGCAGAACATCCTCAACGCACCGACAAAGCTGATGAAAGACATCGGCTACGGCGCGGGATACGCCTACGACCACGATGCGGCAGGTGGCTTCTCCGGCGCGGATTACTGGCCGGAACAGATGGAGCCGCAATCCTACTATTCGCCCGTAGAACGCGGGTTCGAGCGCGAGATCGCCAAGCGGATCGACTATTGGAACAAGCTGCGCGCAGAGCGCGGCGACTGATGACGCCGGGGCGTTTCTCACACTTCCTTGCCATCGACTGGTCGGGCGCGCGGGGCGAACGCCAGAAAGGCATCGCGCTGGCGCTCGCGCATGGCGATGGCGGGCCGCCCGTACTGGTCGAGCGCGGGACATCGTGGTCGCGCGAGGAAGTCCTCGCGATCCTGCTCGACCTGCCGGACAATACGCTGGTCGGAATGGACCTCGGCATCGCCCTCCCCTTCTCCGATTGCGGTGCCTTCTTTCCGCAATGGGACGAAAGCCCGCCGGACGCGAAATCGCTCTGGGCAATGATCGACAGGTTCTGCACCGGCGATCCTCATTTCGAAGCGACCGGATTTGTCACGCATGAGCGCGCACGCGAATATTTCCGCCACGGCAAGGACGCAGAAGGCGCACATTTCCACCTGCGGGCCGCGACCAGCCGCGAAGGGCGCTTCCGCGTGGCTGAGCAAGCCCAGCGCCAGCAGGGCTGCCGCCCGGTCAGCAATTTCAATCTCGTCGGTGCGGCGCAGGTGGGCAAATCGTCCCTGACTGGCATGCGCGTCCTGAACCGGCTGCAGGGGCGCTTGCCCGTCTGGCCCATCGACCCGCTGCCGCAGACAGGTTCGGTACTGGTCGAGATCTACACCTCGCTCGCTGCGAAAGAGGCGGGCATCGGGTCGAACCGCAGCAAGATCCGCAGCTACGAGGACCTGAACGCCGCGCTATCCACCTGGCAGGTGCCGCCGGTGCCCGGCCACGGGATCATTTCGGACCACGCTTCCGATGCCCTCCTGACCGCTGCCTGGCTACGCGAAGTGGCACATGATCCTGCGCGCTGGGCGCCCGGCGGCCTGACGGACGAGATTGCGCGAACAGAGGGCTGGACATTCGGCGCATTCTGAAGGAAAGGCGCCATCGCCCTGATGCAGCGAAGCGTTAGGGCGAAAAAAGAGTGCCGGCTTAGCTCAGTTGGTAGAGCAGTTGATTTGTAATCATCAGGTCGCGAGTTCGAGTCCCGCAGCCGGCACCACTTTTTCTCTTACAATTTTATAGCTTTAAGCTTTAGTCGCCTTGCCGATTGCGGCTCCCTTGATGGGCCGAATACCGAATAGACACCGAGAAGGCCACTAGGCGCTGATTTCCTCAACCTTCTTAAGGGCGGCTCTGGATTGCCTTTAGGGCGTTTGATACCCCCCAGGCATGTGGCGCTTTGATCAAGGACGAATCGAGTATTTCCAGTTCGATGAGCTGCGGAAGATCGCAAAATTCGCAATCGCGAATGATTTGAAGTCTGCCTCAAGAGGCCCGCTTGTGTCGGCCACTGGGCTGCCTTTTTTGCCCGCAAACGCCGCTTATCCGCCTTGGCGCAATTATTCTCGCGTCTTTCGCACTGCGATGCTAGTCGCCAAAATCGGCAATGTTGCTCGGCCCACCCGCGTCGCTGAACTTCTCGCTCAAGATGGCGTGGTCACCTCTGACGACTACTTTCATTTCTTCGCTCAGGCTTTCACTGATCCAGCTCCCTCGTTCCAAGAATGGGCTCCTAGCCAGTCTCCACGGTTCCCTCTTCTTTTTGCCTTGAAGTTCCTGTTGGCCCGCTCAGTGTTAGGTGAGCCGGTTGTCGCCATCCGTGAAATCGTCGGAGCCTACAGCAAGAGTGGCTTTGACGGAGATGAGGACCAATCCGCTTATCTGGGCTTAGCCAAAAAGCAGTGGTCGTCTGGGGACCACCGGCAGGCCCGAGAAAGCATTCAGATCATTGGCCAGCTTTCGTATCTAAGCGCGTCCTCGTCAGAGGTAACTGTTTCGCTTGAGGATGACGATGCGCTCGATCTATTTGAAAGCCTTCAGGCGATAAGAGGGAAGCAGAAGGGTGATAGCGAGCATGAAATAATGCGGATCGCAGGACTGTTCGAAAGCGCAGTCGCTGGGCTCGATATCGACTTCTCGAAAACCGTTTTTGATGACGCCGTGGAAACCGGTTTTACCGAAGGAACGCGGGTCGAGAAAACTCACATAGTTCTCGAGCGCAATTCGGCGATCAGAAAGGCCTTTTTCGACAAGAACCCGACAACCACCTGCGACTTTTGTGCCAGAGACACAAACAGCGAATTTCCTTGGTCAGATCGTGTACTTGACATCCATCACGTGTTACCGCTTTGTTCCGGCACCCGATCAGACCGGAGCGGCACGGTCCTGGGCGACTTGGTTGCCGTCTGCCCCACTTGCCATCGCGCAGTTCACCGCTTCTATACCCAGTGGTTGAAGGCGCACAGCAAGAAGGATTTTGCGGACGCAGCCGAGGCTCGTGCTGTCTATGACGAAGCCAAGAGTAAGAGGAAGAACGCATGACGGTTGCGCAGCTCAAAACGCAGTCTTTGGATCGCGGAGCAACCCGCCAACAGGCACTGATTCAAGCGGCGTTGCAAAACGGTGGGGACTTGGCCACGGCCTTGGAAGACGCGCGCTGGAGCTACGATGATTTAACATATGCGAACTCGCACGAGAAAGTTTGGAGTGGCGGGAAGCCTACTCGCCTGGCCGACTTCAAGAAGCTTGTCGATCAGGTGCCCCTCGTCAGTTTCTTCACAGGTTGCGGCGGGATGGATCTTGGGTTCGAGAAAATTGGTTTCGAGAACGTGGCCGCCTTCGAATACAATGAGATTTTCTGCAAAACGTTGCGGAAAAATCGACCGTCTTGGAAGGTGTTCGGTCCGCCGTTTGGCAACGGTGACGTATCGAAATTTGACGAGGTCGTTGAAGCTCTAGAGCCGCTTATCCAGACACCTTTCGAGGGCATTTTTGTCGGTGGCCCGCCATGCCAACCATTTAGCATCGCTGCCAATCAGCGCTTTTCCCGATCAGGCGAGAATTTCAAACGGGTAGGCTTCGCCCACGAGAAGAATGGCAACCTTCTCTTCGACTATGTGAACTTGGTTCTGCATTTCAAACCGAAGGTCTTCATTGTTGAGAATGTTCCGGGTCTGAGGGACCTGGACGGTGGAGAACAGTTGGCTTCTGCGATCCAGCTCTTGAGTGAAGCTGGCTACACGATCAACGAACCAACGGTGCTTAACGCTGCTGACTACGGTGTGCCCCAATTTCGGGAGCGTCTGTTCGTTGTTGGGTCGAGGACTAACGCAAAGTTTGAAATTCCTCCAACCAAAGATCATGTCGGTTGCGGGAGCGTATTGAGCGCATTGCCTATTGGCCTCCCAAACCACGAAACCCGTTCGCATAAGGCTGGCTCGATCGAACGCTACGCGCGCCTTGACTATGGCCAAAGGGACCAATTGGGCCGTGTCGACCGTCTTGACCCAACTCTTCCGTCGAAGACGGTAATCGCTGGTGGGACTAATGGAGGCGGGCGATCTCACCTGCACCCTGAAATTCCACGGACGCTCAGTGTTCGTGAGTGCGCGCGTTTGCAGACCTTCCCCGATGATTACGTTTTCTTGGGTCCCACAGCGCGACAGTTTACGCAGGTTGGCAACGCGGTGCCCCCAGTTCTTGCAGCCACACTAGCTCAAGCTTTGGCTGAATGTTACTTTGTGACGGATTGATCGCCCTACGCACCAAATTGCAGGCATCCGTCGGCCAACCGTAGCTGACATGACGCTCCGCAAAGGAGCAGAGATGTCTAATTTCAAAAATTATGCCGGCTTTCGTGATCACTCTACTCGTTACGAGGTCCGCCGTCTGCGCCAACCGTCCCATGGCGGCGTTATTCGGTGTCCCTACATCGAGACCTTCCACGGGCTCGATAGGGCGCGACTAGCCGCGTTCGCACATGCGCTTGATGGTCCTGACGGACCCGACAAAACCATTACCGGGCTGGTCGAAATCTGCCGCATCCACCTGAACGGCGATCAAGTCATCAGAGAAGAACTGGTCGACCTGATTGACGAGCGCGTGGCCTTCAGGTTCTTGAACGACATTGCGCTCCCCCGCCCCAACCAATTGTCTGTCGCTGTCGAGCGTCTGCAAGAAGAAGTGAATCGGCTTGAACGCTTGGGCATCGACTAGTCTCTGATGCAGACAAGCAATTCCCTTCACGGCAAGACAAAGAGCCTATAGTGTCCAAGATATTGTTTTTGGGGGAGCAATGATGAAGAGTTTTCTTCCTGCCGTCGCTGCGCTGACCGCCGTCGCGGCCGCGTTTGTGCCCGCTGTGGCAGAGGCCAAGAAGAAGCCTCGTGAAGCCTGGACGGTTTCACGCACCTCGGACCCGATCACAGGGGACAGCAGTTGCGTCGTAACCGCATACGATACCGTTGCCGGCATGAAATACTCCCGCTTCGGTTTCCTCTACCCGGTGGTCGAGAACAACTCGAAACTGGGACTCCTGATCGGCGTAAGCTCCGGCGGCCAGTATCGGGTCCCGACGGGTGACATACTCTGGCGCATCGACAGCAATCCTCATCGAACTCTGCGAGCGGCTGACAACCCCGCTACCGCCATGAACTCGGCTTACACGACCCAGCCCTTCAAGACAGGAAACGCAGAGACAGATAAGCGGATTGCAGAGGCGATGGCGCAGAGTGGAAGCATGGTCGCTGCGATCACCGCCACGAGCACCATGGCGAGCGGCGAATTAGCCCAGGATTTGCTCACGGAAATGGTCGGAGGGCAAACCCTTCTTTACCGGCAAGCGCAGGTCGCTCCCGCCTACGGTCTTCCCAGCAGCCAGACGGGCCGCGTCGGCCAATACACGAGTGACGAGGGACAGGTGCCGTTCAAGCTCGACGCTTCGTTCCACCGTGGCCTGAAGGAATGCGGCATTGCTCCTGCCCCCAAGCCCGCTGTTACCGAAGAAGCGTCAACTGGCGAGCAGGCAGAGCAGCAACAGGGCGTTGAGCCAGAGACCGGCGGGAACTAGCCAGAGCGCCATATGGCCCGTTCTGGACCTTCGGCGGACGCTGCCGCAGTCTCGGCAGGCTTCGGTCACCGAAAGCTCATATCGGTGACCACCGTGGAACCTACAGGCATCTTCCCTCATCGTGTTCTCCTTCTGACAGCAAGATGACGCAAAAAGGCCCGACCGGGAGCGCCGGACGGGCCTTTCGTTTGCGACACTTATGGGTTCAGCTCATCAGGACGTAGGCTGTGAAGTCTCGGTCCTTGTTCGCACGGTAGTCGATAGGCCAAGGGCCACGACACCAGAGATGCTGCATCTTCGGGCGACCAAGTTGGGCGACCCACATCTCCTCGTATCCGAGGTCGACCAGAAACTGCTTGAACTCGACCAGGTGTTCGGGCGCGACTTCGTTCAGCTCTAGGTCGGTGCAAGCGTGGAACGCCTCAGCCAGACCAACGACCTGGTGACCGGCAAGCCGATGAATGCCGAGCCGCATGGCATGGGCCCGGTCGTCATCGATCAGTTTCCCGATCACGAGTTGAGCGCGCGGTTCGACCGCGTCCGGTCCGGCCAGGTGCCGTTGTCAGGCGCGCCGACCGGCAGGCCCTCTACGGCGACCGGGTCGATGCCCGTGGTGATCGCAACAGCCGCCCAGGCGTCGATGCCAGGTGCGCCGACCAGGTGAGCGGCGGCAATGCGTGCGGCAGCCTCGTCGGCGCCCTCGGCGATGATGAAGCCGATACCGTCAGCGCGGCGATCGGAGGGAGCGGGATGGAATGCAAAAATGGCCATGGCTTAATTTCCTTTCAGTGTCGGTGGGGTCTGGGGCTGTATTCAGGCGGCGCGACGGGCAGCGAGCCCGGCAGCGATGCGGTCGGTGGACGCAGGTTCGTCCGTGGGCGTTTCGTCGGCTTCGGACTGGTCGTCGTGGGCCTCATCCTCTTCGGTCTCGTAGCCGTAGGCGCCAATCTCCTGCTCGCGCTTCTTGAGCATAGCGATGTCGATGGAGCGCTGCGGATTGGACTTGCCTGTCTCGAACTCCTGGTCCGAATTGAGAGCTTCCAGGACGCGGCGCTCGGCTTCGACGAGGGCTTGGCTCAGTTCGCGATGGAGCTCTCCGAAAAGAATGTCCGAAAGCTCGCCTGCGTTGAACGGGCGATCGTCACGCTTCATGCCGTGGACGCGTCCGCAAAGTGCGGCGGCCAGTTCCTTGTCCTTGGTAGCAGCAGCCAGTTCGGCCAGGCTTGCCAGTTCGACAGGACCCGAGTTCTCGATCTGCTGCTGGATGCGGCTGCGGCGTTCCGAACCGAGCGTGTCCCGCATCAGGAGTTGCATGGGCGAGCGGTAGAGGGCTTCGGCCTTGCGGACCCGTTCGGCCAGTCCGCCAAGCTCGCGGGTAAGCGCGAGACGGTTGTCCTTGGTCTGGCGGACAAGCTCGGCACGGTAGCCGCTGATTGCCTTGCTCACCATCGAGTTGCGGTCGCGTTCGCCGATACCGTCGAGCGAGTTTTCGAGCTGCTGGCGACGCTGCGCGAGATTGCTGTTCGCGCTACGGACCAAGGTGTCGTGGTTGTGGCGGTTGGTCGCGATCTTGGCGAGGGTGATGCGAATGTCATCCGGGGTCATCCAAGAGGTCCCGAGGTTGGCCGTCGTCTTGGCGGGGGCAGTGGGCATGGTATTCCTTTCAGTTGAGGCTCTAGGCATCTCGCCCGAGGCTGAACCTTTCGACCATGCCCAGGACCATTGCCCAGACGATCGGTCCGCCAACGCAGACCTGGCCGAAGCGCATTCGCTTCGAACTCGACACGAGAAGTCGAATGCGCTCGGCAGGCGAATTAGCGGACCAGCATATTGCCGATGCGGTGCCCACCGCGGTGCTTGAGGGCGACCGCAGTGGGCTAGAGCATGGGATTTAAGGGGAATTGCGGGTCAGACCCGCCGATTGGTTGTTAGGCGGCCTGCTGAAGGCGCTGGATCACACCGACCTGCCCTGCACGGCCGGTGATTTCCTGCCACTCTTCGAATATCGCGACGGGGGAAACCTCGGGCGCATCGCCAGCCACATATTGCAGCACCACCCGGACCAGGCTGGCGGTTTTGGCTTTGATCGCCAGTTCACGGTCGAACGGCATCTTTTTCGCCCGCGAAACCCACTCGGCTTCCTCTCTCGCAAGCTTTTCCTTGCCCCGGTGCCACGTGTCGGTGAGCTGCTTCTGCGAGAAGCCCGCCACAGAAGGGACGTGTGTATACGGTTCAGGAAGTGCGAGGTGGAGCTGGAGGTAGGTGTCTTTGCCGGGCTCCTCTGAGAAGTGGTTCATTGCAAGCAATTCCTCGCCGGTCTCATCATCCCGCATGAGGGCGACTGGCATCGGCAGCTCCACGCCGTCTTCATTCGAACCCCAGATTGCCTCTCCCAACAGGTCATTCGCGAAGACGAAGTCTTCTTCTTCAAGCTTGGTGCTGATCGTGAGCAATCCGTTGAGGGTTAGCTCTGCGCCGATCACATCACAGCTGAGATTGAGTTCATTGGGGGTAGTGTTCTTCCGCATTTTCATTCTCCTTGGTCGTCAGCCGCTTTGGGCTGCTTCAGGCCGCCCATCGGCTCGCTGAGCGGCCCTATTCACGATTCGCTTGCGGCTGTCAAGGGCTACTGTTATGAGCCTTGGGCTGCTTGAAGCGGCCCATAAGGAGAATGTCAGAATGAGTGGTGAAAAGCCGTCGCCCGGTCGCAGATTGAAGCGCATCTCAGTCGCGCTCCAAGAGGATCAGTATATCGGTCTGGAAGAGGTCGCCGAAGATATGGGCGTCACGCTCGCCGATGCGGCAAGGGAGGCGATCAACAGTTACTTGCTCACGGAGCATTGGGGGCAAACGGTCGGTAAGCTGGCCGAGGCGGAAATCGCCAAGGGGCTAACCAACGAGGAAGTCCTAGAGCGGGTGCTCGCCAAATTCCCCCACGCGCAGACCAGCCGGGAATCTGTGGCTTGGTATCGGAGCAAGATGCGTAAGGAGAACCCGAACGTGCCCACCGACAGAGAGGCGCGGGTTAGACGAGAGAGCTAATCCGGTATCCAGACCGGTGCTTTATCATGCGGGTGAAGGCAAAGGGCTTGGAAGCATTGTGCTTTCCAAGCCCTCTCTCGCTGATATGCAATCAGCGGAAATTATTGGTGGATTTCGCTTGGATAAGGCTCATATAAATTTTATGAGACTCTTATGTTGACATATGGCCCTATTATGGGTATAAAAGCCTCTATAAGGTCATATAGAGGAGTTTAATATGCCAGAAGATATTGATAATGAAGTTAAGGATGCCATTCGGGGACTTTATCGCTCCAATGAGCTCGCTAGGAAGTTTTTCGACCATTGTGCGCAACGCGAGCGCGACGCCTCGGAAACAAGCATTGACCGCATCGCTTACCGTCTCGACGTCTCACGAGAGGCCGCCATAGGCTTGGCTCAGGCTTTTGAACAGGCTGGCATCGGTTCGTTTGTGGTCGGACGTAGGGGGCATAAGTCCCGATTTGTTTGGGAATATAGCTGCATAAGCGTAGGGCAGGTGGCAGCGGGCGAAAACGCAGCGCTAGAAGAGCCTGAAAATGCCGTGGATGATACCGACGGTATCGAAGTCGGCGATGCCGGGCAGGCACTGCAAACAATCACTATCGCTGAGGCGAAGAACCTGCTTTCGCGTAGTCTTGGTGTGCCCGTTGAGGCAATTCAAATCACCGTCCAATATTGAACCGACAACTGGTGAGCCGGGCTACCTGCCCGGCTTGACCAGCCGTAGCCCTTCAATCCCTGGCGTGCCGGTATGCGGGGCATTCGCCTTGCGGGCTTCCGCCTCGCTTTCGGCCATCTGGTCGAGCACGTCCTGGGGCGCTTCTCGATACTGTTCCTGCTGCTTAAGTGCGGCCACGCTCCACTGATCGAGCGGGATGGTGCCAGGAACGACCAGGACGCCTGCCTGGCCATCGGTGTCGAACTTGACCCGGCCATCGTCGCGATCGCGCCAGCCGAACTGGCTCTTGCCCAAGAAGATGGCGGCCACGGTATCACCCTTGCGCGCCATGCCCATCAGGAGCTCCCGCAATTCAGCTTCTTCGGCGTCCTTGCGGACATCGACCGCATCAAGCAGTTCACCGTCCTCGTCGATCAGCCGTTTGAGCGTCTTGACTGTGGTGCCGAGCGCCTTCGCGATCTGGTTACGTGGATACCCGTCGAGCAGAGCCTTCGCGACAGCCTGGCGACCTTCGACAGACAGGGCGAGCTTGTTCCAGGGGATAGGCGCCAGTGACGGTAGGGGTGCCTGATACTGCTCCTCGAGCGGGTCAGCCATCGCTGCCGCACGTTCCCGCCTAGCTCGCTTTTTGGGAGATCCTGCCATGTGCGGGCATGTGTCGCGCGGGTGATCGCGGATGATGCCAGCAAATCGTCACACCTTCGGAACGGTCTTCCGATCAAGCACCAGTTTGCGACGCTCCGTCTTGCCATCAAGCATCACGTGTTTCTGCCTTTTTGCCCAATCAATCTTCCGCCGCAGCATTTTCTTGCGTGACGTCCGATCGGCTTCTCGGATGCCTGGGAATAGGTCGAGATACTTCTGACGATCAGCCACCTGGACTTTGTCTGGGTAGCAGGAAAAATACCACGCTTGGAAAGCTTGGGCTTCGATTGGCAACACGCCTACCGCCAGTCCGTAGTCATGCCACCCGATGAAGAGCACATGGTCATTCTTCTCATCGTCGAAGGCGTCCATCAGGTCTTGATCGTCTCTAAGGCTGCCGTCTCGGGATCGCGCATGTTTCATGGCGTTCCAGTATTTGTTGCGGAGACTGACCAGCTCGCCCGTCTTCATTTCGGGGAATGTCATAAGGGCATGTTCGGTGAAGGAGGTCTGATCGGATTGATCCGCAAGAAACGCAGCCAGCTCTGTTCCCCCGCAGGCAAGACAGTGCACAGAGACCGGATCATCGTCTTGGAGAAACAGGGCTAGAGCGGTCCCTAGCTGGCGTCGCGCCAGAGCTACTTTGACTTGTCTTGCTTCGTCCATTGATCCCATGCTCGGTGCTTCACCCGGTTCTTCGGGTCACCATGAGCCCAAAGGTCCTACAATCCCAAAGGCTTGTATTGAGTTTATCCCCTATTGCCGATCAGAGGGTCAGTCCCATGCGGGCATACACGTGCGCATAATGCACGCGGGCGCGCCTTTTGGGGAAAGGCGGCGAGGACGTGAGCGCATCCCGTCCAACCTCATTCCCTAACATTCAAACCGCCGAAACGGCCACGCTCCGACCAGGGAATTTCTCTTTCCCCCCTGTCAGGCCCTGTCCCGGATAAGAAGGCGCGGCTAGACTTCGCATTGTAAAAATCACTATGTTTCTATGAGTTTCTAAGAGCTTTTCCCCTCATCCAGAGGATCATCCGTCTTAGAAAAGCTTAGAAACATAGTGATATCCGGGATGAGGAGCAGAGCCCTGTCTTGGTGACCGTGTCCTAAGAAACGGCCCCCTCACACCTCACTCTATCACCACCGTGTTTTGGCTCACTGCTTGGCCAAATACGCCTTTTCACGCTCGGTCGGCCCCATCGCCTCTGCTGCTGCATCGTCAGCCCTGTAGTAGATGGTCACACCTTGGCCGTTCTTGTTCCGGCCATTAGCAAAACCAGCCACCTTGAGCCACTTGCGGATTGCATCAAGCATCTGCGCTTCCGACGCATCGAAGCGATCCAGAGCGCCATTCTTAACGACCGAAAGCACGTCTTCGGCAGTGAAGAACTGGCCGAACTGTTCCATCTCCCTTTCGAGTGCCTGGAAGTCGACCGGGGCCTCGCCATCGGCCTGTAGGCTCTCGCGCTGTATCGACGCCTTGGCTGGCGTCATTGGCGGGTCAGTGTCGAATAGCACCCTGCCCACGCCGATCCGGTCCAGCCCGAGTTCGTCCCACTTCACACGGCTTGGGGCCCATTCGTTCACCAGCCACCAGCGGACTGCTGCCATCGCCTTGCGGTCCTGGTAGTTGGCCTTCAGCTTGGCGAAATAGGGCGCACGTTCGTCCATCGCTTCCGGACTGGGACGCAAGTAGCAGAAGCGCCTCTCATCCTCCCCTGGCGAGATGTAGAACTTCTGCTCGGGGTTACGGTTGAAGATGTAGTTGGCACCGTTCGGCACCTGCAACTGGCTTTCTTTGTGCATCGGCCGGATGGCAATGAAGTCCTCGGTGATGGGGGCTTTCATGCCCTCATATGCCTCACGCGCCTTCTTCCAGTCAGCGAAGCCGATTTCTTCGCCGAACAGATTGGCCGCAGATACCCGCCACGAGTCATACTTGTCCGTCATTTGCGTGCGACCGAAGTCACCGCAGTTGCGCCAGCCAAGCAATGTGCTCAGTCCAATCTTCATCATGCCTTTGCCTGCACCCTGGGCGCTTTCCAGCACCAGAGCCCAGCGCAGCTTGCGACCCGGTTCCAGACAGCGGGCAGCCCAGTAATCGAGCAGAATTTCCTGCTGCAGCTGATCGCCTGGGAAGAGCCGTTCGACTTCCTGCCGCCACCAGCTTGCATCGCCCGGTTCGGCAGCAAGCGTGGTGTCATACCAGGAATTGAGCGCCACATCTTCGTGCGTGCCCATGTCGATCGAGACCATGCGGTCTTTGCCTGGGAATGCGCCGCACATGCGCACTGAAGGTATGTCGATACCTGCCCGCCCTTTCTTGATCGCATCAAGCAGCGAGCCCTTGCCATTCGACTTTGCCCAGCCAGGTCCGTGCTCAATCTCAAGACCGCGGTCGTCCAGAGTTTCGCCGGTTTCGATATTCACCCACAAGGCGGTCGAACGATCGCGAACGAAAGTCGAGTTAAGCCACTTCGCATATTCGGCTTGATCAGCAGCCTGCTTCAGTTTGCGCAGCTTGCCCTTCTCCAGCTTCGCCTTTCGAGCCTTTGCTGCGTTGGCCTGAAGCTTCGCCTTTACCGGGTCAATGCCCTGCGAAAATGGCTCGGCACCCAGATCATCAGCGAAATCATTCGCTACTGTCGCCGCGTTGATTAGGTCACCACGGTTGCGGTCATTGAGCGCCTTGAAAAGCGTTTTGACAGTGACCCGACGACCATTGTCATCGCTGTGCAAGCTGTCCCACCGACGACCGATGATGTGAGCGTGGTCCGCGTATTCAGGATCCGAAGTGGACCAGTCGATAAACTCCTGACGGGCTTCGCCACCAGAAGCATGGTGGCATGACATCATGAGTTCACGCCATTTGTCTTCTTTTCGATAATCGCACGCCTCAAGACCTGACAACATCAGTTCGACAGCCTCTGCGTCGAACTCGCCATCGCCTTCCGAAGCGACTGCTTCAGGACGACGAATTAGCTGCAAGAGTGCTTCCGGAGCCGGTCGAGTGTCTGCAACTGGCTCGGCAAAAGGATCCCATCGATAGGCCCGGCGCGTGGCCGGATGACTGCTGCCAGGCGCGACCATCTGGCGACCGTGCCCCTTGAACTCGATACCCGGATACTCGTCGTCGGTGTCCCTGACGAGCGTGCCTGCCTCGACGGTCATGTAATAGTGCTGACCGCCTGCACCCGTGTCGACACGCGGCCACTGGTCAAGCTTGATGCCAAGATTGGCTTCAAGACGTGCGACTGGATCGTCGCCATCCTTGAATGCTCGCGGGTCAACGTCGACGACTAGATCGGTCGGGCGCAAACGCACTCCGACATTTACGCCTGCTTTGAGCAGTTCCATAGCCTGGTCAACATCAAGTGCTGCGACCTTGCGCCACCCGCTACCGGGTGCCTTCCCGATGGGCTTACCTTTGGCATCCAGTGCGTTCGGAACATGAAGTGAAATGAACTCATGCGTCGTCGCACGAAAGGGCTCCAGTTCGACAGCATCGAACTCAAATGCTGGCCCCTCACGTTGATTGGAGGGGCTATTCGTCAATACATCAGTCACTTTCAATCCTATTCGTCGAGGGTTTTGGGGGTGCTGTCTGCAGTTGGGCCAATCCCATTCCGGCCTTTCGCTCTAGGGGCGCATCCATCACGCTGCGATGGGTGCGCCCTCCTCTTATGCGGTGGGTGAAAGGCGGGTTGTGGCTTTGGCCAGGTATGCGTTCAAATCGCGCTCGCGATACATTACCGCCGAGCCGATCTTTATGAATCTGGGACCACGTCTGATCGCACGATAGCTGCGCAAGCTGTTCTCGGTCGAACCGAGATAAGCTGCGGCTTCCTTGGTAGTAAGCAGCGGGTCATCGCTGCATGCGGTTTGATTAGTCATTTCGATGCTCTCTGCTGCGGGTCAGGAGCTAAGCAATGCGTTGCCAACAATTCAATTAACGCCAGCAGATTGCTGAATGGGACTTGGCCACTAGCCTCGGGCGAAGGCGTCCAGATCGTCCACATGGTAGCGGATAAGGCGATCTTGGAGCACGCTGTAGCGGGGCCCCTTGGACGTAGCCCGCCAAGTCTTCAGCGTGCCCGCCGTAGTGCCGAGATAGGCTGCCGCTGCTGCACTATCGAGCCAAGGGCTCCTAGGGCTGCTCATTTCCTCACGGACGATCGATCGGATGGCTTCAAGGGTCAGTTCGGTCACGGCGGTCTCTCGATAGGACTTGCAGAAGCTCAGCTAGCTGATCGTGCCGGACGCCTAACCCATCACTTGGACGACTACCTCTTGACTCTCCTTTTTTCTATAGATACGAGTAAATAGTAGAAAGGAGAATTTGAGATGTCGAAGCGAATTATTGAGGTTTCCACCGATGTTTATGCAGCCATTTGGGCATCGCGCCTTGCGGGCGAGAACAGCGAGGAAGAGGTGTTGGCTCGTGTTCTGAAAGTGAGGAATTCGAAGCGTAGCAATGTGGAGGAAAAGCCGAGGTCTTCGGCAGGAGGTGGTGTCTATGATCGGCGCAACAACGTCCACTTTGATGAAGGCTTCAGAATCTTCCGAGACTACAAGGGTGAGCGCTATGAAGCAGTCGCATCAAGCGGCCACTGGGTGCGTTCGGACAACGGATTGAAGTTCCCTACATTGAACCAATTGAATGGCTCAATTGCAGCTGGTGCTGAGAATGTTTGGAATGGCTCCTGGCAGTATCTGAATTCAGAAGGAAAAGCCGTTTCGATTGCGACACTGCGAAGCTAAACCCGATCACAGAGCTTTTGGGGAGCCGGAGGAGCAGTGCTCCGGCTCCGATCATGGTGGTTAGGCAGGCGACGGCAATCTAAAGCCCACCGGGTCAATCAGACAGCCATTCGGCAATTCGGTGAACTTGCTCTCGCCTGCGCCGAAGACGAGGTCTTCGAGACGCTGTGCGTGGCCACGCAAGTGCTCGACGAGGTGTTCGGCATGGACGTAGCCGCCCGACGCACCCGGAAGCCTCTGGCCAAGCAGAAGCGCACTCTCGGCATATGGCACCCCAGCCTCAATATAGAGCGTTCGAGCATGGTGGCGGTATTCATGCGGGCTCGGCAGCCCTTTCTCTTTCGGCTCCTGTATATGGCCGCTCTTGCTCGTCGGCGATGGCCACAACCACTCGCTATTGAGAGGTCTGTCTGCTTCCAGCCTTGCCCGCAAGATCGCCGCCAGCCGGTGCCCTATCGGAAGGGTCAACGGGTCATCTGACGTCTTCATATGGGTGAACGTGACCGACTGTCGCTCAATGTCCACGTCTTCCCTTCGGACATTCAAGATGGACGAACGGCGAGCACCTGTGAGCAGCATTGCCACATGCAGGTCACGGCGAGCGGGGCTAAGCCGCATTACCTTCTCCCACCACTTGGCCAGGTCCAGTCGTTCGACCTTCCGTCGCTTGGTTTGCGGCACGTGAAGAGCGGCAACCGGGTTGGCCACAAGCGTCTCATCGGCCCTCATCGCCGTGTTGATGATTGCCCTTAGGGTGCGCATAACCGAAGCTGCCGTGGGCTCACCGTGCTTCCTTTTCAACTCTGCAAAGAGGTCTCTCACCATCTGGCGAGAAATGTCGGCCACGGCCTTATTCTTCCAATTCTTGAGATAGCGGTCGAGGTGGTAGCGGTAACCCTCCTCGGTCGCGGGCCTCGGGCTCTTTTCTTCGATATGGGTGTCGAGTGCCTTGGCCAGAGTGATGCCTGTCTCATCGGGTCCATCGGTCGGGTCGATGCCGCTTTGTATTTGGCTCATCAGAACGCGGGCGCGGTTGCGGGCTTCACGCAGCCCAATCCTGTCCACCCGGTCGATCTTGACCCGAACCGTTCGGACGTGACGACCATTGCGTCTCACGTCGCCCTGGCAGGCATAGGACTTTGTGGTCTTGTGGCAGATCACCATGAGGCCCTTCACCTCGGTGTCTCTGTGAATGCCCGACCCGAGCGGCAAATCTCGGATGCGGGCTTCGGTCAGTTTGGTCACGGCCATGTTCGACATTCTCCATTGCGAGCACCGCGCCAGACACCGAACGGCCGCTATCCTTAGCTGCCGTCTGCTGACGCTGATTGCCTTGAATGTCGTGGTTTTACTGACCCGCGAGCGCCTAACTGACCATGATTAGCCGTGGCTGACGCAGCCTTCCCCTTTTTGTAATCATCAGGTCGCGAGTTCGAGTCCCGCAGCCGGCACCATTTTTCAAACAATCTGCCTATCGCTCAGCCGCGGCCGCGATAGCTCGCCACGCCCTGGTCCGGCACCCAGAGCCCTTCGGGCGGAGCGCCGGTCTGCCAGAATACGTCGATGGGGATGCCGCCGCGCGGATACCAATAGCCGCCGATCCTGAGCCATTTCGGCTTCATCTCTTCGACCAGACGCTGGCCGATCCCGACCGTCACATCCTCGTGAAATCCGGAATGATTGCGGAACGAGCCGAGAAACAGCTTCAGGCTCTTGGATTCGACGATCGTGTCGCCGGGCGCGTAATCGATCACGATATGGGCAAAATCGGGCTGGCCGGTCACCGGGCACAGAGAGGTGAATTCGGGGGCCGCAAAGCGCACGAGATAAAGCGATCCCTTGCGCGGGTTTGCCGGATAATCGAGCTGCGCTTCTTCAGGTGAAGCCGGAAGCGCGCTGGTCTGGCCGAGGTGGAGAGTTTCAGGTGTGTCGCTCATGCCGCGCTGTTGCCGCGAAGTGACGTCATTAGCAAGAGATTGGCTGGACGCGGCGAATTCAGAGCCTATTCAGCGCGCAGTCCGCTTTTGCACCCAAATCCAGTTCATGCGCACCGTTTCGACCCTCCTTATTTCTGCACTTGCACTCGCTGCGAGCCCTGTTGGCGCGAGCTCGTTCAAGCTGCCGCCCAACCCGACTTCCACGCCCGATGTCGAAGGGCCGGTGGACGATTCAGGCGTCGTGCCTGTCCGCCCGCGCGACCTTACGCGTCGGACGCCGACGCCGACGCCGACCCCGACGAGCGCACCTACCGCAGCGCCGACCACCGCTCCGCGACCGACGCCGAGTGCGCAGCCCACAGGAACCGCACCGGCCCAGCCGCGCACAGCCACGCCCACGACTCGCGCAACAACGGCTCCGACGGGTGAGCCCTCTCCGCGTGTCGTACCTTCGCCGCAGTTAATCCCGGCCGACACGCTGCCATCTTCGACCCCATCGGCGCCGGTCGAAAGCATCACAACGCAGGTCGATCCCGCTCCTACCGCCTCGATTGCTCCTGTGCAGCAGGAAGCCGATGCCGAGGGCGGTTTTCCCTGGGGCTGGATCATCGGGGTGCTGGCGGGCCTCCTCGCGATAGCCGGAGGCTGGATTGCCTGGCAGCGCCGCGCCGCGCTTGCCCCGCCTCCGCTGATCGAAAAACCGATAGTCCCTGCCGCCGGAGAAGCCATGCTTGCCGGTCTTGCAGGAGAAAAACTGCGCTACGAGCTTGAGCTCGAGGTCGAGGGCGTGACGCGGTCGGTCATGATGCTGACGATCCGCTATCACCTGACGGTATCCAACCGTTCGGACCGCGCATTGCGCGACTTGGCAATCCACGCCGACCTGACCACTGCACGCGCCGGTGCGCCTACCGAAGCGCAACTCGCCAATGACGCAACTTCGCTTCCGCTGGTCGAAACCATCGACCGGATCGGTCCGCACCAGACCAGGACCCTCAGGGGCACGGTGCAGCTGCCGATGCAGCAGGTTTCACCGATTTATCGCGGCCAACACCCGATGCTGGTGCCGCTGATCCGCGTTCGCGCCGAAGCGCCTGCTGCCGAAACGAAGGTGCAGACCTTCATGGCCGGTATTTCGAGCGGCATGTCGGGCGGCAAGCTGTTGCCGCTTTCGCTCGAGGGGCCGCCGGGCGGTTATCAGGGCGTCAGGGCACGCGCGCTCGCCTGAGACGCGACACTCTTCTCGACGCCCTCTCGACGCCCCTCTCGACGCAGGCGCGGCGCGCGGCTAGGTCCGCTGCATGGACAGTCTCGTCAGCACACAATGGCTAGCCGGCCAGATCGGGTCACCCGATCTCGTCGTGCTCGACGCCAGCAGGCATTTGCCGGCTGCGGGCCGCGACGGGCGCGCAGAATTCCTCGACAGCCATATCCCCGGTGCGCGCTTCTTCGACCTCGGGGCTCTCATCGACGACACTTCACCAGTCCCCTCGGCATTTCCGCGGCCCGAACAATTCGCATCCGTTCTTGCAGCGGCAGGGGTAAGCCCGGGCGATAGCATCGTCTTCTACGAAGATTCAGCAGTGAAAACCTCGGCCAGGGCATGGTTCATGTGCCGTGCGTTCGGGCGCGAGAATGTTGCGATCCTCGATGGCGGCCTCGCCAAGTGGAAGGCAGAAGGCCGTCCGCTCGAAAGCGGCGAGGCAGTTTTCGAAACGGCAGAGCAATCGAGCTACCCGCAGCCGACAGGTATACGCTTCAAGACCGACATGCTCGCCAATATCGAAAGCAAGTCAGAAGAAGTGGTCGATGCGCGCGATGCAGGACGGTTCACCGGGGCATTCGAAGACACGGTGCACAACCTTCCGTCAGGTCACATTCCCGGATCGTGCAATCTGCATTTCGCCACCCTCTTCAACGAGGATGGCACCTACAAACCGCTTCCAGAGATCGAGCGGGCCTTCCGCAATGCAGGCATCGATCTGAGCAGGCCGGTCACAGCCACCTGCGGCAGCGGCGTGACAGCCAGCGTCCTGCTTTTCGCATTACACCTGATCGGCCATGACGACTGGGCGCTCTACGACGGCAGCTGGAGCGACTGGGGCAGCGATCCGACCACACCCAAGGCGCGAACCACCGAATGACCGACAATTCCAAGAACAATCGCCCAGCTACCCGGTTGGTAGGGGCAGGCCGCCGACCCGAATGGACGGGCCCGGTGGTCAATCCCCCGGTGTGGCGCGCCAGCACGCATCTCTATCCCGACGAAGCATCTCGCAAGGCGGGTGGGCCCAAGAACGAGGATGGCCGCTTCTATTACGGTCGCCGCGGCGGCCCGACCCAGTGGTCTTTGGCCGAAGCACTGACCGAGATCGAACCGGGCGCTGCAGGTACTGTATTGTACCCCAGCGGTGTCGCGGCAATCGCGGGCGCGCTTATGGCTGTGCTCGAGCCGGGCGATGCCCTGCTGGTGACAGACAATGCCTACGAACCGACGCGGGCGATGGCGACCGGCCTGCTGTCACGATGGGGTGTCGAACACCGCTTCTTCGACCCGCTCGACATCGAATCCTATCGCGGCGCCTTTTGCGAGCGGACGAAAGCGGTCTGGCTGGAAAACCCGGGCAGCCTGACGATGGAAGTGTGCGACGTGCCGGAACTTGCCCGTATCGCGAGGGAGAAAGGCGCGGTCAGCCTGCTCGACAATACCTGGGCCAGCCCGCTCGGCTTCGCGGCGCTCGGTAACGGCTGCGATATTTCGGTGATGAGCCTGTCGAAACATGTCGGCGGCCACTCGGACCTGATGATGGGTTCTGCCACCGCTGGCGAGGCGTTGTACAAACGCCTTCGCATCACCAGCCAGCAACTGGGACAGGTGGTATCGCCCGACGACGCATCGCTCGCCCTGCGCGGGCTTCGCACCATGGGGGTGCGGTTGAAGCAATCGAGCGAGAACGCGGTGGCAGTTGCCAACTGGCTCGCCTCGCGTCCCGAGGTTGCGCAGGTTCTCTGCCCCATGCTGCCGGGTGCACCGGGCCACGAGTTGTGGCGGCGCGATTTCAGCGGTGGCTGCGGCCTGTTCAGCTTCGTCCTGAAAGGGGCGAGCGAGGAACAGCGTGCGAAGCTGATCGATGCGCTGCAACTGTTCGGGATCGGATACAGCTGGGGCGGGTTCGAAAGTCTCGCCATTCCGTTCGACCCGCCTTCGATGCGCAGCGTCATGGCCTGGCCTCCGGAAAATGCCGAGACTGGCGATAGGCTGGGCATTCGCCTATCGATAGGTCTCGAGGATCCGCAGGACCTGATCGCGGACCTCGAACAAGGATTGGCTGCAACGGGAATTTCATGACCACCACGACCACACCTGAAAGCGCCGCCAGCGCATCGCCAGAGGCTCTGCCGCCGGGCCAGGTGTGGAGCCTTGCCGAACCTGCCCCGCCCGAGGAACAGATCGAGGCAGCGCAAGGGCTGAAGGAAGCGGTCGCTGCCAAGAGCGAAACCGCAGCGGGCATCGTCGAGACGCTGGACAACATGGCCGTCAGCATCGGTCATATGCGTATTTCGGTGTGGGACGGCATCGTCACCATCGGCATCATCGTGCTGGTCATCACGCTCGCCTGGATCGGCAGCAAGCTGGCCAAATCTTTTCTCAAGAGGATCACCAAGCTCGATTCCACCCAGCAATTGCTGGCGGAAAAGCTGCTGACGATCGCCGTCTGGGCAGCCGCATTTTTCCTTGGCATCGACCTGCTCGGGATCGACCTTACCGCGCTCGCGCTGTTTTCCGGCGCATTCGGCCTGGCCATCGGTTTCGGCCTGCAGAAGACATTCGGTAATTTGATCGCCGGCATCATCCTGCTGATGGACAAGTCGATCAAGCCGGGCGACGTGATCGCCGTGACCGACATGGCCGGAAACGAAAGCTTCGGTCAGATCCGCAAGATCGGCATTCGCGCGGTTTCGGTGACGACGCGCGACCAGCGCGAATACCTGATCCCGAACGAGAACCTGATGATCAACCAGGTCGAAAACTGGTCATATTCGTCGAAGAACGTGCGCATGCAGGTCCCCGTCGGCGTCAGCTACAACGCCGATCTCGACGCTGCGGAAAAGCTGATGCTGGAAGCGGCCAAGGGTTGCGACCGCGTGCTCAAGGCGCCGCCGCCGACAGTCTGGCTGAGCGAATATGGCGACAGTTCGGTCAATTTCGTTATCCAGGTCTGGATCGACGATCCCGAAGAAGGCGTCGGCAACGTCCGTTCGGCGGTGCTCAAGAACCTGTGGCGACTGTTCAAGGAAAACGACGTCGAAATCCCGTTCCCGCAGCGCGATCTCAACCTGCGGAACAATGAACAGTTCGAACGACTGATCGAAGCGCTCGCCGCGCGTGAGGAAAAGCGCAGCAAAGGCTAGCTTCCATATCGGATACCTGCGCTTCTGAAATCGCTCCTACCATACCGAGTAGCGGCAATTTCAAAATGCAAACTACTAGACCTGCGAGCCATTCTCGTTAGCGGAATCCCGCCCGTGCCCTGAATAAGGCGGCATGAAAAATAGTGGCACCATCTATCTCGTCGGCGCTGGGCCGGGCGACCCGGACCTGCTGACATTGCGGGCGGCGCGCCTGATAGAAAGCGCCGCGATCATCGTTCACGATGGTCTTGTCGATCCATCCATCCTCGCTCTCGCGCGGCCTGATGCAGAGCTGGTTTCGGTCGCCAAGAAGCGTTCGAAGCACACCCTGCCGCAGGAAGAGATCAACGCGCTGCTGGTGCGCGAAGCGCTTGCCGGGCGCGATGTCGTGCGCCTCAAGGGCGGCGATCCGATGATATTCGGACGCGGCGGAGAGGAAGCCGAGGCAGCACGTGCCGCAGGCGTGAAGGTCGAGATCGTTCCGGGCATCAGCGCCGCGAACGGAGCGGCCGCAGCGGCGCAGCTCTCGCTGACGCACCGCGAAGCTTCTTCCATCGTCTCGTTCGTCGCGGGCCAGTGCAAGGGACTGACGGATCAGGACTGGACCGGACTTGCCGGCAAGGGAAGGACGCTCGTCATCTATATGGGCGTGAAAACCGCGCCGCAGATCGCGGAAAAACTGATGGCAGACGGGCTTGCCCCAGACATGCCCATCGCCGTGATCGAAAACGCCGCGCGTCCGCAGATGCGCGTGTTGCGGTCAAGCCTTGCTGGGCTGCCGGAAATGGTCTCGCACGAGCGTGTTTCCAGCCCCGCCCTGATCGTGATCGGCGAGGTCGCTTCGCGCAATAGCCGGGCGGACGATCCCGCCCTTACCCGTATCGCTATGGAGGCGGTTCGATGAAAATTCTTACCGGTAATGACCTCAAATCAGGCGCTGTCGTCTGGTGGGACGGAACGGGCTGGTCGCTCTATGTCGACGATGCCGTCGACGTCGGAGACCGTGCCGACGAAATCGCCAGCCGCGAGGAATCCTCGCGCCGCGTCAACGTACCGTTCGCGATCGAGGCCGAGAAACAGGGCGACCGTGTCCGCCCCCTTCATATCAAGGACCGGATCAGGGCGCTTGGCCCGACTGTCCGTCCCGACCTCACTCTCAAACCCGCCGATCCCGACATCGGCAACTGGGTGATCTGATGTACGCTTACGACAAATACGACCAGGCGATGGTTGACGCGCGCGTGGAAGAATTCCGCGACCAGGCGCGCCGACGCATCGAAGGCAAGCTGACCGAAGACCAGTTCAAGCCGCTGCGGCTGATGAACGGCCTCTATCTGCAGCTGCACGCCTATATGCTGAGGGTCGCCATCCCCTATGGCACGCTCGATTCCCGCCAGATGCACATGCTTGCCGATATCGCCGACAAGTACGACCGCGGTTACGGGCACTTCACCACGCGCCAGAATATCCAGTACAACTGGATCAAGCTGGAAGATGCCGGCGACATCCTTGCCGACCTCGCGACGGTCGAAATGCATGCGATCCAGACCAGCGGCAACTGCATCCGCAACATCAGCTCTGACCATTTCGCCGGGGCTGCGGCGGACGAAGTGACCGACCCGCGTCCCTATGCCGAGTTGCTGCGCCAGTGGTCCAGCTTCCATCCGGAATTCATGTACTTGCCGCGCAAGTTCAAGATTGCCGTGATCGCATCCGACAGCGACCGCGCAGCGATGCGGCTGCACGACATCGGTATCCAGATCGTGAAACGCGATGGAGTCGTCGGAGCGGCATTCTACGTCGGCGGCGGCATGGGCCGTACCCCGATGATCGCACCCTGCATTCGCGAGTTCGTGCCGGTCGACCAGCTGGTCACTTATGCAGAGGCATGCCTGCGCGTTTACAACCGCCACGGCCGCCGCGACAACAAGTACAAGGCCCGTATCAAGATCCTCGTCCATGAAATGGGCGCAGAGGAATACACCCGCCAGGTCGAGGAAGAATTCGCCCACCTGCTGGATCAGGGCATCGAGCCGCCATTGGCCGAACTCGAGCGGATTGCCGGCTATTTCGCAGACCCGGCATTTGAAAGCGGCTTGAGCGCAGAGCTGGATCGCACGGACCCCGATTTCGCCTTGTGGGTCGATCGCAACACCGTTGCGCACAAGGCTGCAGGTTATGTCAGCGCCGTGATCAGCCTGAAACCTGTTGGCGGCATTCCCGGCGATGCGACGTCACAGCAGATGCACCTGATGGCCGATCTGGCGAAGGAGTACAGCTTCGATGAATTGCGCGTCATGCACACGCAGAACATCGTGCTGCCGCATGTGAAGATTGCCGACCTGCACGCGCTGTGGACCGCGCTAGAGGAAGCTGGCCTCGGCGCTCCCAATCTCGACACGATCGAGGACATCATCGCATGTCCCGGGCTCGATTATTGCAGCCTTGCCAACGCCCGCTCGATCCCGCTGGCGCAGAAGATTTCCGAACGCTTCGCATCCAGCGGCCGGACCGGTGAACTCGGCGCGCTGAAGCTCAAGATCTCTGGCTGCATCAATGCTTGCGGCCACCACCACGCGGGCCACATCGGCATCCTCGGCGTCGATAAGAAGGGCAAGGAAAACTACCAGCTCCTGCTCGGCGGCAGCGAGGCCGAGGACACGAGCCTGGCCAAGATCACCGGCCCCGGTTTCGACGAGGACGGGATCGTCGAAGCGGTGGAGAAGGCGACCGACGTCTATCTCGCGCAGCGGACCGACGGCGAGCGTTTCCTCGATACCTATCGCCGCATCGGAATGGATCCATTCAAGGAGGCTATTTATGGCTGACCACAACGCCGCCAATATCGCTGGCACCAGCCCTGACGACGTCCAGTTCCGGTTTCGGGACGACGAGGTCGCCGATCATGCGCAGGTGACGGTCGATGCCTTTCTCGACCAGAGCAATGCCGCTGCTGTCCGTATCGAACCGGGCGACGACGCACGCGCTCTGATCCCGCATCTGGACCGGTTGCGGCTAGTCGAAATCAATTTCCCGGTGTTCGGCGACGGGCGCGGCTATTCTGCTGCGCGGATCCTGCGCGAAGCCGGATACGATGGCGAGATGCGTGCGGTCGGCGATGTGCTGGTCGACCAGGTAGCCTACATGCGCCGCTGCGGTTTCGATGCCTTTGCACCCGACAAACCGCTGGACGAAAGCGATGTCCAGGCGGCACTCGAGCGCTGGCCCTACGCCTACCAGGCGGCTGCCGATGCGGAAAAACCCATCTGGGCGCGTCGCCATGCCTGAATCGGCGTCGAACCTGCGCGAGGCGGACCGCATCGACACAGGTCCGCGCTTCACAGACCACGATGCAGTGCGTCTCAATCGCATGTTTCGCGGCATGGGGACCGAGGAAATGCTCGAGGCCGTCATCAAGGACGACCTCGCCGGCGACCTCGCCATAGTATCGAGCTTCGGTGCGGAAAGCGCGGTCCTGCTGCACCTGATTGCACAGGTCGACCCCGGAGTGCCGGTGCTGTTCCTCGATACGGGCAAGCACTTTCCCGAAACGCTCGCCTATCGGGACGAACTTGTCGACCGACTCGGCCTCAAGAACCTCGTCAACCTGCACCCTTGCCTCGCCGAGCTTGAAATGCGCGACGAGTCCGGCCTTCGCTGGTCATACGACCCAGACGGATGCTGCGAATTGCGCAAGGTAAAGCCGCTGGCGAAGGCGCTGGCGAAATACGATGCCAGTTTCACCGGGAGAAAGGCTTTCCAGTCCTCGACCCGGGCCAACCTGCCCCGTTTCGAGATCGATACTTCCGACGCTCAGGGGCGGCTCAAGATCAATCCGCTGATCGACTGGAAGGCGGAAGATATCGCCGCCTACATGAGCTTGCATGAACTGCCACGCCATCCACTGGTGGAGCGGGGCTTCCCGTCCATCGGTTGCTCGCCGTGCACCCGCCCTGTCGCAGAGGGCGAAGACCCGCGTGCGGGCCGGTGGTCCGGATGGGACAAGACCGAATGCGGCATCCATACGCCCTCGGGTGAAGAAGGCGACCTGCCGCCCGGCTACGAACCGTTCCTGTAGGATCGACGGGGAGCGCCATCGGCACCCCCCGCACAATCAGGTCCAGTTATTCTGCAGTCGCTTCGATGCGTTCGACAGTGACCGTCGTTCCGTCGTCCGGATCGGTCGACACCCAAACGCCATTCTCGTCGATCTTTTCGGGATGGCATTTCTCGACTGCACCTTCCTTGTCGTCGGTGGTGCAGTATTCGCCGGGCTTCTGGACCCAGGTCCCCGTTTCCGTGGTGCCGTCGGCCATGGTTGCAGTCCAGGTTCCGTCTTCGCGGACGTCTTCCATGATGACGGTGCCGTCTGCCCGTGTAACACGGAAATTGCCGTAAGCCGGTCCGCCATCGGCAGCCATGACTTCCGCAGTTTCGGCGGCAGCGACTTCTTCGGTTGCGGCAGCGTCGGGTGCAGTCTCGGTCTCCGAGCATGCGGAGACGGCAGCCAGAACGGCCAAGGCTATGATTTTTTTCATGATTTTCCCCTTATCGTGACTCGAACAGGCGGCTGTTACCGCCATTGCGACTCGCGATCCCGCGCGACCTTACGCCGAACGTTGCGAAGTGGGAAACGGAAGCGGTTCTTTCAGTTCAGAGCCAGCCGTGTTGCCGATACCATTCGGCCGTATGCTTCAACCCGGTCTCACCCGATATTTCGGGCGTCCACACTGCGCCCGGCACTGCACGATCGGATCTGGCGACCCAGTTGGGATGAGCCATGTATCCGACGCGGTCGGCGGTCAGCTTCGCCTTGTTACCGCGGGCCATCCGGTCCAGCCAGGCCGCAATGTCCATCACCGGGCGTGGCAGATGCGGCGCGAACACGCGTCGCCCCACGGCATCGCCGATCGCGGCAGCAAGCTCCTTGTGCGCCCAGCCCCCGACGCGGCCATCGTCAGGCTCGAATATCCGGCGGCGCACCAGGGCCGGTTGTGCATCGACGAGCGTCAGCAGAAGGTTCGCAAGGTCATCGACATGGATGATCGAACTCGCGCCGCGCGGTGGCAGCGGGACGAAGCCCATCTTCGCCGTGCGGAACATCTCGAGGTAGTCGGTGTCGCGGGGTCCATAGACGCCGGGCGGGCGGATGATCGTCCAGTCCAGACCGCTATCCTCGACCAGTTTTTCGGCATCGGCCTTGGACGCGCCGTAGAGCGACAGCCCCGGCTCCCGCGCGGAAAGCGAGGATACGAAGACCAGCCGCTTTGCCCCGGCATTGCGGGCTGCCTCGATGACACGCCGCGTCCCTTCGACATTCACGTCGGCGAATTTTGCCGGATCGGGCGTGTTGGTCAGACCTGCAATGTGGATGATCGCCTTTGCGTCTCCGGTCAGGCGGTCGAGTGCGGCCGCATCGCCCAGATCGCCCTGGATCCAGTCCACTCCGTTTCGCGGGTCTGACGGTACTTTGCGCGCCAGTGCGAGCACCGGCAGGCTGGCATGCCCGGCTGCATCCAGCACGGCCTGACCGACGAAGCCGGTGCCGCCTGTAATCGCGATTGGCGTGGCTTCGCTCACAGCAACACCATGTGATCGCGATGGACGACCGCGCTGCGCGGAGCATATCCCAGCCGCTGCGCCTGGTCTTCCGCTCGTTTCCCGGCAATCGACTGCACTTCGTCGGCATCGTATTCGGCAAGGCCCTGGGCCAGTTCCTCGCCGCGCATGGTCAGGATACGCACGAGGTCACCGCGCTGGAACGCGCCTGAAATGCCGACCACTCCCGCCGCAAGCAGGCTCGCCCCGCCCTTCAGCGCAGTCGCGCAGCCTTCGTCGACCCGAAGCGTCCCCTTGGGCGCCAACCGTCCGCCGAGCCATGCCTTGCGGGCACCATCGGTGCGCTGTGGCAGGAACACCGTGCCGCAATTGGCAGCAACCGCATTGGCGATGGGCGATTCCTGGGTGCCGTCGATAATCGCGAGCGTGATCCCGGCGCGCTCGGCAATCTGTGCGGCGCGCAGTTTCGAAGCCATTCCGCCCGAGCCAAGTCCCGAGGACGAGGACGAGCTCGCCATTGCCAGCACGTCGGGCGTGATCCCATCGACTGTCGGGACCAATTGCGCAGCTTCATCGCGCGGGTCGCGATCAAAAAGGCCTGCGACATCGGACAACAGCAACACTGCGTCTGCACCCGCAGCCTGCGCGACGCGTGCTGCCAGCCGGTCGTTGTCGCCGAACCGAATTTCCTCGGTCGCAACGCTGTCGTTTTCGTTGATGACGGGAACGGCGCCGGTTTCGATGAGCCTTTCCACGGTCGCCGAAACATTGAGGTAACGCCTGCGATCTTCCAGGTCCTCGAGCGTCAGCAGCATCTGCGCCGCGGTCATCTCAAAACCTGCGAAGCTGTTCGACCAGAGCCGCGCAAGCTCGATCTGGCCTACCGCAGCAGCGGCCTGTGCATCGGCAAGGTTGCGCCGTCCGCCGTCGGGCAGGCCGAGTTTCGCAGCACCCAGGGCGATGGCCCCAGAACTGACCACGATAAGCTCGATCCCCTGCGTCCGTAGCGAGTGGAGGTTGCTTGCCAGCCTGTCGAGCCAGTCCACGCGAGGCTGCCCCTGCTCGACCAGCAAGGCAGAACCGACCTTCACGACGAGGCGGCGACATTGATGAAGATCGGCAAGGCTTCGCATCGAAAGCGTCCTTAGCCGGATTTGGACCCTTTCGGGAACGAGGTTTTTCTTAGCCCCGCCCTCGTCAATCCAGCGGCGACCAGTCGTCTGCGTTCTCTTCGGCCATATCCTCGACCTCGTTGCCCTTGGTTTCGGTCGAAGTCCGCTCCGGCAGGTATTGCAGCACGGCGTCCATCAGCTGTTCGATGCCTTCGCCGGTTGCGCCAGAGACCATGAAAACCTTGTCAGCGCCGGCTTCCTGCAGTTCTTCAGCGAACCCTTCGGCCAGTTCCTTGTCGGCAAGATCGAGCTTGTTGAGCACGACGAGGCGCGGCTTGTCATCGAGGCCACCCCCGTATGCCGCCAATTCCTCTTCGACGATGCGCATCGCTTCTGCCGGGTCCTGGTCCCCGGTGCCGGAGATATCGATCAGGTGGATCAGGACGCGGCAACGTTCGATATGGCCGAGGAAGCGGTCGCCGATACCGGCGCCGTCCGCTGCCCCTTCGATCAGGCCGGGGATGTCCGCCAGCACGAATTCGCGCCCCTTGTGATGCACCACGCCCAGCTTGGGGATCAGCGTCGTAAAGGCGTAATGGCCGACCTTCGCCTTGGCATTGGAAACTTGGTTGATGAAGGTCGATTTGCCCGCATTCGGCAGGCCAACGAGGCCGACATCGGCGAGCAGCTTGAGCCGCAGCCACACCCACATTTCTTCACCTGGAATGCCCGGCTGGTGCTGGCGCGGCGCCCGGTTGGTGGCCGATTTGTAGCTGGCATTGCCGCGGCCGCCGAGGCCGCCTTCGAGGAAAACCTCGCGCTGGCCGACCTCGGTGAAGTCGGCGAGCACTTCCTCGCGGTCTTCGGAAAGGACCTGCGTGCCGACGGGCACCTTGATCACGAGATCGGGGGCAGATGCACCTGTGCGATCCTTGCCCTGCCCGTGTTCGCCGCGCTTCGCCTTGAAATGCTGGGTGTAACGGAAGTCGATCAGCGTGTTGAGGCCGGCAACGGCTTCGAACACGATGTCGCCGCCCTTGCCGCCGTTGCCGCCGTCAGGACCGCCGTATTCGACATATTTTTCGCGGCGAAAACTCACCGCGCCGGGGCCGCCAGCGCCCGATTTCAGATAGATCTTGGCTTGATCGAGGAAATGCATGGCGCCCACCTATGCATTTCCTCGTCAAATTGCGAGAGGATTAGAGCGCGCCTCAAAACTCTGCGCGTATTCCTGCAACCACCTGCCGGCCAGGAGATACGAAGCTGAACACCTGTTCGTAGCGTTCGTCGAACAGGTTCTCGATACGTCCGAAGAGGCGCAGGCGGTCGTTCAACCGCGCCTCACCCGCCAGATTGACGAGCGTAAATGCGTCCAGCCTTTCGATTACCGGAATGTAGCTGGGATCGGTGAAGGCGAGATCGTCGGTTGCCCCATTGTGGCGCACGATCAGGGTCGCACTCGCCGCGTCGTCGGGAGCCACCCATCCCAGAATAGCCGAGGCGATGTTGCCCGGACGGCGGACTTCCTCGACCCCGTCTTCCTTTGCATCGAGCCAGGTGTAGGCGAGGTCGAGCGTGATATTGCTGGCGAGCTTCGCCTTTCCGCTCAGTTCCAGCCCCTTGCGGCTGGAAACGCTGTCGCGGTTGGCGGGCGTCGCAACATAGTCCGGCGCCGGATAGGTGGTGTAGATTTCGTCCTTCAGCTCGCTATCGAACCAAGTCGCCGAAAGTTGCACGGCGCCGTCCAGAAGCTTCTGATCGAGGCCGACCTCCCAGCCTTCCGACTTTTCGGGCTTAAGATCGGCATTGCCGATGAATTGCCCGTCGAAATAACCGAACAGTTCGAAGAAGCCCGGGTTCTTGATGCCGCTGCCATAGCTCGCCCGGATTCGCGTACCCGCGGACAGATCGTAGCCGCCGCCAATGCGGTAGGTGGTTTCATCCGCGAAACGCGAATTGATGTCGTGGCGGACGGCGAGCGAGAAATCGATGCTGTCCGAAGCAAAGAGATATTCGGCTGCGAGGCCGGTATTCTCGATCGAGCGCCAATCGGAAAATGCCGAGCCATAGGGGTCGTCGTTGCGGTAGCGTTCCTTCTCCCATTCAGCGGCGAAGGTCAGCGAATGCCTTTCAGGCCCCTCGCCAAAGGCAAACGCACTGACATAGGAAGCCTTCAGTCGCTGGCCGTCGTTCCCCGAGGTGCGCCCGAACGGTCCGAAGGTATCGCGGCGGATGTCCGCGACCTGTGCCGACAGATCGTGGGTCCAGCGATCATCCATTGTCGCAAGCCTTGCGCCGACGAGCGCATAGAGCGCGTCGTTCTCATAGCGCACGCCGGGGGTGTCGATCACCATGCCGAATGTCGGGCTGCTCGGGTCGTAATCCTGGTCGTTGTAATCGCCGGTCGTCCTTGTGAAGCGGCCCACGGCGCGCAGGTGCAGGATGTCGCTCGCCTCGATCCCGCCATTTGCCGACAGGGTATAGCTGTCGCGGCCGATATTGCGCGCACCGCCGCGGGCATTGGGCTCGCCATCGGTGCTTACGACTGTCGCCGACAGCGCAAGATTGCGGACTGCATCGCCCAGGCCAGCGCGCGCCGAGCCGTTGAGCCTACCGTTCGTACCGGCTTCGACAAATGCCCTCAGGCCGCTCGCTACATATCCCGGGGCGGTCTGGTATGACACGACGCCGCCGATCGCATCCGAGCCGTAGAGCGCGCTTTGCGGGCCGCGCACCACCTCGATCCGCGATCCGATTTCAGCCTGCAGCGTTCCCATGTCGAACTCGCCGGCGAACGGGTCTGACACTTCGATCCCGTCGACCAGCACCATGACGTGGTTCGCCTCTGCCCCACGAAGGCGAAGCTGGGTCTGTCCCGGGGTACTGGTGACGGCAACGCCCGGAGTATCGCGGAGGATGTCGGCGACATCGCGGACCTGGCGCTGCTCCAGCGTCTCGGTTTCAAGGACGGTGCCAGCACCGGTGAAATCCTGCAATCGCACAGCACCAGAGCGGCTTCCGGAAACGAGAATACGTTTGCCGGGATAGCAAAGCAGCTGCTCTTCGCCCTGCTCGCCCCCGACGATATAGCAGACGTTCTCTTCATTCTCCTGCGCGGAAACCGGCACAGTATGGGCGAGCCCGGCAAGGCCCGCACCCAGTAAAAGGCATTTCTTCACGTCGGTGATACTCCCGTCTCAAGCGACAGGCGCCACGAGGACCATCCCCGGAGCTGCCCGCTTACGTCGCTCAGACGAAAGGTTTCGCGCCTGGCCAATCCCTGAGCCGGGCAAGAGCGACGCGCTCCGGTCGGTCTCCTGGCTCACGGGTCGACACATCCGGCAAGCCTTCCCGGGCAAGGCCCAGTGGCATAAAAGAGCCGGACGCTCTCCGCTTACAGTTGCAGGGACAGCTGCGGAATGGGATGGCGAACCATCCGCACCGCATTCCCGTTACCGATGCGCGAAATCGCCCCTAGCCACGGGCGTGGCAGGACACAAGCGTGAGGGCAGGATTGAATGTCGGGTGAAGCCCGAAGCCCGGGCCAATCCGCGTCAATTGCCGCGGTTGGCCTCGTCCTTCTCTTCCGTCTGGACCACTGGCTGCGACACGAACTGCGGCGCAGGTCCGCTGGGCTGCGACGGCTGGGTAACCTCGTCGCTGCCGGCTGGCTCGCCCGTCCCGGTGACGAACTGGATCTGCGGCTGCGCCCCCATGTTGACCGGCGCCGTCAGGTCCGACTGGCCCTGCGCTGCCGTGCTTGCGACAGGCGTGTAGGTTACTGCGGTTTCCGGCGGGCTGTAGGTACCCTGGAGCATGGTCGTGGCAGGATCGCCCACCGCGCCATAGGTCCGCACCGTCGTTACCGTCTTGGGACCATAAGCCTCGGTCCACGCGGCGAGGTTCACGCGGTATTGCTCGTAAGCGCGGAAGAAGTTTTCGAACACCGCTTCCATGCGCGGCAGGGCGCTTTGCGCATATGTGCCGAGTTGTCCGGCGGGCACCTGGATCACCTCGTTGCTGACCTGCAAGGAGACGTCGCAGAAATCCGACAGAGCCGGCGGCAGGGCGAAATAGTTATAGACCTGCGTCATGTAGGAATCCTGCTGGTCGCGATAACTCGCACCATAGCGATTGCGGTATTCCTTCTGTAGCGCAGTGTTGGTCGAAGCGAGCTCGCGCTTGTGCGCGTTCAGCATGGTCTTGTAATTGTCGACCAGCGTCGCGTGCTCTGCCCTCAGGCAGTTGAGCGCAGCAACGTTGAGGCCCGAACGCAGGTTCCACAGCCTTTGCGCTTCGGTGATGTTGTTGTTCACCGTATCGCGCAGGCCGTTCGCGCCCATCTGGGGGATCGCCATGACCGCAACCGCGCCGGAAGGCGGCGTGGGTTTCGGCGGAATGACCACACGAACAGGCGGCGGAGGGGGCGGAGGCGGTGGCGGAGGCGGCGGAGGCGTTGCGCACGCGGACAGGGCCGCTGCCCCGATTGCCGCCGTGACGATCTTCAATCCGACCCTGTTACCCGCTCCCATCGTACTTCCTCTTTCAAATCCCGATACGCATATCGCGGCAGGGTGCACATCCCATCCTTGCCGCAAGCTGAAGGTCAAAGCTTACGCTTAGTTTCCGGCAAAGAAAATGCCCGGACCGCCATTGGCAGCCCGGGCATCGACGAGTTGACTCGTACTTGCGATTATCGGTGCGGAATTACTCGCGCGAACCCATGAACCGCAGCAGGAACAGGAACATGTTGATGAAGTCGAGGTACAAACTCAGCGCGCCGAGGACGACGGCCTTGCCCGCAAATTCAGTGCCCCGGCAATAGCTGTACTCGGTCTTCAGCCGCTGGGTATCGTAGGCGGTGAGGCCTGCGAAGATCAGCACACCAAGGAAGCTGATGACCAGCGACATGGTGCCCGAACCCAGGAACATGTTGATCACGCTTGCGATGATCAGGCCGATCACGCCCATGAGCAGGAAGCTGCCCCAGCCCGAGATGTCTTTCTTCGTGGTGTAACCCCACAGGCTGAGACCTGCGAAGGCACCTGCCGTGGCGAAGAACGTCGCAGCGATGCTCGAGCCCGTGTAGACGAGGAAAATCGTCGACAGGGAGAGGCCCATCAGCACCGCAAAGCCCCAGAACATCGCCTGGAGCGTGGTCTTGCTGAACTTGTTTGCGCCAAAGCTCATCGCGAAAACGATTGCGAGCGGCGACAGGGCGACGATCCACATCAGCGGCCCGCTGGCAAAGGACAATGCCAGTCCCGAACGCGCAGTGAGCAGCGCGACGATCCCTGTCAGCAGGACGCCGGATGTCATGTAGTTGTAGATGGAGAGCATATGCTTGCGCAGGCCCTCGTCGAAGGTGACGCCAGAAGCGAGATCGCCCGTGCGCGGGACGGTGCCGAAACCCGGTCGGCTACGCTGCTGTTCGTTCCAATCAGCCATTTCAAACTCCTTTCCGGCGCCGAGCGACGACAAGCCGGTACCGGATATATCGCAACCGGAACGCTGATATTCAAGGAAAACCGGCTTGCATTCGGTGCAAGCTG
The DNA here is from genome assembly GCF_001281485.1 of Altererythrobacter epoxidivorans. Taxonomy (NCBI): domain Bacteria; kingdom Pseudomonadati; phylum Pseudomonadota; class Alphaproteobacteria; order Sphingomonadales; family Erythrobacteraceae; genus Altererythrobacter; species Altererythrobacter epoxidivorans. Next base: position 1,791,891 of record NZ_CP012669.1, read on the forward strand.
TTAAGGCTGTTTCGCTGCACCCCTGCCCAATTCGGCGCCCTTGTCCGCGGTCGCGCGCAATGTCTCGACCAGGAGGTTTTTCAAGGCGTTATCGGCATCCAAGATATTCAGCCCCTCGCGCGTCATCCCGCCGGGGCTCGCAACGCGGTCGGCCAGCTCGCCCGGAGAAATGTCCGCACCGGCCGCCAATGCGGCCGATCCTTCGACCGTTGCCAGCGCCAGGCTGTCCGCCATGTCCGGTTCGACCCCCAGGCTCACTGCGGCAGATGCCAGCGCGTCGATGAAGCGATAAACGAAGCCGGGGCCCGATCCAGCAAGGGCCGTGACGATGTCGAATTTGCGCTCGTCATCCAGCCACAGGGCCGTCCCGAGCTTGCCGAACACGTCGAGCGCCGCGGGCTTCTCGCTTTCCGTCAGGCCGCTCTCGCACAGTATCACCGGGGATTTGCCGATGCGCGATGCGAGGTTTGGCATGACACGTACGTGGGCGTGCGCTGCGGGGAAAGCATCACGGAGCGTCGCGCGATCGAGGCCTGCAAGCAGGGAGAACACGGTCACTTCCGGTCCGGTCAGCGACTGTATGCCGGGGGCGATCGCACCCAATTGTTGCGGCTTGAAGCCGAGCAGGACGCAATCGTGCGAACCCGCTTCGGACGCATCGCGGATCAGTTCGACGCCCTCTGGTGCAGCGTCCAGTTGCGGGTCGAGCACGGTGAACCTCGCCGCGCTCTCGCCAGCAGCAAGCCATCCTGCGAGCATGGCTCCGCCCATGTTACCGCATCCGATGATCAGCATTTTTTCAAAATGCGGCACGATGGTTCTCCTGTCGTGAAATCAGCGAATGCTGGCGATCCTTAGACCGGATTGCCCTGACGGCAAGCCTCTCAGGCTTCGCCGGCGGCGTCCACCATGGCGCTCTCGAGCGCGGCTTTCGGGGTCTTGTCGCCCCACAGCACGAACTGGAAAGCGGGATAGAACCGGTCGCATTCGTCGATCGCTGTCTCGACCAGCGCCTGCGCCTGCATGAGCGACAGCATGCCGTCATCGCCGAGCAGCGCGCCGTGCCGGTACAGCAGCACGTCGCCGTTCGACCAGATGTCGAAATGGCCGAGCCACATCTGCTCGTTCACCAGCGAAAGAAGCTCGTAGGCCTCGCCGCGCTTGTGGCTGGCGACCCGGATATCGGGCAGGCAGAGCAATTGCAGGACATTGTCCTCGCCGCGCCAGATCGCGCGGATCTGGTATTTCGCCCAGCTTCCCTGCACCTCGCCCGTGACCTCGTCTTCGGACACGATTTCGCACGGCCACCCACGCGCATCGAACAGCGCAGCCAGCATATCCACTGGTCCGGCGTCATCCTGAGCCGAATATTCCTGCTCGCGCACTCTCATCGAATTGGGTTGCCTTTCGTCATTGCCCGTTGGATGCAATGGCACGAGGGTGGAAAGCAATGGCACGCAAGATGGCTGCTGGGGAGAACCGATTTCGCTTGTTCAAAGCTTGTGAACAAGTAACCGGGGAAACCCTGTAACCTACTGAAGAATTGTGATTTCCTGGCCTTCGGGGCTCGTGAAGGTGAAGGCGTCGAGGTCCTTGCCCTTCAACGCCTTGACGAGATCCCTTGCGGCCGCATCGGAAGCCACCGGACCAGCGAGCAAACGGTTGGCCTGCCCCCACGCGGTCACATGCGGTTTGAAATCCCCAAGCAATTCGGGAGCCTGGCGGGAAAAACGCCGCCAATCGAACTTGAGCGCGGAAAGCTCCTTGCCCGTGGCGACCTGGACCCAGATCCGGCTCGGGTGGGTCGGCTTTTCCGGTTTCGGTGGTTCAGGCGGTTTCTCGCGCGGCACCTTGATCGCGGTAATGTCGACAGCACCTGTTCCAGCATTCGTGCGCGTGGTCGGTCCGGCGGTAAAATCGGCAAATGCGTCGGCGACACTGGGTGCCGGTTCCGGCACCGACTGGACTGTCGGGACGGCTTCGGAACGCTGCGCCGTCTGCGCCATCTGCGGAGGTGCGGCAGGAAGGCTGGACGCTGATGAGGCGACAGGGGGAAGCTCCCCGCTACTTACTTGCGCGAGGTCAAAGGTAGAGACTGCGGGACGCACGACCTCGGTCGGCGCGCTGGCTGGCGGTGCAGCAACGACGGTGACGACCTCTGCCGATGGTGCCTGCTGCATCGGCTGCGGTGGCGGCGGCGCAAGCGATTGTTCGCGGGCGACAGCGGCAAGCCTGCTGCCCGATTGGGCTGGCGGCATGGCCTCCACCCGCGTTGCGGCAGCCACCTTGACCGTATTGTCGGCCTTGCCCTTCGACTTGGCGGCGCTCTTGGTGTTCGTATTCTTCAACCTGATGGGCTTGGGATTGCCGAGCGGCGCCCCTTGCGGAGCCAGCTTGTCGCCAGCCTGAGCAGCAGCCGGTGCCGTAGAACTGGCATATTGGGCAATTCGCGGATCATCGCGGCCGATCTGTGCTGCGCGGGGAAAGATACCGAGATTGGCCGCGGCCGCCTGCTGGGCCTTTGTCAGGCGCGGCATGTAATCGAGATAGGGCGCGATCCGGCTCGCCAGATCTTTCGGCATCACGGCATCGGTGATCGCCCGCGCTTCCTTCGCGTCGCCCAGGATGGCGAGACCAAAGGCACGCGTCCGGTATGCGGCATAATCGCGCTTGTCGAGCAAGGGCCGCAGGGTCGCTTCGAAGCCTGCCCGGTCTCCGGCGATCGCCTGGCTCAGCGCCAGCCGACGGACAATCTCGTCATTGTTTTCGCGCGCAAGTGCGGCGCGATAGCTGGCCTGCGCTTCATAGCCATTGCCGACGAGATCGTAGGCCAGCCCGCGTTCGGGCAGCACTGCGGACGGAGAGGCGCCGGACTTCTCAGCCTCGCTGAACAGGCGCAATGCCTCTACCGGACGTTCCGATCGGAGGAAGATGGCCGCCATCCCCATCTTTGCATCGGCATTGCTGGGCGACAATTCCTGTGCCCGGCCGAAAAACCCCATCGATGCATCGAGATCGTTGAGAGCAAGCGCTGCATTTCCGGCATCGATCAGTGCGCCGAGGTCGCGGGAGTTGGTTGCTAGCCGCTTGAGCGCGCGATTGAGCCGCTGCACATCTGGCGACGGGAGCGGCTGGACCACTTCGCGCGATACCGGCGCATCGCCCGACTGGGCATAGGCCGGAATCGCTGGAACGGTCGCAGCTGTCAGGGCCGTCGCGGCCAGGAGCGCTTTCGGAACATGCTGGAAATTCATGGAGCGGGTCATAATTGGCAACACCTGCACAGGCTAGCCTGACGCGCCTGAACCGGGGTCTAACGGCACACAGGCGCGCCAGGCCGCTTCAGATCAGCGAACCGGACGCGCCTGCGTTTCTACCCTTGTGATTACTGGCGTGATTACTGGCGTGATTACTGGTTGTTCTGGCGACCCAGGAAGCGCGGGATGCTGAGCGAGCCACCCGCATCGCCATCATCATCGTCCTCGTCTTCATCGTCGCTACCCGAGGTGCCGCGCGAGAGGTTTGCCATCCGTTCGAACAGCGTGCTGCCGCCGGCAGCACCTCCGCCGGCTGCACCGCCGCCGGACTCGCTTCCGCCACCGCCCAGAAGGCTCCGGCGCCGACCGCCCTGGGGCTGTTCGACAGGTTCGTCTTCACTCGACAGTTTATCGGCATTGGCCAGGAGATCGTCCTGAGGAGCGCCGCCTGCACCGCCTGCGCCCATGTCGGACGTCAGGTCGAGCGTTTCGTCACCTTCGCCATAACCGCCTTCGTCAGCGCTACCGTATCCGCTGTCCGCGGCAGGTTCCGGAAGTCCTTCGGCCGGATCGGCGTAGGGATCGTTTTCGGCATTACGCAGGCCTGCCAGCGGATCGACGATGCCATCGACATCGTCATCGTCGGCGTCACCCATTTCGTCGCCTGCCTGCATGCCGGTGAGGTCGAAGGGTTCTACTTCACCCTCTTCCTCGTCACCGAAACCCGAAAGCGGTTCGAGAGCAGGTGCTGCATCGCCTTCCGGCTCGCCGTCCATTTCGGTGGCGAGTTCCAGCGGCTCTTCCTCGCCCGAAGTTTCAGGCGCGGCATTTTCCTCTTCCGAATAGGAAATGATCGGACGTTTCGGCGGACGCGAAGCCCCGAGCGACACAGGTGCGCTGGACGACGATCCGGCGACAGCACTGTGATCGATGCCGGTCGCGACGACAGAAACGCGGATCTTGCCATCGAGGTCAGGGTTGAACGCCGAACCCCAGATGATGTTCGCATCATCGTCGACCAGTTCGCGAATGTGGTTTGCAGCTTCGTCGACTTCGAGCAGGCGCATGTCCTCGCCGCCGATGATCGAGATGATTACACCCTTTGCGCCCTGCATGCTGACACCGTCGAGCAGCGGGTTGGCGATCGCGCGTTCCGCAGCTTCGAGAGCGCGGTTTTCGCCTTCGCTTTCGCCGGTACCCATCATCGCCTTGCCCATCTCGCTCATCACCGAACGCACGTCGGCGAAGTCGAGGTTGATGAGGCCGGGCATGACCATGAGGTCGGTGATTGAACGGACACCTTGCTGCAGGACTTCGTCCGCCAGCATGAAGGCTTCCTTGAAGGTGGTTTCCGCCTTCGCGACCAGGAACAGGTTCTGGTTCGGGATCACGATCAGCGTGTCGACATGCTTCTGCAGTTCGTCGATGCCCGATTCAGCAGCGCGCATGCGGCGCGTGCCTTCGAACAGGAACGGCTTGGTCACGACACCGACGGTCAGAACACCCTTGCGGCGGGCAGCTTCGGCGATAACGGGCGCCGCACCGGTACCGGTGCCGCCGCCCATGCCGGCCGCGATGAAGACCATGTTGACGCCTTCGAGAGCATCTTCGATCTCGGCTACGGTTTCTTCAGCCGCCGCCTTGCCGACTTCGGGCCGTGCACCGGCACCCAGGCCACCGGTGATTTCCGGGCCGAGCTGGATCCGCTTTTCCGCGGTCGAGGCATTGAGCGCCTGCGCATCCGTATTTGCCACGATGAAATCGACGCCTTCGATTTCGGCTTCGATCATGTTGGCGATCGCGTTTCCGCCTGCACCGCCGATCCCGATAACGGTAATGCGGGGCCGCAGTTCTTCGTTCGACGCAGGTCCGATATTGATGCTCATCAACTATTCCTCCGGATGCATCGCACCCAAAACTAATCTGATTTACTGTGGCACAGATAGGAAGCGCCGTTGATAGCGCGAAAACCCTTATCCACAGTGGTTAAAACGACAAGACTCCAGTGTTTGCGTGCGATCCCGGTTCCGTCTGTTTTATCAAAAATATTCCCTGAGCGCCCGGAAAAGGCGCGTTACCGTTTCCGAACCGCCGTAACGGGTCGATACCTGCTTGCGCGCTCCGACCGAACGAATGTCGATCGGATCGTCGATGGCATAGAGGCAAAGACCGGCCAAAGTCGAAAAACCCGGGGTCGAATGCGCTTCGGGAAGCCCCTTGAGCGCTGGCGGCTTGCCGATCCGGACCGGCATGCCGAGCGCGCCTTGCGCGAATTCGGCCAGACCGGCGAGTTCGGCACCGCCGCCGGTGAGCACGACCTGCCCCCCGCGCGAGCCTGAAAAGCCCATCGATTTGAGAGCGCGCCCGACCTCTGTCGTCAGGTGCGAAAGGTTTTGCGTGACGATTGATACGAGTTCCGAACGCGGAATGCGGTTGCGATCGTCTGCACCGCGCGCGACCGGGCCAACCTGGTCGTCACCCGGACCGTTCACCGGTATCATCTCGCGGTGATCGGTCGGGCTGGCAATGGCCGAACCGGACACGCATTTAAGCCGTTCGGCCTGGAAACGGCGAATGCCGAAAGCAGAGGCGATGGCATCGGTGATGTCGGTCGAACCGAAAGGTAGCGCCGTCAGCCCCAGCAGCATTCCGCCTGCGAAGACCGAAACATTGGTCACTTCGCCGCCGATCTCGACCAGCGCCACGCCCAGCTCGCGTTCTTCGTCCGAGAGGCAGGCATAGCCTGCAGCGAGCGGAGCGGCCACGACCGCTTCGACCTCCAGATGCGCATTCTGCACCGCTTCGGTCAGGTTGCGGACCGGCGCACCATCGGCCAGCATCACGTGGACATCCACGCCAAGCCGTTCGGCATGCAGTCCCTTGGGATTGGCGACGCCGTGCGCGCCATCGAGCGTGTAATGGGCAGGCTGGGCATGCAGCACCATGCGCCCGTCGGGCCGGATGGTATCGCGCGCCGCAACCAGCAGTTGCTCGATATCCTCTTCCTCGATCCGGCGACCGCCGATCTCGATTTCGACCTTGGAAACCTGGCTGCCCAGACCCGCGCCCGAACATCCGACCCAGACGCTCTGGATCGATGTACCGGCATTCTTTTCCGCGCGCTCCACAGCATCGCGAATGGCATAGGTCGCCGCCGCCATGTCGGTGATATAGCCGCGCTTGATCCCCTGCCCGGCGCGGTGCCCGCTACCCAGCACCTGCAATTCGCCATCCTCGCCCACGCCCATGATCATGGCGGAAATGCGGAACGAGCCGATGTTGACGGCGCCAAATACCTTGTTGATGCGATTGTTGCCCTTGGGCGGTGCCATCAGTTTGTCCCTTCCCCCAGCACCTGGTCTGCACGACCGGGAATACGCATGTAGATGCGCGGCGGTGCACGCATGTCGAAAGTCGCGACCTTGCCGCCGAGCAGGCGATTCTGTCCGTCGAGCCGCGCGAAATTGATCAGCGCCGATGCTGCTGCATCCTCGCCCTGCGGAAGGGCGAGTTTCTGCCCCGTCCTGAAGGTGAGGTTCCAGCGCCGGTTCCCGATCCATTCAGCCTCGCGGACCTGCGGGCGAAGAGCGGGCGCAGCTTCCAGCAGCTCATCGAGGTCGGGGACCTGGCGGTTGGCACCCGGCCCGCTGATGACCAGCATGTCCTTGGCGCTGGCGCGGGAAACAGGCTCCAGCTCTGCGCCGGTCGCATCGATCAGCATCAGGCGATCGGGTTTCTGGAGTACGGCGTGCGGCTCGCGCTCGACGATATCGATGGCGAGCGTTTCGGGAAGCTGCCGCGACACGCGCGCATCCTCTACCCAGGCAAGCTGCAGCAGGTCTTCGCGCAAGTTTTCGAGCTCGACCTGCGGCATGGGCATGTCGCGCTGCGACAGGACCTTCTCGTAAACGCGCTGCGCATTCATCCGCTCGACGCCGGTTACGCGGACATGGCGCACTTCGAACCCGGCATCGGACGCAAGCCCTGCAATCTGCGCCTGCGCCATGGCCGGCAACCCTGCGAGGCTGGCGATGAACCATGCGAGCGCCACCGCACCGCCGAGGATTACGGCAAGGAAAATGCGGTGCATCTGTTCATCCGTGAACGGCAGCAATGCCATTGCACCGTCGAGAAAACCGCTGGTCTTCGCCTTCGCCTTGCGCGCGGTCGTGGCACGGCTGTTGGCGCGTGCAGCGCGCCTTACCCCTTTGCCGCCGCGCTTAATCGTCGCCATCGCCGCCTCCCGATGGTGTGTCGGCGTGGACGCGCATTGCTTCTGCGACGATCGCTTCGACGATATCGGCATAATCCATGTCGATCAGCCGCGCCTGTTCGGGCACCAGGCTGAGAGGGGTCATGCCCGGCTGCGTATTGGTTTCAAGGACGAACAGGCCATCCTCGCCAAGTTCGTCGTCCCAGCGGAAATCGGTGCGGCTCACCCCGTGACAGCCGAGCAGCTTGTGTGCTTTCACCGCATATTCGCGGCACAGGGCGGCGATGTTTTCAGGGATCTGCGCGGGGCAGATGTGGGTCGTCATCCCGTCGGTATACTTGTGGTCGAAATCGTAGAATCCGGTTTCGATGACGAGTTCGGTAACGCCCAACGCGCGCGGCCCTTCGGGCCCGTCGAGCACGGCCGTCGTCAGTTCGCGACCCTTGATGAAAGGTTCGGCGAGCAACTGCTTGAAGTCCTGCCACGGACCCTTCGCATCGCGTGCGATCGGATTGCCGTAATTGCTGTCGTCGGTGACGATCGCGACGCCGACAGAAGACCCTTCGTTGACCGGCTTCAGGACGTAAGGGCGCGGCAGGGGATCGCGGTCGAACAGGTCGACACACTGGACGATGCGTCC